>NZ_JAEUPY010000645.1 GCF_016790065.1 Steroidobacter sp.
CAGCACCAGAAAGATCTTCATCATCAAGAACGGTGCGTTGACGCCGTGTCGGGCATGCAAGCGGTCAGACACCGTTCCGGCGACCAACGGGCCCAGCAAGCCTGCAACCAACATCACCGGCCCGAACTTCGCACCTACTTCGGCGGGTCCCAATGAAAATGTGCGAGACAAAAACGTCGGCGCCCAGCTGACGAATCCATAGGCCAATCCAGCGATGGCCGCATAGGCAGCGAATGCGGGCACATACAAATGCGCCTTCCCTCGAATCGTGCTGAGGACTGCGGTGAAATTTGTGTCGGTGACAGCGGTCGAGCGCACCGGTTCGTGAACGAGCAACCGAACCGCGAGCGCCAGCAATAGACCCGGCAAGCCCACAACTACCAATGTGGTCTGCCACGGCAGCAACTCTCCCACGCCCGGCAACAGCAGCGGCCCCATCGCCTCGATACGTCGATACACGGCTCCGCCGATCAACAGAGCGATGCCACTACCGATGGCGCCACCCACGGTGTACACGCCCATCGCGCGGCCGAGCCGATCCCCTTTGAAACTGTCGCCGATGATTGAATAGGCGGCCGGCGTAAGCGCGGCCTCGCCAGCGCCAACGCCAACTCGTGCCGCGAGCAAGCCTACGAAGCCACGTGCCAAGCCACTGGCTGCCGTGCACAGCCCCCAAAACGCGATGGCCCAAGCAATCATATTGCGACGATTGACCCGGTCCGCGAGGCGCCCGAGCGGCACTCCCATGGTGGCGTAGAAGATGGCGAACGCCGAACCTTGCAACAGGCCGATCTGTACGTCACTCAGCGACAGGCTGTGCTTCATCGGCTCGACCAGCAGGCTGACGATCAAGCGATCCAGCAGCGAAAACACATAGCACACGCTCAGCACGATGACTGCCAACCACGCTCGCAGCGGAGTGGGCGGCCGAGCCAGATCGTTGCGGATGATTGCGCCTGACATGAGCCGATTAATCCATTACACAATTCGTTTGTCAAATGGTAATCGTGTTGTCCATTTGATAACCGCTGGCTGGTTGGAGTTTCGTTGCCCCTGGCCCGATAATGGCGCCCGCAACCACTGCCCCAGATGCGTATGACCCCCAAAAAAAGGAAAACCCCTGCTCCCAAGGAAAGTCGGCCCAAGGAAAGCCGGGGGGTGCAATCCATCGATGTCGGCCTGCGCATCCTGCAGGTCCTGGCCTCGCACGACAGCGCCCTGCCCCTGAAAACCATCAGCGAGTTGGTGGGCATGGCGCCGAGTAACGTGCACCGCTACCTGGCGAGCTTCGTTCGCTCCGGGCTGCTCAGACAGGATCAGGACACGGCGCGCTACGACTTGGGCCGGCTCGCTCTGCAAGTAGGCTTGTCGGCGCTGTCGCGATTGGATGTGATGGAACTGGCGCCGCGTGAATTGAAGCGCCTGGTGGCCGAGCACGGACTGTTGGGCGTCATCGTCATCTTCGGCGATCAAGGTGCCACCATCGTGCGCTTTCAGCAGTGCAGCCCGCCGATCACCATCTCGCTGGCGTTGGGCTCCATCGTGCCGACGTTGCGTTCGGCGTCGGGCCAGGTATTCGTGGCCTTCTTGCCCGAAGAGATCACACGGCATGTGGTTGAGCGCGAGCTCAAACTCAATGTGGGATACGACCTCGCTCCTTCCACACCACGCACGGCCGGCGAAGTCCGTCGGCTCGCGGAGAAAGTGCGCACCCAGTTCCATTCAGTCGTTGCGGTCGACGTGTCGCCAGGCATCCGCGCCATCGCCAGTCCGATCTTGAACACGCATGGCGAAGCAGTCGCCACCTTGTGCTTGATGGGCCCGGAGAAGCAGCTGGGCTCGAATCACCCAGCTTTGCACGCGCTGGTAAAAACCTGCGGTCAGTTGTCACGCGAGGCTGGCTACTCCGGCCACTGGCCCGAGTAACTTCGACTCACGCGGGCAGCTCGATGTAGATCTCGCCCTGCTCATCGACTTCCACGGCATAAGTCGCGAGCGGATCCTCCGCCGGCTCGCGCAGCACGGTGCCGCTGCGAATATCGAACGCCCCCTGATGCATGGGACATTCGATGGCATAGCCATCGAGAAAGCCATCGCATAGACGAGCCGCACCATGGGTGCAAATATTGTCGGTGGCGAACACCTGCGAATCGACACGGTATAGAGCGATCTCGCGGTCTTCCAACTCGACGGCAATACATTCGCCATCCGGAACATCTTGCAGACACGCGACTCTGCGTCGCGCCAGTGGGTTGCTCACTGCGTCTCCCGTCAAATCGGATAAATGATGGAGTTCGGGATCAACTCGCTGTCGAACACACAGCAGCGCTGCCGAAAGCGCCAGGCGCCCTGCTCCCGAACCAGCACGTCGATGTAACGGCCGGCGTTGAACACCTCGGACGGCTCGTTCTGTTTGGTGCGAACGACCACGTAGTTGGCTTCGGCACGAACCGTGTCGGCATCGCCGCCGGTAATGCGCACAGCACTCACGATGTGCCGCTGATAGTACGGCGCATGAAACAACGTCTGAGTGATCGCAACCACTCGATCGTGCAGCATCGCGCGACTCTCGAACGCAAGCGTCGCCAGCGGCAGGCCGCGGTCATGGTTCTCTCGCGGAATGACTTTATAGACGCAGTCCTCGGTGAAGAACTCCGGCCATTCCGAATAGCGACGCTCATCGATGCAGGCCGAATACTCGGCGTACAGCGCCTGGATCTCGTGCGCTAACAAGCAACGTTCGCTCAGAGTCAGTTCGGCGCGGGCGTTCATGCGTCCATGACCTGGCGATAGTAACGGTACATGCCGCGGATCAAGGTCTCGGTCACCATGTGATCGGTGTTGTGGACGTCGCGGCCGTCCAGCTCGCTGATCGCAGCCTGCTCGACATTCTGAGCCGCGCCTCGCTGCGCCATCTCGACGACTTCGCCATCGTCGGCGGACACATAGCCCGCCGGGCCGAACAGATTGGCCTGTCGTAACCGGCGGCGCGTCATCTCCGGCGTATCGTCGGCAAACCCGAAATGGGTCCAGACGAAGTCGAACACGCCTTCGCCCCGTGGCACGATGTGACGCGTCGATAGCGAATTCACCTGCTGCTGAATGATCAGCGACGGGAACAACGTCATCATCACCACCGTCGGCCCGTTCCAAAACTCTTCGGGCACCACGTCCAGCACGCGGTCATCGTTGAGCTTCATCTGTTCTTTGAAGCTGGACACGCCTTGGGTCACTTCGCTTTTGCCGCCGCTATTACGTCGGGACACCATGCATGCGTGCCTGCCGGTGGCATCCATCACCATCTTGGACTCTTGATCCGCCCGCCACAGACCGAACGTCACGAACCAAGTGTGTAGCAGTCCTGGGTGGTAGGGATCCTTGATGTTCTCCTGCATCAGCTTCCAGTTACCGGGAATGCGTTGGCGCGAATAGCCCAGCAGCGACAACGGCCGGCCGCTGAACACGCGATCGAAATAGCCGAGCACGTCCGGCCCGAGAAACGCCTCGAACGCCGGCACATCGTGATCGAAACTGGCGAATATCACCCCGCCGCGCGTTGCGACCTTGAGCCGGGTCAACCCATGTTCTTCGGTCTTGAAGTCCGCCGGCATGCCGCCTTGAACCACGCCGGAGCGCTTCACACCGCGACGGAACGGCAAGCCCATCAAGCGGCCGGTCAGGTCGTAGTTCCATTGGTGATAAGGACAAATGAACTCTTTCACCTGGCCGAAGTTTTCCTGACAGAACTGCACGCCGCGATGGGCGCAGCGGTTCTCCACCACGTGTACGCTGTTGTCGTGATTGCGAACCACGATGACCGAGCGCTCGCCGATCCAGCTGCGCTTGAAATCGCCGGGCTTGGGAATTTCCACTTCCAACCCGACGTAGCACCAGTGGCCGCGATAAAAGAATCTCTGCAGCTCCTGCTCGTAGGCTCTCGGGTCGCAGTACACATCGAACGGAACACGACTGAAACTGTCGCCTCGCCAAGGAATTTCCACGCGTGCGTTCATGTATCTGACTCCTACGAGCCGATGCGAATGCGAAGGTCGCCGATGCCTTCGATGCTTCCGTGCAGCCGGTCACCAGCGACGACGGCACCCACACCGGCTGGCGTACCGGTAAACAACAAGTCGCCCGGTTCGAGAGCATCGAGCGCCGAGAGATGACTGATGCACTCGGCCACCGACCAGATCAGCTCGGACAAGTCGGCGCGTTGCTTGACCTGATCATTCACGGTCAGGGAGATCGCACCGCTGCTCGGATGGCCGAGCTTGGTCACGTCATGCAGCGGTCCGATGGGCGCAGAGTAGGCAAACGACTTGCCCATCTCCCACGGCCGCCCCGCGTCGCGTGCAGCAAGCTGCACATCTCGGCGAGTCATGTCCAAGCCAACGGCATAAGCGCACACATGACGCAGCGCTTGTTCGACGCTCACGTTCTCGGCGCGCGAGCCGATGGCTGCGACCAGCTCGATCTCATGGTGATAATTTTTGGTTTGCGACGGATAAGGAATGCTGACTTCGCTGCCGTTCACCGCCACGATGGACGTGGCCGGCTTCATGAAGAAAAACGGCGGCTCGCGATCCGGATCCTTGCCCATCTCACGCGCGTGCGCGGCGTAGTTGCGCCCCACGCAGTAAACCCGACGCACCGGAAATAGACTGCTCGATCCCACGATTGGCAAGGTCACAAGCGCAGGTTGAATATCCAAGAAATAGCTCATGCAATGCGCTCCTCGCGCCACAATCCCAAAGCTTGTTGTACCGGCCGCTCGGAGAAGCTGAAAACCACCGCTTCGCTCGGCGATGACAGGCGATGTGCAATCCAGCTCGGCACAGTGAATACGTCACGCGCGGCGAACTCGAACGACCAGTCATCGGTATCGATGCGGCCTTCGCCTTCGAGACAGCAGAAGATCCGACTGTCGGTGGCCCGATACGGTCGGCCTTTGAAGCCCGGCGGCAACAACTGCACGCAGGCGCCGATGGTCGGAATGGGGGCCGCACCCGTGGTGGGATTCAAGAAACGCAGGCCATGGCCATGATGCGGATCGACCGACGCTCCCCGACTCACCTTGGTCAAGGTCTCGCGTGTCTGTGCATACGGATAATTGAAGATGGGCGACGCGCCGACGCGCGGTGGCGTGTAATCCATCGGCGCAAGATTGCCGCCGAAGCGCGCGTTCGCATCGCCTTCGGGACGCGTTACCGGATGGGTGTCGTCGGGATATTTTTCGGCAAAGCCGGCATCCAGGAAACGCAGCAGCGGAATGTCCAAACCGTCCAGCCACACCACCGGCTGGTCGCCCGGGTTGCCGTGATCGTGCCAGGTCATCGACGGCGTGATGATGAAGTCGCCCGGTCGCATGACGGTGCGTTCGCCATCGACCGCCGTGTACGCTCCCTCACCTTCTAACACCAAGCGCAATGCCGACTGAGTGTGTCGATGACTCGGCGCCACTTCACCCGGCAACAGCAGCTGCAAGCCTGCGTATAAGGTCTGCGTCAGGCACGAGTGGCCTCGCAGCGCAGGGTTCTCGAAAATCAACACGCGGCGTTCGGCTTCCTTAGCACCGATCAAACGCCCCGCTTCCATCAAGTAAGGCCGCACCTCGTCGTAGTGCCACCCCACGGTGGCGCAAGGACTGCGAGGAGACTGCGGTACCAGCGAGTGCAGCACCTCCCACAAAGGCGTGAGATGACTGGCGCCGATGCGCGCATAGAAGGCCTGACGCTCGGACTGGGTATTGCCTGGTGCGGAGGACAGCATCCCGCAACCGTAGTCTTGGGCCGGCAGCCACTCAACACGTCTGCGAAATAGCCAGTATTCCGTTTATGAATGCGAGCCGGCACTCACCGGAGCCAAGACGCCGCGAGCCCCAGCTTACGCGGCGTCTTGATCGAGCTGCAGCGACAGTGAAGTCGCTAGGCCGCCAACAATCCCTTGGACTTGGCGACGTGAGTGGAGATCGCATCCATCAACGGCGGCGACAGACAATCGTAAGGCGCCAGCTTTAGCTCTGTCAGCCGTGCGCGCACCGCGCCCATGTTGTCCGGCTTGGCGCCCGACTCGATGATGGACGAAACGAAAGCAGCGAACTCCGGTGCCGCCCAGCCTTTCTCGCTGGACAATTCCGTGTGCACGAAATCCAGCCCGAAGAATGGATGGTCCTTCTTCTCGATGCGCCCATACATGTGTACGCCGCAGCCGGTGCAGGCATAGCGCTGAATGACCGCCGACGGATCGACGATCTTGAGCTTCTGCGCGTTCTCGGTGACTTTGAGTTTGTCGCGCGAAATCACCGCGACCATCGAGAACAGCGAGCCATCGGGCTTCCAGCACTTGGTACAGCCACACACATGATTGAAGGCCACGTCGCCGTCGAGCTTGACCTTGACTGGATTGTCTTTGCATTTGCAGCTCAAGGTGCCGCCCGCAAAGCCGCTCTTACCGGCCTGAACGCCGCCATCCACGGACGGATGAATCGCGAGACTACTCATGGTTGTTCCCCCAAAGGTTGACAGCACTATCGTTGACGGACCGCCTAAAAGATCGCGACGCTACGAATCGACTCACCCTTGTGCATCAGATCGAACGCGTCGTTGATACGTTCGATGGGCAGCTGGTGGGTGATCAACTCATCGATCTTGATCTTGCCCTCCATATACCAGTCGACGATCTTGGGCACGTCGGTGCGGCCGCGCGCGCCGCCGAACGCCGTGCCCTTCCACACACGGCCCGTCACCAGCTGGAACGGCCGCGTCCGGATTTCCTGCCCCGCGCCCGCCACGCCGATGATCACGCTTTCGCCCCAACCGCGATGGCAACACTCCAGCGCCTGGCGCATCAGATCGACATTGCCCACGCATTCGAAACTGTAGTCGGCACCGCCATCGGTGAGGTTCACCAAATGCGGCACCAGTTCGCCCTCGACTTCTTTGGGGTTCACGAAATGAGTCATGCCGAACGCTTCGGCGAGCTGCACGCGGCGCGGATTGATGTCCACGCCGATGATCTTGTTGGCGCCGGCCAGGCGTGCGCCTTGGATCACGTTCAAGCCGATGCCGCCCAGACCGAACACGACCACATTGGCGCCGGGTTCGACCTTAGCCGTGTTGATCACAGCGCCGATGCCTGTGGTCACACCGCAGCCGATGTAGCAAACCTTGTCGAACGGTGCGTCCTCGCGAATCTTGGCGAGCGCGATCTCCGGCATCACGGTGAAATTCGCGAACGTCGAGCAGCCCATATAGTGATGCACCATCTGGCTGCCGATGGAAAAGCGACTGGTGCCGTCGGGCATCACACCTTTTCCTTGCGTCGCTCGGATGGCCGTGCACAGATTGGTCTTACGCGACAGGCATGACTTGCATTGCCGACACTCGGGCGTGTACAGCGGAATGACGTGATCGCCTTTACGCAGCGTGGTCACGCCCGGCCCGACATCGACCACGATGCCCGCGCCTTCGTGACCGAAGATCGCCGGGAACAATCCTTCCGGATCGGCGCCGGAACGCGTGAACTCGTCAGTGTGACAAACCCCAGTGGCTTTGATCTCGACCAACACTTCGCCGGCACGCGGCCCATCCAGATCGACCGTCGTGACTTCGAGCGGTTTGCCTGCGGCATAAGCAACGGCGGCTTTGACTTTCATGAACCGTTCTCCCGGCGAGCTTGTTTGACTTTGCCACTGGCGTCGAGCAGCGGCACCCGATAGCTGCTCAGGATCTGATCGATCCTGGTTTGGTGCGCGCCGATCCAGGCGTCCAGTTGGCTTTGCCATTCCTTTTCGCCGAAGCGCACACCCATGGCGATCTCATAATCGAACTTGATGGCCGGATCGGGCAGGAACGGCACGCTCTGCCACGCCGGCGCAGCGTTACGACGTTGCACCAGAAAGCCGGCAATCGGTCCCCAGACGATGGCTGCATCGATCTTGCCGGACGCCAGATCGTTCTCGATGGTGTGCGCCGGATTCTCCGCAGGGTCACCGCTCTGCGGCGCGTACATCACTGCCTGCTCGAGTAGATTGTTACGTAACAACCAATCGGCGCCGGGCGAGCGGCCGAACACACCGATATGCAGCTTGGCCAGTTGCTCGCGAGGCAACTTCAACAAGTCATCAGCGGTTTGCACATCCTTCCAACCGTCGTGCTCCGCAAACACCAGCGCATACGTCGAATGCATGTACGGGCGCGTGGTCGCAGTCAGTTCATACCCTTTGGGCACGCCGATGATCACGTCGCATTTGAATTCTTTGGTGGCAGCGTCGCGTTGTTTGAGCGTGTTGCGCACGAAACCCATGCGTTGCGGAAAGAACGTGTATTCGACGCGCCTGCCTAGATCGCGCGCCAACTCTTCGGCAATCTTGTTTTCATAGCCCTCGCCGCGCCGATTGGACAACGGCAGGTTGTCCGGATCGGCGCAGACACGAAGTATCGATTCGGATTGATCGGCTACGGCCGCGCTGCCTGCCGACAGCGCGACACCAGCCAGCCCCATGCAGATCGATATGGCCGCGCTCAGACGCAAGCGGTTACTCGATCGGCGCGAGACGACCAGGCTGGATCTTGCCATCGGAGCGACCTTTCAAGTACGCGTACAGCCCTTCCCAGTTTTTGTTCACCATGTCGCTGGTACTGAATGGCGGCATGCCCTTCTCGGGTCGGCCGTTCATGATGACGGTGTGGAAGTCCTCCTTGGACAGCACCTTCAACGAGTTCACCAGCGAGGGTCCGACCAGGCCTTCCTGTTCAGCACCGTGGCAGCGCTCGCAAGCGAGCGCGCGCCACGTCTTCCATCCCATCAAAGTTTTCGGATCGACTTTACTGCCGTCTTGTACCTGGTAGAGGGCCGCATCGCCGGCGGGTGCGTCATCTGCATTCGCGCACACACCGACGATGCTGGCTGCCAGGAGCACTGTCACCCACCTCATGATTGCGGGTTCACTGCAACGCTGTGGTGGCAGAGGAAGTACTGTCGGGCAGTCCGAAGATGAATAGCGAACCACCCAGTGTGGTGTACTTCGCCAGGTCCTTGTAACCGCCCACCGCACCCAAGCCTTCGGTGGATTCGGTCAGACCGGCCGCCATGCCGATGCCTGCCCAACCGCCGATGCCCGAGTACACACCGACATATTGTTTGCCGCCGTACTCATAGGCGAACACGTTGCCGATGATTCCGGACGGGGTCTTGAACTTCCACAGTTCCTTACCGTCTTTGGTGGACACGGCTTTGATATAGCCTTCCAGCGTGCCGTAGAACACGATGTCGCCCGCCGTGGTGAGCGCACCCGACCACACCGAGAAACGCTCGGGCTTGGACCAGACGATCTTGCCTTGAGCCGCATCCCAGGCAATGAAGTTGCCCATGCCACCGTGACTGCCCGGCGTCGGATACATGGTCAACGTCGCACCGACGTACGGCTGACCCGCTGTGTACTCGACTTGGAACGGTTCATACGTCATGCAGACATGATTGGTCGGCACGAGAATGAGGCCGCTCTTGCGGTCGTAGCTCGCCGGTTGTTGATCCTTGCTGCCGAGCGCCGCCGGGCAGATGTCTTTCACATTCACATCCGGGCCGGTGGTCCCCGGTGAATATTTCTTATCGACTATGGGCCGGCCGGTCTTCATATCGACTTTCGAGGCCCAGTTCACTTTCGGATCGAACTTCTCGGCCACCAGCAACTCGCCGGTCTCGCGATTCAAGGTGTAACCGAAGCCGTTGCGATCGAAGTGCACCAGCGACGGTGTCTTCTTGCCCTTGATGTCCAGATCCACCAGCAGGTTTTCATTGACGCCGTCGAAATCCCATTCGTCGTGCGGGGTCATTTGATAGACCCACTTGGCCACGCCGGTATTCAGATCGCGCCCGAACAAGGTCATGGACCATTTGTTGTCGCCGGGGCGCTGCGATGGATTCCACGTGCCCGGATTACCGCTGCCGTAATAGACCATGTTCAATTTCGGATCGTAGGCATACCAGCCCCACGTGGTGCCGCCGCCCAATTTCCATTGATCGCCCTTCCAGGACTTGAGCGAGGAGTCGGCGCCGACCGGTGCCATCTTGCCGTTGGTCCAGGTCATGGTCTTGACCGGATCCAGCAACATTTCTTTGTCCGGGCCGACGCTGTAGGCAGTCCACAGCTTCTTGCCGCTGTTCAAGTCATAAGCGATCAAGCGACCGCGCACGCCGAACTCACCGCCGGAGATACCGGTGATGACGACTTCTTTGAAGACGTGCGGCGCGTTGGTATTGGTCTCGCCGATCTTGGGATCGCCGTTCTTGGCGGTCCAAGCGACTTTGCCGGTGTTGGCATCGAGTGCCACCAGAGTGGTGTCCGCCTGTTGCAGCAGGATCTTGCCACCGCCAAACGCCAGACCGCGGTTGACAGTGTCACAGCACATCACTGGTACCACTGCCGCATCTTGCTTGGGCTCATACTTCCATTTGTAAGATTGGTCCTTCAGATTGATGGCGTACACGTTGTTCGGAAACGGCGTGTGGATATACATGGTGTCGCCGATCACCAAGGGCGAGCCCTCGTGGCCGCGTAACACGCCAGTGGACATGGTCCATGCAACCTGCATGCGGCCGACATTGCCCGCATTGATCTGTTTGAGCTCGCTATATCGATGATTGGCATAGTCGCCGGCCTGGGCGGCCCAGTTCGACGATTTGGCCATTGCCTGTTCAAGATCCGTGGCCGCAGCCATTCCCGCCGTAACGGTGGACGTGGCAGCCACCAGCAGGACCCAGCGATGCTGAAGTTTCATGTGCAATCCCCCGAGACTGACCGAAATTTCTTGTTGATGGCGGTTGGCACAGGGCGTACACAAGGCACACCGGACACCAACTTCACTCCACCTCCTGCGAGGCGCCCATGACGATGCAACGCCTGTGCCACCGTTCCATTTTCGGGACACTCTGTGTTGGCACAATCTGTTCAGCGACACTGGTGTTGTTGTCCGGCACAGCGAACAGTGGTGAGCCGCCGCCGCCCACTCATTACTATCCAACGCAGGCGCGCGTCGAATATGTGAATGAATGCATCGCCAACCACGACGACAGTCTGGCGAATGTCTATCAGTGCTCGTGCACCATCGATCGGCTGGCCGACAGCTTGAGTTACGACGACTTCGTTTCGTCCATTACCTTTGCCCGATATGCCGGCCTGCCGGGCGAAGGCGGCGGCTTGTTTCGCGATTCGGAACAAGCACGTGCCACCGCTAAACGCTTCCGCCTGCTGGAGACGGAAGCGCAGCGTGCGTGCGGTTTGAAGGTGAAAACCTGAATCAGCGCGGCGGCGCCGGCCCGATCACGATGCCCCACGGCGAGCGGCCGACGGGAATGGTCTTCACCGTGGTCAGGCTGGTTGTGTCCACGACGCTCACATCGTTGGAAGGCCCGTTGGCGGTATACAAGTAGCGTCCGTCGGCCGACAGCGCGATTCCCCAAGGACGTTTGCCTACCGCAATCTCCTTGAGCAACGCCGGCGTTTGTTTCATATCGACCACGGCCACCGTGCCGCCACGGCCGGTGCTCAAATACAAGCGGTTACGCCGGGAATCCAGCAACACCGCCATGGGCTTGGCCGCCTCGCCCAACTTCAACACTCGCTCCACCGGCTCGCCGCCCGGCACTGAGATTCTATAGAGAGAGGAATCGAGCTCGCCGGACACATACGCCACGTCGCCTTTGGGCGTGAATGCCATGTCTCGAGGGCGTTTCCCCACCGGCACTGTATGCACCACCTTCAAGGTCGTGGTGTCGATGACGGACACCGAGCTATCCGATTCGTTGGTGACCAGCACCCAGCGACCGTTTGGTGTCAGCGCGACGCCTTCAGGTTCCAGTCCGACCTTGACGTGCGCCACCACTTTGCCGGCGTCGACATCTACTACCGAGAGCAAGCCGACATCTTCGTTGGCCACGTAAAGGCGCTTGCCGTCGTTACTCATCGCGAACTGTTCAGGATCCGAGCCCGCGGCCAGGACCTTGATAACTTTGCGTAAAGCGGTGTCCACCACAGCGATGCCGTCGGCTTTCAGATCGCGCTCCAATTTGGCGCACTCTTCGTCCGGCACGGTCGGCGGACATTTCGCCAGGCCACTCACGGCCACGAACAAGCGCGAGCCATCCTGAGACAACTTCAGCCCGCGCGGCCGCTTACCTACATCGATGTCGCCGAGACTGGTGTTGTTGCCAACGTCCAGCACCGACACGGTATGGCCGTCTTCGTTGGAAACATAGGCGCGCCCACCCGCTGCGCTGGTGTCGGCCGCCGCAACCTCAAATATATATCCGTAAACACCGAATAGAATCACTACGACGAGTGGCCGCCAAACTACAGAGCGCATGAGTCCCCCTTGAATTCATCACAGAGTCAACGAGCAAGCCATATGCCACAGATTAGGTAACGCGGTTAAACTAACTCGGGCTGGCAACAGCGATCACTGCAATTGAATGCGGTGAAGAAATGAAATCCGCGGCAAGTGTGTCAGGGGGCGAGACAAAGCGTGACAGTGTCACGGGACAGTTGACACACTGCCGCAACAAGGACCCCAAGGAGAATTCATGGACGCAACTGCAGTGCATGCGGGAAATGTGCTCGAGTTCGTTCTGGAACCGAAGGCGTCCACGCCCGGTCCCCCTTTGACTCTGCACCCCGCCATCGCCGGCTCCTGGCGTCGTTGTGCCATCGACTATTCACTGGATCCCGGCCGGCGCACGTTCTCGCCCACCGTGATCGATGCCGCCGTGCTCGCCGAACGGCTGGTGCAACATGCCGATCTGTTACAAATCGCCGCTGCCGAAATCGACTGGCTGTACGAACACATCGCCGGCTCCGGCTACGCGCTGGTGCTCACCGATGCCGCCGGCATCGTGCTTTACGAAAAAACCGACGCCACCTTGGTCGATGTGTTCCGCTCGGCCGGCCTGACCATCGGCGCGGATTGGAGCGAGCGCCAGGAAGGCACCAACGGTATCGGCACCTGTATTGCCGAAAATCGGCCGGTGATCGTGTATCGCGAGGAACATTTTCGCTCGTGTCACATCGGCCTGTCGTGTTCGGGCGCGCCGATCCGCGATCCCTCCGGCAAGCTGCTCGCGGTCCTCGATGCATCGACCCTCAACGCCCGCGACACCCGAGCCAGCCTGGCGCACACCATGGCGTTGGTCAGCCTGTCGGCACAACTCATAGAAAAGTGTCTGTTCCTGCAACACTTCCAAAGCGAGACGGTATTCCGCTTCCACGCGCGTCCCGAGTTCGTCAACTTACAGCATAGCGGCGCCATCGCCGTGGCTAACGACGGCAGCGTGGTCGCTGTGGACGAGACGGCACTGTGGTTACTGCGCGCCAAGAACCGAGCCGCGCTGGTCGGCCGCGGCATCGAGGAAATCTTCGATGTCAGCGCCGCCGAGCTGATCGAACCGGACTACCGAGGCCAGACCTCGCTGCGCCCGGTGCGCGACATGCAGTTCGGCCGTCATTTCTTTCTGAGCCTGGACCAGGAAACCGGCACCGGCCGGACCGCGGTCATCGCCAACACGTCGCGCGAAATTCTGCAGCTGGCACCGGCGATATCTCGTAAAGCCTGTCTCACGCTCGAAGATCTCGCCGGTGAAGATCCCCAGATGGGCAGGAACATCCGAAGCGCGCGTCGTATCGCTTCATCGCGGGTGCCGGTGATGATTCAAGGCGCGACCGGCGCCGGCAAAGAGATGTTTGCACGAGCTTTGCATACTGCCAGTGATCGAGCGGCCCGCCCGTTCGTCGCGTTGAACTGTGCCGCCATTCCCGAGACGCTCATCGAGAGCGAGCTGTTCGGATATGCGCCGGGCGCGTTCACCGGCGCACGCAAGAGCGGGATGAAAGGCAAGATTCTGCAGTCGTCCGGCGGCACCTTGTTCCTCGATGAAATCGGCGACATGCAGTTGAGCTTGCAAACGCGTCTGTTACGCGTGCTGGAGGAGCAGGAAGTGATGCCGTTGGGAACCGACACGCCGATCCAAGTGGACTTGCGGGTGATGTGCGCCTCACATCAAAACCTGCGGGCCATGATCGCGCGCGGCACGTTCCGGGAAGATCTCTACTATCGACTCAACGGCATCACCATCGAGTTACCGTCCCTGGCCCAGCGCGCTGATAAGGAACGCCTGATCCGCGAGTTCTTCGCCACCGAGAGTTGCGACGGCCGGCCGGTGTCCATCGAGATGGACGCCTTCCAACGGCTGCTCGATTACAGCTGGCCCGGTAACGTGCGCGAGCTGCGCAATGTGATCCGGACCATCCTGGCGATTTGCGACAGCGACGTGATCCGCATGGTCGACCTGCCCAGCGAAGTGCGCCTTTGCCAGAGTCGCTGCGACGACGGCGTCGACGCCACACCCTCCATTGAACGCGACGCATTGGTCCAATGCATTCGGGATTGCGACGGCAACATGTCCCGCGCCGCCGAGCGACTGGGTGTCAGCCGTAACACTTTGTACCGTCGTTGCAAGCGGCTCGACATTCCGTTGCAGCACTCGCGCGGCGGCATCATCTAAATCAAGCACAACACCAAGGATGGAAGGAGTCGGGGGATGCGATTAGCACAATCTTCCACGGCCACCGCCGTGACGACCATCATTGCCTTCAGCTCGCTGACGGGCCTGGCGCAAGCCGACGAAACCATCGACACCGTCACCGTCATCGGCGTCACGCCGCTGACCGGCGCACAGATCGACCGGAATCGTGTACCAGCTCCGGTACAAACTGCCACGTCGCGTGACATCGATCGCTCGCATGCATTGGATCTGACGGCGTTTCTGAATCGCCGCGTCGGCAGCGTCTATGTCAACGACGTCCAGAACAACGCGCTCCAGCCTGACATCAATTATCGCGGTTACACCGCTTCGCCACTGCTCGGCACACCGCAGGGCCTATCGGTGTATCTGGATGGCATGCGACTCAATCAACCGTTCGGCGACGTGGTCAGTTGGGACTTGCTGCCGCGTGAAGCGCTGGCGTCCATGACCTTGATCCCCGGCTCCAATCCGGTGTTCGGCGCCAATACGCTCGGCGGCGCACTCGCGCTGGAGACCAAGAACGGTTACACCTATCCCGGCTATGGCGTGGAAGTGAACTATGGTTCCGACCGACGCCGACGAGTCTCGCTGACCGCAGCCTCGCACACCGACAACGGCTTGCACTGGTTCGCCACCGGCAATGAGTTGCGCGACGACGGCTGGCGCGATGACTCCCCCACCAAAGCGAAGCAGCTGTTTGCGAAGGTGGGCTGGCGTAACGACGCGACTGACGTTTCGCTAAGCGGTTCCTACGCCGACACCAACCTCACCGGTAACGGCTTGCAGGACGTGCAACTCCTGCGCAGCGACTACGCCAGCGTCTACACCAAGCCGGACCAGACCGACAACGAGTCGTACCTGTTCAACCTGGTGGTGACTCACAAGCTGAGCGATCGAGTCGCGTTGTCCGCCAATGCGCATTATCGGAACATCGAAACCCGCACCTTCAACGGCGACATCAACGACGACGCGCTCGGCGAAGCGCTCTATCAACCCAACGCGGACGAACGTGAAGCGCTCGAAGAGGCTGGCTACACCGGTTTTCCATTGAGCGGCGAAACTCAAGCCAACACGCCGTTTCCGTCGTGGCGCTGTATCGCCAACGTGCTGCTCAACGACGAGCCGAACGAGAAATGTAATGGCCTGATCAATCGCACACAGACGCGCCAGCACGAGGCCGGCGTCTCGCTACAAGCCTCCCTCACCGCGCCGCTGGCATCGTTGAGCAACCAATTGATCGTCGGCGTCTCGGGTTTGAAGAGCAACGCCAAGTTCTCACAGTCCTCGCAGTTCGGCTACTTGCTGAGCGATCGAGGCATCGCCGGTGTCGAAGGCCCGGGCATGTTCGCCGACGGCACTCAGGAATCCGAGAACGCGTTCGATTCGCGCGTCGCTCTGGATGGCGACGTGACTTCGGGCAGCGTGTACTTCACCGACACGGTCGGATTGACTCGCAGTACTCACCTCACCTTGTCGGGCCGTTACGATCGCACCACCGTCGATAACGTCGACGACATCACCGAGGCCGGCGAACCCGGCTCGCTCACGGCGAAACACACTTTCAGCCGATTCAATCCCGCGCTGGGCGTGACGTTCAATCCGAACGAGGCGATCTCCGGGTATGTCGGTTACACCGAAGGCAGCCGCGCACCGTCGTCCATCGAACTGGGCTGCGCCGACCCGGAGAATCCTTGCCGCTTGCCCAATGCGATGGCAGGCGATCCGCCGCTCGATCAAGTCGTGACACGTACACTCGAAGCAGGCGCACGCGGCGTCATGGCCAAGCGCGTTGCATGGAACCTTGGCGTGTTCCGCGCCGACAATCGCGACGACATTCTGTTCGTCGCCGACGATGCGGCAGGCTTTGGCTACTTCAAGAACTTCGGTAAGACGCGTCGACAAGGCATCGAGGCCGGTCTGTCGAGCCAGCTCGGGCCCGTCTACGCCGGCGTCAACTACACGCTGCTCGAAGCCACCTATCGGAGCAGCGAGGAAGTGCTTGGCGAAGGTAACAGTAGTAACGAAGAAGGCCCGGGCTTCGAAGGCACCATCGACATCGAACCCGGCGATCGGATTCCGCTGACGCCGCGCCACATCTTCAAAGCCTTCGCCGGTTGGGATGTGACCGAACAGATCTCGGTCAATCTGGATCTGATCAACATCGGCAGCTCTTATGCACGCGGCAACGAGAACAACGAGCATCAGGCCGAGGCGCCCTTCTATCTCGGGCCTGGCGAGATCGGCGGTTACACCGTCGTCAATCTGGGCGTGGAATATCGCCCACTGCAGGCGCTACAGGTCTATGCGCAAGTCAACAATCTGCTGGATCGCGAGTACTACACCGGCGCGCAGCTCGGCTCGACCGGCTTCAATGAGAATGGTGCTTTCGTGGCCAGACCGTTCGCCGGCCCCATCGTGGACGGTGAGCGTCCGCTGCTGGGTTCGACTTTCTTGGCACCCGGTGCGCCGCGCACCTATTGGCTGGGGGCGAGATTCTCGTTCGCCGACAAACGCTGACTGTCGATCAACGAGCGCGACACTTCGCGCTTACGAAATATCAATGGCGCTTCAGGCGGCCGGGTTTGTTGTGCCCGGTCGACTGCGGCCAGCACTACCAGATGATGCGGACTCTTGGCACAGACCGGGTCCGCGGCCGCAGCGTCTTGTGCGAGCAAATAGGCCTGGCAACGGCAGCCGCCCAAATCTTTATCGCGCTCCTCGCAACTGGCACACGGTTCCTTCATCCAGCCTTGGCCACGAAACCGATTGAACGCAGCCGACTCGAACCACACCTCGCGCATGCTTTGCCGTCGCACGTTGGGAAAATCAATGCCGGGCAGCATCTTCGCCGTGTGACACGGTAACGCGGTACCGTCAGGCGTCACCACCGCAAGGGTGGTACCCCAGCCGTTCGCGCAGCGCTTGGGACGCTGCTCGTAAAAATCCGGTACGACGTAGAAGATCCGCATCTTTCCCTGCAGACGCGCACGCCACTGGTTGGTGATTCGTTCGGCGCGTTCCAACTGGGCTCGCGACGGCAGCAGATGCTCGCGATTCAGATGCGCCCACGAGTAATACTGAGTGTTGGCCAGCTCCAGATAATCGGCGCCCATGCGCACGGCCATATCGATGATAGTGTCCAGATGATCGATGTTGAGCCGGTGAATCACACAGTTGAGCACCATGGGATAACCGCTCGACTTGATCCACTCGGCACAGCGCTGCTTCAGCTCGAACGTGCGCGTGTGCGACAGGAAATCGTTGAGCTCGCGCGTAGAGTCCTGAAACGAGAGTTGAATGTGGTCCAGACCAGCGCGCTTCAGCTCGGCCAGGCGTTCGCGCGTCAAGCCGACACCGGAAGTGATCAGATTGGAGTAATAGCCCAGCTGCCTCGCTTCGGCCGCAATCTCTTCTACATCGTCCCGCATCAGCGGCTCACCGCCCGACAGGCCTAGTTGCACTGAACCGAGCGCGCGCGCCTCACGCAAGACACGCAGCCATTCCGCCGTGGTCAACTCATTGTCAACCGCAGCGAAGTCCACCGGGTTGTAACAAAACACACATTGCAGCGGACAACGATAAGTGAGTTCGAACAATAGCCACAACGGCGGACCGACGGCCGTCGAGGGACCCGGCGATAACGGGGGTGCCGGGTTCATGGCGGCGCGCCGATCCAGCCCTGAGCGGTGGCGAGTTCGAGAAAGTGCACGACTTCATCGCGCAGGCCGTTGCGCTTAAAGGCAGTTTCCAGATCTTCCACGATGGCATCGACGTTACGCACACCGTCGCAACGGCGCAGAATCTCCGCGGCGCTGGTGTTCAACTTCACCATGCCTTCGGGATACAGCAGCACGTAGGCCTTCTGCACGTCCTCCCATTGCAGCCGAATGCCGGCGCGAATGCTGGGACAGTCGGCCGGCGTCATGGCTGCACGCCATAGTGCTGAGCCATGGCGTCGTTCATCGCCCACAGCACATCGAGCTTGAACTTGAGCACTTCGAGCGCGCGTTGCTGCTGTTCGCGAGTCCTGAAGTAATCCAGCGTCACGGCCAAGCCATGATTCACATCGCGCTGAGCCAGCGACATGCGGCTGCGGAAGTACTGCAGTCCCAGCTGATCGATCCAGGGATAATGCTCCGGCCAGGACGCGAGCCGTTGCCGGTGAATGTCCGGCGCGAACAGCTCGGTCAGCGACGAACAAACCGCCTCTTGCCAAGGCGCCTGACGAGCGAAGTTCACATAGGCGTCGACCGCGAAGCGTACGCCTGGGATCAGCCGATTCAGTCCCGTCACTTGGTCGCGTTCCAGACCGACCGCTTCGGCGAGTCGCAACCAGGCCTCGATGCCGCCCGCATCGTCGCCGTGACCGTCGTGATCCAGAATGCGCTCGACCCACTTCCGCCGCACCTCGCGATCGGGGCAGTTCGCCAGAATGGCGGCATCCTTGCGAGGAATAGCGATCTGATAATAAAAACGATTGGCCACCCAGCCCTGGATCTGTTCGCGGCTGGCGGTGCCGGTGTTCAGCATCACGTTGAACGGATGATAGATGTGATACGCACGGCCCTGTTCGCGCAGCTTCTGTTCGAAGGTGGTCGCATCCCACGCGCAGTCCAGCTGAGTCGCGGCATTCACAGAACGATCTCCATCCCGTCGTACGACACTTCGATACGGTGCTCAGTCAGCTTGGCGCGCTCGGCTGAGTCTTCGACCAGGATCGGATTGGTGTTGTTGATATGAATCAACACCCGACGAGTACCGGTCGGCAGCCGATCCAGCCAGTCGATCATGCCGCCGGATTGAGTGAGATGCCCCATGTCGGCCGCGCGCTTGCGCGAGACACCCAATTGAATCAGCTCGTCGTCGGTCCAGAACGTGCCGTCGACCAGCACGCAATGGGCACTGCTCATTAACTCGAACAACCACGCATCCACACGAGCCACGCCCGGTGCATAACACAGCCGCTTGCCGGTACGCCGATCTTCGACCAGCAGTCCGATGACATCACCCGATTGCGGTTCGCGCTTCGAATACGGCGGAGGCCGACCAGGCAAGCCGATGGCCTGCCAACGCAGCTCATCGCTACCCTCCACCGAGAACCATTCGCCGATGTCGATGCGCTGTCGAGCCACGCCGCAATAGCGCTGCAAGACCTGAAGAATGGGATTGGCCTCGGTGAGATCGGCGAACACACTGTCGGTACACCACAGCGGCCAGGGCTGGGGACTCTCGCGGAGCATCAACAGACCGGTGGTGTGATCGATCTGTGCATCGGTCAGCACGATGTTACGAATGCCGGTATCGCGAGCCGCTCGCGCCGGCTGCAGCTGCGGATTGGCCTGCAGCTGGGTCAGGATATCGGGAGAGGCATTGACCAGCGTCCAGCCCGCCGCATCGTCGCCGCGGATCGCAATGGAAGATTGGGTGCGCGCCCGGACATTGGGCTGTCGGCTGCGTACCGCCTGACAATTACGGCAGTTGCAGTTCCATTGAGGAAAGCCCCCGCCCGCGGCGGCGCCTAGAATTCGGATATGCATCCAGTCAGGCGAGGCCCCGGACGCTCCGGCCAGCCCCGCCCTCCACCGCGCTTAGCGGTGATCGGCGTACATGGTGATTTCCATGCCCAGACGCAGATCGATGGCCACAGGTGTTTCCCAGATCATGACGACTCCTGATTCCCGTTGGGCTGATGCAAGTTCGGGTCTGAACGACCCAGACCACCATGCCGGCTCGGCGCCCCAACTGGCGAGGCTGCAATCATGAATCTGCGCTCATGATTTTCATGAGTGCGAGATTTGCTGATATGTCGGCATACTGGCCGTCATACTGATCTGAATATTGGCCCCTCGCGCCACACGGAAGGGACTTTGAAACTCCGTAGCCACGTCAATCTGATCGTCGCCAGTCTCAGCGCCGCGCTGGTCATCCTGGCGGCCTGGCTGCAGTTCGACGGCACGCGCCGAGCGGTCCGAGAAGAAATCGCCGGGGCCAATACCGTCGCCACCCAGCTGCTGGCCCGGATCGTTGCCGATCTGGATCAGGGCGACGACAGTTTCCTGCTTGCCTTTCTGCAACAACTCGGCCGGGTGCGAGCGCATGAGATCACGTTGCTCACCGCCGACGGCAAAGTGAGTTACAGCTCCCCGCCTTCCCCATACAAGGCCGGCCGCGAAGCTCCCGACTGGTTCGCCTCCCTGATCCTGTCCAAACCACCGCTACATATATTCAGGTTGGCGAGCGGCAGCGAAGTACGCGTCGAAGCCAATGCCTCGCGCGCCATTCTGGATGGCTGGGACGATCTCACTCAGCTCATGTTGTTCGGCGGCATCGCGTTCGCCGTGCTCAACGTGGCCGTGTTCTGGTTGGTCGGCCGGGCCATCGCCCCCTGGCCGGCCATCGTCGATGGACTCACCCATATCGAACGCGGCGACCTGCGTCATCGCCTGCCGACGTTGAAAGGTCACGAAGCTCACATGATGGGCGCGACCTTCAATCGCATGGCGGCCTCTCTGGAAGATAAGTTGCTCAGCGATCGCAAGGCGTTCGAAGCCGAACAACGGCTGCAGCAACGTCGCGAGCTGGATGGGCTCATCGAGCAGCGACTGGACGAAGAACGTCGCCTGATCGCACGCGAGCTGCACGACGAGTTTGCGCAATCGGTCACCGCGATTCGCAGCTTCGCGGTAGTGATTGCCAATCAGCATCCTGCCGAGTCGCACACCGCCGAGGTCGCACGCCTCATCTCCACCGAAGCGGCGCGACTGTACGATTCCATGCACGGACTCATCCCTCGCCTGGCACCACTCAATCTGGATAGCTTGAGCCTGGCCGAAAC
>NZ_JAEUPY010000701.1 GCF_016790065.1 Steroidobacter sp.
TGCGGCGGAGGCTCAGCGGTACGTAGCAGAAACGGGTTCTTCAACAGAACCCGTTCGAGTCGATGCCCAACGATGCGGGCTTCGAGCGATTCGATGTAGACGGCGACGTCAGGCAGTTCTGGCATAAATGCCTAACGGCCCGAGCCGCATCAGAGTTCGCGCAGGCCCGTTGTGATCGGCAATCGAGCGGCGCGCCAGCTGGGCAGCAAACCGCCGATCAGGCCAAGCACCAGTGCCCACACCAATCCCTGAATCAGCAACTGCGGCGTCACCGTGAAAGCAAAGCTGAGCTGGCTGAACGTCGCGAAGTTCATGGTCGTGGCTCGCATGCCGTTGAAGGCGAAGTAGGACACGAACATGCCCACCGCGCCGCCGACCAAACCGATGAGCAATGCTTCCGCCAGCACGGAGGTGACAACCGGCGCCGCGCCGAAGCCCAGCGCACGCAACGTTGCGATCTCACGCATACGCGAAGAAACAGCCGAGTACATGGTGTTCAACGCCGCGAAGACTGCGCCGAGGCCCATCAGAACAGCGATCGCGGTGCCGATGGTCTTGACCAACGTCACCAGAATCTTCGATTGCTCTTCGTAATACTGCTTTTCACTGAAAACGCGGACGTTGAGGCGAGGATCGCTGGTCAGCGCATCCTTGAACGCCTGCATCTCGCTTGCGCTGGTCAGCTTCACTCGCATCGATTGATAGGAGTTGCCGCGGTTGTAAGCACCTTGGAGCACGGAAGCATCGGTCCAGATTTCGGACTCGGCGACGCTGCCGCGATCTTCGAAGATGCCTGTAACGGTCCAGTTGGTCGTACCCCAGCGCAATTGGCTGCCGACTTTCAAACCGGAGAACTGAGTGCTCGCGCCGCGGCCAACGACGACTTCGAACTTGCCGGGTGTGAAGTCGACGCCTTCGACGATCTTGAAATTACCGCGTAGCTTGGCGGCCTGTTGACCAACGCCGCGTAAAGGAACATTCGCCTCAGTGCCGGTGCTGACCAAGGGCACATTGACCACGACGTAAAGCTCGGGAGAGGCCAACGGGCCTTGTTCGTCGCGCGCTGCTTGTTTGGCGTCGGCGATGACTCGCGTTTGTTCCTGCGTCAGGCCGCTGCCCATTTCGTCGGTGGCGCCATTGCGCAACACGATGGCCACTTGATCCGAGCCGGAAATCTCCAGCACCGCGCGAAAGCCTTCGGCAATCGACAGCACGCCGATGAGCACAGTGACCACGCCGGCGATGCCGATCAGCGCCACGATGGTCGACGCGGCCCGCTGCGACATGTTGCGCAGGTTCATGCTGGTGATGGCGCCGATTTGAGCAAAAGAGTTATCTGACATGGCGGATTCCTAGCTCAAGTCTTGCGCAAGGCGTCGACGATCTTCAGTCGCGCAGCCTGGCTACACGGCAACACCGCAGCCAAGCCACCGAGCAGCAAGATCAAAACCGCGCCGATGGCCCAGGTCGTTGCCGGCATGCCCAGCACTGGGAAGAACTGCGCGACCGCGGCCGAGAGCCCCTTGCTTGCCAATGCGGCCAGTCCCAAACCGATCAAGCCACCCAACGCAGTGACTAGAATGGCTTCGGCCAGAATCAGCAGCGTCACGCCGGTGCCAGAGAAGCCCAGCGTTTTCATGACGCCGATTTCATTGATGCGTTCTCGGATGGACTGGCCCATGGTGTTGGCGGTCACCAGCAGCATGGTGAAGAACACGGCCGCAGCCACTGCCGTCAGCAACGCGCCGATGTTGCCCATCTGATTGGCGAAGCCCTGGATGAACGCTTTTTCGGTCGAGGTCTTGGTCTCGGTGGAAGAGTTGGCGAACATCGCGTCGATGGTGCTGGCGATCTCGGCGGAGTGCGCTGGATCTTTCACCTTCACCACTACCCAACCGATCATGTCGCGAATCTCACTGCGCGATTCGTTGAGATAGTCGTAGTGGAAATAAATGCTTTGGTTGTCGCCATTGGTGGCGTCATAGATGCCGGCGATTTTCATCGGCCAGGTGTTACCGCCATCTTTCTTGGTCCAGATGTTGGAGCGTAGCGGGATGGTGTCGCCGACTTTCCATTTGAAGCGCTCTGCCACCAGCTTGCCGACGATGGCGCTGCTGCGGTCCTTCATGAACGCATCCTGTTCTTCAGGCTTCAGCTTGTACTCGTTGTACACCTGGAAGAACGTGTCCGCCTCGATGGCGAAGGCCGGCATTTGATTCCGATCTTCCTGATACACGCCGCCGAACCAATCCTGCGACGACGCCACCACTACGCCGTCGACGCCTTTGACGCGGTTCAGATACGACAGCGGCAGGGATTGCACAAAGGACGTCTTGTGCATGGTGATGAGTCGGTCGAGGCCGGCCAGCTCGGGGCTGCCGGTGAGCGCGACGCGCAGCGTCTGCATCAGGCCGAACAATAGAAACGCGACCACGATGGAGGCGATCGTGAGGCTGGTGCGCAGCCGTTTGCGGCCCAGGTTGGCCCATAGCAAAGGTAAATATTTGAACATGGTGTGGCCTACGCCGCCGCTTCGCGGCCCAGCTGACCCTTATTCAAATGCAACACATGCTTGGCGCGAGCGGCGGCATGTGGATCGTGCGTCACCATGATGATGGTCTTGCCCTGTTGTTGATTCAGGGCCTGCAACAGATCCAGAATTTCATCG
>NZ_JAEUPY010000744.1 GCF_016790065.1 Steroidobacter sp.
GCCATATAGTTGGTGCGATTGGTTTCCCATTCTTCGACGTTGATGCCGGTAGCCAGCCGCAACGCTTCGTTGATGTCATCGGCGCCGAAGTTATCCATTTGCTCGCGGGTCACCACGCTGATGGATTGCGGCGTATCGGCAATATCCATATCCAGACCGGTGGCGCCCTTGCTGACGCGGTCGGCCCGTTTGGCGGTGATCAATACGGTTTCGAGGGTTTGCTTGCTCAGGTCGTCGTTACTTTGTGCCGAGGCACTGCCGGCGGCGGTAGCAACTGCCAGCGCTAACGCATTTCTGAATGTAATTCGCATGTCCTACTCCAGCTTCTTGACGAATGGCTGGCCAGGTTCAGACGAACCGCGCTGGCTGAACGAGCTAGCGGCCTGGAACGGCCGCGGGCGAGAGGTAGGCGGGATGATACATTACAAACACTCAGCGACGCGCGACGAAGAATGCCTTCAGCATGGCCGCACACTCTTCGGCCAGCACGCCACCTGCACACTCCAAACGATGATTCAGTGCCGCATGCTGAGTGATGTTGAATACCGATTCAGACGCGCCGGCACGGGGATCGGTGGCGGCATAAACCAAACGTTTCACCCGAGCATGCACCATGGCCCCGGCGCACATGGCACAGGGCTCGAGCGTCACATACAACGTCGTATCCAACAATCGATAGGTCGACAGGTGCTGTGCCGCGGCTCGTAACGCGACGATCTCGGCATGCGCGGTGGGATCGTTGGTGCTGATCGGCCGGTTCCAACCTTCGCCAACGATGACACCGTCTTTCACGATCACGGCGCCAACCGGCACCTCGCCTGCACGCTCAGCCTCACGCGCGAGCTCAATCGCTCGCGCCATGAATGCAACATCGGACTCAGACGCCATCGAAGAATTCGACCACCCCGGTTTCCAGGGAATATTCGGCGCCCACCACCATCAAGCCTTCTTGACGAATCAGTTGTTCGAGCACTGCCGAGCCGTGCCGCAAATGATCGACCGACGCGCTCACATTGGAACGCACGGCATGGCCCACCAAAGCATGCAGATCATGCTTCAACTCGGTGCGCAGCAGCCCTTCGACCGACGGCCGCACCCGATCCACGATGGACCGCAAATTGATGGACTGGTTTTCTTTGGGCCGCTGCAGCTCTTCGATGGTGGCGAGCACGGCGCCACAACGCGAATGCCCAAGCACTACTACCAAGCGAGTATTGAAGCGCGAGGCCGCGAACTCGACGCTGCCGACCTGCGACGGCGCCACCACGTTACCGGCGACGCGAATTACGAATAGATCGCCGAGGCCTTGATCGAACACGATCTCGGCCGGTACGCGTGCATCCGAGCAGCCCAGGATGATGGCCAGCGGCTGTTGCTCCTGAGTCAGCTCGACGCCGCGCGCCAGGTTCAGATGCATTTCGCCGCTGCCGATGCTGGCAACGAAGCGACGGTTGCCATCGCGCAGGCGTTGCAGCGCTTCTTGAGCCGAGACCATTCGTGCACTCCCTCCGGGCCAGTTTGGTACCGGCTGATTTGTAGGTTTTGAAGGGGGCGATTGTAGCGTCGCCGGGCGGCCAGGTCGCGTTAGATGCGAATTGCTAGCCCAGTTCGCGGTCCGTCATGCGAGGAAACAGCTTCTGCAAAGTGTCTCGGTAAATGCTTTCCAGCAGCGCCGGGGCGGCAACCGGTTCGGTCAGGCTGCGAAACGCGCTACCCTCCGACAGCACCGAAACGAACTCCACTCTGACGGCCGCTTCTTGCTCCGACAGCTCTGGGTAGCCGCCGCGAACCAGCTCGACGGCTTGGCTTCTCAGGCGACGATCCGCGGCACGCGCGATCTCCGCCACCGCCGGATTGCGAGTCGCCTCGGCAGTAATTTCCAGCAATAGGACGCGCTCGCTGCGCTCCTCCTCGGAGGCTTGGTCATGGCGATTGGCAAAGCGCGCGGCGAAATTGACGTGTTTATCCCGATCCACCATCCATTCCAGCCGTCGCGCCACGATGCGCTCGACGATGGCGCGCACGATGGCGTCCTTGCTCGGGAAGTAGCGGTAGATCTGGCCCACGCTCATTTGAGCCTCGGCGGCGATCTGACCCATGCTGGCGGCATGAAAGCCGTGGCGCACCACGCAAGCACGGGCTGCGGAAACAATTTGGTCGCGCCGGAGTTGGTCTCGTAACTCCTTGACCGGTCGTTTCTTTTCCTTGACTACAGACATGTTCACAATGTTTTCACACTCTGCCCCTGGGCGTTCAGCCTCGGGCCCGGCATACTATTGAGAATGAACGTTCACACTCAAGTTCGAGCGCAGATTAGTCCAATGGCTTTTACCCTGTCCAGTCCGCCCGCCGCCTCGTCCACGCAACTCCGCGCCGGCCTTGCCGTTTTGTTCACGGCAATGGCTGTCACGCTGGCCGGCTGCTCGAAGGACGCAGCCGAGGGCGGCCAACGCCCGGCCGCTGAGGTCGGATTCATCACCATGCAGCCTCAGCCGCTGGTGCTGCAGTCGGAGCTGGCCGGCCGCACCACTCCATTCTTGGTGTCCGAGGTCCGACCGCAGGTCTCGGGCATCGTCAAATTCCGGCGCTTCGAGGAAGGCTCGCAAGTCAAAGCCGGCCAGGTGTTGTACGAAATCGATCCCGCGCCGTATGCAGCCAGCGCTGCGCAAGCCCAGGCCTCGCTCGCGAACGCCAAGGCCGCGGTCGATTCGGCGCGTTTGAAAGATCAACGCTACGGCGAGTTGCTGGCCATCGAAGGTGTCTCTCAACAGGACGCCGATGACGCCAAGATGGCGCACGCGCAAGCGATTGCTCAGGTGGCGCAGATGCAGGCCACGCTCAACAGCGCGCAGATCAACCTCGATTACACCAAGGTGCGCGCCCCGATCTCAGGCCGCATCGGCAAATCGACGGTGACGCCTGGCGCGCTGGTGACGGCCAATCAGGAAACATCGCTGGCCACGATTCGGACGCTCGATCCCATCTACGTGGACATGACTCAGTCCAGCGCCGAGCTGTTGAAGCTGCGCCGCTTGCTCGGCGAGAGCGGCATGAAGTCCGGCCGCGCGCGAGTGCGTTTGAAGCTGGAAGACGGTTCCGAATACGACCAGCCGGGTTCGATGAAATTCGCCGAAGTGGCGGTCGACGAATCCACCGGGTCGGTGACCTTGCGCGCCGAGTTCCCCAATCCCAAAGGCGAGCTGCTGCCTGGAATGTATGTACGCGCCATGCTCGATCAGGCGGTCAGCACGACGGCCATCCTGGCGCCTCAACAAGGCGTCACCCGCGACGTGAAAGGTAACGCGACTGCACTGGTGCTCACCGCCGACAACAAGGTCGAACAGCGCACCTTGGTGACCGAACGCGCCATCGGCGATCGCTGGTTGATCAGCAACGGCCTGGCCGAAGGCGATCGCTTGATCGTCGAAGGCACCAGCAAGGTGCGCGTCGGCGACACCGTGAATCCAGTCGATGTCGGGACCAGCAAAGCCGCCGCTGCTGAATCTGCCTCCGGCGCATCGGAAGGCTAAGCACGAGGGCTAAATTTTTCGTCGGGCGCCCCATCTTCGCGTGGGTGATCGCCATCGTGATCATGTTGGCGGGCATCGCCTCCATCAACTCGCTGCCGGTGGCGCAGTATCCGGACGTGGCGCCGCCGACCGTGGCCATCAGCGCCACCTACACCGGCGCGTCGGCCGAAACCGTCGAGAACAGCGTCACCCAGATCATCGAGCAACAGCTCACCGGTCTGGACGGCTTGTTGTATTTCTCGTCCTCGAGCAGTTCCAACGGCCAGGCGCAGATTCAAGTCACCTTCGAACAAGGCACCAATCCGGACACGGCGCAGGTGCAAGTTCAAAACAAGGTGCAACAGGCATTGGCGCGCTTGCCCACCTCCGTACAACAGCAAGGCGTGACGGTGGTGAAGTCGCAGAACGACTTCCTGATCATCGTATCGGTGTTCGACAAGACCGACACTGCCACCGCCAGCGATCTGGCCGACTACCTGGTCAGCAACCTGCAGGACCCGATCGCACGCGTACACGGCGTCGGCGGCGTGCAGATCTTCGGTTCGCAGTACGCGATGCGCATCTGGCTCGATCCGGCCAAGTTGCTCTCTTATAACTTGATGCCCAGCGATGTGAGCTCGGCCATCCAAGCTCAGAACACTCAAGTGTCCGCCGGCAAGATCGGCGGCATGCCGTCGGCCCCAGGCCAACAGCTCAATGCCACGGTGACAGCACAGTCCAAGCTGCAAACGCCGGATCAGTTTCGCGCCATCATCGTCAAGCACGACAGCAGCGGTGCGACGGTGCGCTTGGGCGATGTGGCCCGCGTTGAACTCGGCAGCGAAAGCTACGATGCCGTGCCTCGTTCCAACGGCCACCCCGCGTCCGGCATGGCGGTCAAACTCGCCCCGGGTGCGAATGCGCTATCGACTGCGGAAGGCGTGCGCCAAGTCGTCGATGGGCTGCGTTCCTCGCTGCCGCAGGGTTACGAGATCACTTATCCGCGCGACAGCACGGCCTTCATCAAGATTTCCATCGAGGAAGTGGTCAAGACCCTGGTCGAAGCCATCGTGCTGGTGATCATCGTCATGTTCGTGTTCTTGCAGAACTGGCGCGCCACCTTGATTCCGGCCATCGCCGTGCCGGTGGTGTTGCTCGGCACCTTCGGCGTGCTGCAAATATTCGGTTATTCCATCAATACGCTCACCATGTTCGCCATGGTGCTATCCATCGGCCTACTGGTGGATGATGCCATCGTGGTGGTGGAAAACGTCGAACGCATCATGAGCGAGGAACAGATCGGTCCTCGTGAGGCGACACTGAAGTCCATGGGCGAAATCACGCCCGCACTGGTCGGCATCGCGACCGTGCTGTCCGCGGTGTTCCTGCCGATGGCGTTCTTCAGCGGCTCCACCGGCGTGATCTATCGGCAGTTCTCCATCACCATCGTGTCGTCGATGATTCTGTCCGTCGTGGTCGCGTTGGTGCTGACGCCCGCGCTGTGCGCCCAGCTGCTGAAGCCGACGCATGGCCACCCGACTCGTCGTGGTTTCTTCGGCTG
>NZ_JAEUPY010000776.1 GCF_016790065.1 Steroidobacter sp.
ATTTCGCTGATGGGCCTGACCATTGCCGTGGGCTTGGTGGTCGACGATGCCATCGTGGTGTTGGAAAACATCATGCGTCACATCGAAGAAGGCATGCCGCTGCGGGAAGCCACCACTCGGGGCGCCGGCGAAGTAGGCTTCACTGTGTTGTCCATCTCGTTGTCGCTGGTGGCCGCCTTCATTCCCATTTTCTTCTTGCCGGGCACAGTGGGCGCGCTGTTCCACGAGTTCGCCATCGTGATCTCGCTGTCCATCATGGTGTCGGCCGCCGTGGCTCTGACGTTGATTCCCGTGCTGGTGCCGATGCTGTTGAAACATCGCAAGCGGCAGCGGGAACCGCGCTGGGCTCAGCTCACGGAAGCGATGCTAACGAAGTTGACGACGTTCTACGGCCGGATGCTCGACCTGGCGCTGGCTCGCCGCGCAGCCGTGCTCCTCGTTGGCGCCGCGACGGTCGTCTTGACCGTGTGGCTGTATGTCATCTCGCCCAAAGGCTTCTTCCCGCAAGAAGATCTCGGTCAACTGGAAACCAAGATCGTCACGCCGCAAGACATGTCGTACGAAGGCCGCCTGGCCGTGGTTCGCCAGTTGCAACAGGTGCTGCTGAAAGAACCCTCCATTGCCACCATGGCATCCAAGGTCGACCATGACACTACGCGCATCACCATCGACCTGAAGGATCGCAGCGAGCGGCCCGCGATGGCCGAAGTGCTGAAGCAATTGCGTGAGCACACCAACTTCATTCCCGGCGTGCGTGTGAACTTCAGCCCGGTGCAGAATTTGAAGGTTGGCTCGGGCAGCTCACCGAGTGCCAACCAATACGTGTTGCAATCGGTCGGCTCGGCGGAGCTGGATCAGTGGAGCGACGCGCTGTTGGCACAGTTGCGCAAGTCCGACGTGTTCGCCGAAGTCGAAACCGATTTGGAACGCGAAGGTCTGCAGATCACGCTCGACATCGACTACGCGCGAGCCGCTCAGCTCGGCATCGATATGAGCAACATCCGCAGCACGCTCTACTCTGCTTTCGGCACGCGGCAGGTGTCGTCGATCTATGCGCCGGCAGATACGTATCAAGTCATTCTCGAGGTGCCGCCGGAACTGCGGCGTGACGAGACCGATTTATCGCGCTTGTATGTCCGCGCCAGCACTGGCGGCTTGGTGCCGCTGAGTGCATTCGCTCGCATGATCCGCGAACCCGGCGTGCTCGCGGTCGAGCATGAGTCGCAGTTGCCCGCGATCACCCTCTCCTTCGAGCTGGCCGATGGCAAATCGTTGTCCGATGCAGCCACCGCCATCGAACAAGCACGCGCCGCCATCGGCATGCCCTCGACCATCTTCGGCAAGTTCGGCGGACAGGCCTCGCTCTACGCTCAATCCCAGCACACCAATCTGTGGTTGATCGCCATCGCTGTGGGCGTGGTGTATGTGGTGCTCGGCGTGTTGTACGAGAGCTGGATTCACCCAGTCACGATTCTGCTGGGCATTCCGTCGGCCGCACTCGGCGCCTTGCTCAGCTTACGACTGGCCGGCTTGGAGCTGACGGTCACCGCAATGATCGGCGTACTGCTACTCATCGGCATCGTGAAAAAGAACGCCATCATGATGATCGACTTCGCCATCGAGCTGCGACGTCGTAGCCCCATCGGCGCCACGCAGGCGATTCGCGAAGCCTGCCTGCTGCGCTTTCGTCCCATCATGATGACCACGTTGTGCGCGCTCATGGGCGCGTTGCCAATGGCGCTGGGCCTCGGCGCCGGTGCCGAGATGCGTCAGCCGCTTGGCATCGTGGTCGTCGGCGGCCTGCTGATGTCGCAGCTCATCACGCTGTTCATCACACCCGTGCTGTACGTGTCCTTCGACGGTCGCCAGCGTTCAACCGCTAGCGACCTCGACTATGACGATGGCTTGCAACCGTCCTAACGCAACGACCTACCGCAAACCGATCTGGGCACTAAAGTTCGGATCGCCCTTGCCGGCCAGCGGCGACTGCTCGGCATATCGATAGCCGGCATCCAGCTTGGGATCGGTCTCGATGAAGTTGTCGCCCTTGGCGACGGCTGCTTTGTCCTTGGCGAACAGCGCGCCTTCGTTGCCGAATAGACCGCTGTAGCCCACCCAGATTCGGCTGTTCTCAGTGGCGCGCGCCACGTACGGCTTGTTCTTCAGGAAGATCGAATTGGTCGCGTAGATGCTCGCGTGCTGCTCGCCGTACAGCGCATCGTCGAGATTGCCGTCGAACACCGAGTTGGCAACGTGCGCGCTCGAATTGCCGTATGCAGCGACGCCGGCAGAATCGTTGCCGCGAATCAAAGCATTGCTCAGACGAAGATGCGCGTACTCGTCTATCCAAATGGCGACGTGCCCGTCAAGGATGCGCAGGTTCTCGGCATCCAAGTCAGTGTGGCCGCGGCCGGTCAGGCCCATCTTCTGATACTTCTCGATAGTCACATCGCGCACGCGCACCTGACTGTCGATGGCGAAAATGCCGTGGCCTTCGTAGATCTCGTCTTCTTCGATCTCGAACTTGAAACCGGTGAGCGTCAGGCCACGCACTTCGACGTTGGAGCGATGAATCACCACACCGGTGGTCCGCGGGCCCGTGCTGCCGTCGAGCACCGCGCCCGGCTCACCGACCAGAGTCAACCGCTTGCCATCGATCACCACGAAGCCGCGAATCGTGTGGACCTTGTAAGGCACATCGCGCACACCGGTCGCGGTGTATGTGCCAGGCCGAAGCTGCACAGTGTCGCCATCGGCGGCGGCATCAACTGCCGCCTGGATGCCGCTGCCACCGGAAAACGCGCAATCGGCAGCCACCGCCTGCGACGGACACACCACATGGGTCTTGGGCCCAACCGACGGTGACCCGGCGGCTACCGGCGGCGCACTGGTCTGCGGATTGGTCTGCGAACTGGGCGAACAGCCCGACACCAGGCCGACCAGCAACACGGGAATCAAGCGCGAGTACACAGGCATGCGGATTCTCACTAGGTAGGTGAGTCAAGTATGTTGGCAACATGCCGATGCTCGTAGATGCGAAGTTGGCCCCGCCTGGTGCCGAACGCACACCGCAGCGCCAAGGTCAGGTCTTGGTCAGCCGCATCGCCCTATGCTTCGTGGTTTACAGCCTCAGATTGCTGTTGTTGAGAATGAATCGCGATCACGTCACCTTTGGCCAGCCGCCGCTAGCGCCATGCGACTTCTGCTAGTTGAGGACAATCCGCAGCTCGCGGAACTGGTGCAGGACGGGCTGACGCGTCAGGGGTTTGCCATCGATCGTTGCGGCTCGTTGAAAGACGCCTTGGCCGCGCGCAATGCCGCCAGCTATGACTTGATCCTGTTGGATCTGGGCCTGCCCGACGGCGATGGCATGAGCCTGGTTCGGCAACTGCGCCAAGCCAACGACTCCATTCCCATCCTGATTCTGACCGCGCGCGGCGGTCTCAACGATCGCTTGATCGGCCTCGACGGCGGCGCCGACGACTATCTGGTCAAACCATTCGAGATCGCCGAGCTCGCCGCTCGCTGTCGCGCACTGTTGCGACGACCCGGTGCCACCCTCGGCGTTGTCTTGCAACTTGGCAACGTGGCGCTCGATAGCACGACGCGCTCGGTAAGCGTGAATGACACACGCATCGACGTCCCGCCGCGTGAAGTCGCCCTGCTCGAACAACTATTGCGACGCTCGGAACAAGTGGTTCGACGTAACCAGCTCGAAGAATCGCTCTACTCCTTCGGCGAGGACGTCACGCCCAACGCCTTGGAAAGCGCAGTCTCACGACTCCGCAAACGCTTGAGCGGCGCCGGCGCCAACATCGTGGTGCGGACAGCCCATGGCATCGGCTACGCCGTCTTTCAGCAGGGCTAAGGCGATGCAATCCGGCCCAAGTCTGGTCCGACAGATTTCCGTGCGCCTGGTCGCGGCGGCGGTCCTGGTCTCATTGTTCGAGATCATCGGCGTGCTGTTCCTGTACAGCATGAAGCGCCCCAAGTTGGCCGATGAGTTAGTGACCGGACAAGCCGCGCGTGTGTTCGATGCACTCAACAGCAGCGACCCCGCTCAGGCGCTGGCGCAGCTCTCACCGCCTCGTGGTGCCGACGATTGGACCTTTACAGTCCACAACAGCAACCGTCAGCTACTCCACGAACACGCGGCACGAAAGACGAACACTTTCAAACCGCTGGCCGTGCCGGTCGATCACAACTGGACGCGCCTGGAACGTGACAGCGGACCGGTGCTTTTGTACGGCTCGCGTCATCTGGATAACGATTCGTGGGTGTCGATGGGCATCACCGGCGAATCCTTGCCGCTGTTCGGCATGGTCTTCGTGCGCGAGGCCTACACGCACGTCATCGTCCCGGTCGCTCCAGTCACCATCCTGGTGCTGTTGTTGAATGTCTATATCGTGCGCCGCATGTTGGCGCCGTTGTCCCAAGCGGCCGATGAAGTGGATGCATTGGATCCGTCTCGCATGGACACGCGACTGTCGGCGCCAACGACGCCTCGCGAAGTTCGCGCTCTAGTACTGGCGATGAATCGCGCGTTGGATCGCCTTCAACAAGCGATGCGCACGCTGGAATCGTTCACGGCCGATGCGGCTCACGAAATGCGCACGCCGCTGTCGATCTTGAAACTTCGCGTCGAAGCGCTCGAGCCTGGCCCGGCCAAGAACGCACTCCGCGAAGACGTGGCAGCCATGACGCGTCTGGTCAATCAGATGCTCGATCTGGCACTGGCCGACACACTCGACTCGCAGATCAATCAAACGGTGGATCTCGCCGCCCTGTCACGGGATGTGGTCGCCCGCATGTTGCCGGTCGCGGTCGCTCGAGGCTGTGACATCGAGCTGATGGATCATGGCGGCCCGACGGTTAAAGGTCATGCCGAAGCTCTGGCTCGCGTGCTGACCAATCTGATCGACAACGCCATCGCGCACTCGCCGCGAGATCGCGCCATCGACGTCATCGTCGGTCCCGGCGCAAAGCTCATCGTGCGGGATCGCGGCCCAGGCTTTTCACCGGAAAACGCTCAGCTGTTGTTTCGCAGATTCTGGCGAGGTGCTGCACCTGGCCGCGCCGGCGCCGGCCTCGGCCTGGCCATCGCGCAGAGCATTCTGTCGCGCCACGGCGCATCGATCACAGCTGACAACGCGCCCGACGGTGGCGCCATCTTTACTATTCAGTGGACCAAAGAGAGCATCACATGAGAACTGCGGGAGTGCCGGCCATCATCGCGGCACTGGGACTGCCGATGACGGCTGAGAGCAATGAGTCGCACGCGGATACTCCGCCGTTGCTGCTCGAAGCCGCTTACACCGGCGAAGTCTGGCGTAACTTCAGCGGCGGCGCGCGTCGCGACGGCACGTATCTGGACAACATCGACGTCATCGCCACGCTCGATGCCGAGCGCGCGTTCGGTTGGCGCGGCACCACGTTCCTGGTTTCGGGCCTGTACAACAACAAGCCCACGCTGTCGGATCGCATCGTCGGCGACATCCAGACCGTGAGTAACATCGATACCGAAGGCGCCTCTCGCGTGTATGAAGCGTGGGTGGAGCGTGCGTTCGAAGCCGGCGCCATCAAGCTCGGCTTGATCGACTTGAACAGCGAGTTGGACGTGAACGAGACCGGCGCGCTGTTCGTCAACAGCTCGCACGGCATCGGTCCGGACTTCAGCCAGGTCGGCGAGAACGGCCCGTCCATCTTCCCGATCACCGGCCTCGGTACGGTGATGCGCTGGGACTACAACGATGCGTTACAGATCCGCCTCGGAGCGTTCGAAGGAACCGTGGGCGATCCGACGCACCCGAATCGTGCTGCCACCTTTGACATCGAGGATGACGAAGGCGCGCTGCTGGTCGGCGAACTGACGCTGCGGCCCACCGAATCGAATCGTTCCATCGTGGGCGTGTGGCGCCACACTGGCCGTTCCACCGACTTCAACGATGAAGAGTTGCAGCGTCGCACCGAATCGCTGGGCGTGTATGCGCTCACCGAAGGCAAGCTGTTGGAGCGCGGTGAAGGCTCGCTGTCGGGCTTCCTTCGCGTGGGTTTCGCCGACGGTGACGTGCACCAGATCTCTCGCTACGTTGGCGCCGGCCTGGTTTGGTCTGGGCCGCTGTTGGCGAGCGCCGAGAGCGAGGAACAGTTGGGTCTGGCGGTGGGCAACATCGCCAATGGCCAGCCCTATCGTCATGCTCAAGCCGAGCTGGGCTCGTCGTTCGAGCGGCACGAGACTGCTATCGAACTCACCTATCGCGTGCAGGCGTTGCCGTGGCTGGCGCTGCAGCCGGACCTGCAATACATCATCAATCCGGGGACCAATCCGACGCTGGACGACGCTTGGGTGGTGGGCCTGCGTTTCGAGTTCAGCTGGAGCAATGAGGCGGGCTGAGTGCCCGCCTCGTCTCGAGGTTCAAATCAGTGAATCAGGCGGCGGCCGCGCTGGCCGCCTGCCGCTTACGAGCGCGCTCTTCGACGCGCCGACGATCCAGATACATCATCCAGCCGGTAATCACGAACAACGGCAGCGCCAGGCTCGACAGCATCAACAGCACGGTGCCGACCAGGCCGAAGTAACTGCCCTTGTGAATGGCCAGCATGCTGGAAAGCAGCTTGCCGCCCGCCTGCTTGTCTTCATAGCGCTGATGCGACAACACCTGCGAGTCGCTGGGATCGATTTTGATGGTGTTGACGTCGGTCAACGGAGCTCCCACATCCACGTACTGAACGCGCAGCGGCTCGTCACCGGCCTTGGGCAAGCGGATCACGATCTTGCCCAGGGCATGACCGGCGGTGACCGTCTCGACTGAGTTCCACACCTGCGTCACGTCCGGAGCGACCAGCTCCTTGCTCTTCAACTCCGCCTCGACCACTGGCTGCACACCAGTCAGTTTCTCCAGCATGTCGCCATACCACTCATAGGCGAAATACAGACCGGTGAGCGCCGAAACCAACAATAGCGGCAACACATAAGTGCCGATGACGGCATGCATCGAATACAGGAAACCGCGGCCCCGCAAGCGCGTCTCGATCACGAACCAATTGCGCCAGTTGGTGAATCGACGCGGCCAACGCAGATACAAGCCGGTGAGCACCAGGCCAACCAGCAAAATCGCCGAGGCATCGAAAATGCGCCGACCGACCGAATCGCCGGCCAGCCGATCGGTAATGAAGCCGCGATGGATCTCTTCCAACAGCTCGAAGAAATGTTCGCCGGTCGCGCCGCCGCTGTGCCAATCGCCGGTGTAGGGATTCAGGTAGCGGATGACTTCGTCATCGCCGGCCAGGAACAACACCCGAATGGCGCCGTCTCCTTGCGGCGGCACCGAGACGAGACGCACGCGCCCGCCGATACGATCCGCCTCGGCCTGCGCCTGAGTCAGCAGCACCGGCATGGCCAAGCGCTCACCCTTCACTTCGACCTGGCGCGCGTCGCCGTTCAATGCATCCAAGATCTGATCTTGAAACGACATCATCGCGCCCGTGAACCCCATCACTGCGAGGACTACGCCCGCGGTGATGCCGACCAGCCAATGGGCCTGGAACCAGAATCTGCTTTTAGCCATGCGCCTGGAGGATAAAACTAGGGAAGGAGAAGAATAGAACGATGCAGCAGCGTAGCCGCTGAGGCCTGACAGAGACCTGACGCGACCGGCGAAATTACAATTGAAAACATCTGGCTGTGCAGCGACTGCAGTCCCCCACCTACAACTCGCTGCCCACCCTGGACACCAACGGTGTTTTCACCGTTGACGAGGAACTTCACCTGGGCGCCGGACGTGTACTTCGCACCTGCTGTCTGGCCGACAGCAAACGCATTCCAAACGAATGTAACGAATTGTGGGGGGTGTCCAATGACGGGCGCGCAACAGCTGGCCAAATCCTGGGCCAAAACATTGACGTGTGCATCGGCCGTACTCTTGTCCTGGGCCGCGACTGCAGCACCGCGAGTCCTGGAAGAAACCGCCAAGATCCCCACGCCCGATGCCAGTTACATCTGGCCCATCAACGTCGCCGTGGATGGCGACTGGTTGATCGCCACCGGCCAAAAAGACGTCGAAAATACCCCCGGCGTATCGCAAGACAACTCCGCCTGGTTGTACCAGCGCCAGAGCAACGGCAGTTGGACGCTGGTACGCCGGCTGGTGCAGTACCTGGTGCTGTCCGACGGCGACGAACCATTGATGAATGTGGACATGCAAGGCGGCGTCGCAGCCATCATTCGAGAAGGCGCCAGTTGGATCTTCGAACGTTCCGGCAGCACCTGGGTCGCGAAGCCCTCGCCCATCGTCACCGACGGCATGGATGTCGAAGTCGACAGCGGCACGATTACAGTGAGCGCCGGGACGTGCGACTGGATCACCAACAGCTATCGCAAAAACCCCAGTGGCGCGTGGACGCTGGCTCGCACCACGCCCGGCGAGCCCACTCCCGATTGTGAGAATGAGGATGAGCGCGGCGACGTCGATGTGTCCGGCAACGCGGTCATCGTTGCAACGTTCAGCGACGGTACCAATCCTTCGTCGGCGCGCATCTTCGACGGCCCGTTCGGTACCACTCCTGTGATGACCCGCCTGCTGGCACCGTCAGGAAATCTGTTCGCGTTCGGTGATCCAGTGGCCATCCAGCTGCCCGCGGCGGTGGTCGGCGACGGCCTGCCTGACCTTGGTCCGCAGGCGTACACCAGAGATGCCAGCGGTCACTGGTCCCACAGCGGTGCGTTGTTACGACCGGACAATCTAACGTTGCGCACACCAGCGCAGATCGAGTTGCGCAGCGGCCTGGCCATCGTCAGTCAACCCGAAGACGACCTGCTCGGCACCGGTGTGCACACGGGCTCGATCTCGGTCTTTCAACGCAACACCAATGGCACGTTCCGTTACGTCGCCAAGCTGGTGCCGAGCGATCGCGATGAGGCGCTGAGTTTCGGTTACGCCGCCGAGATCAGCGGCCGGCGCGTAGTCACCAGAAACATTCAGGCCAAGTCGGTCTACATCTACGACTTGCCCACCGATCTCACCGTCCCCGCCACGCTGCAAGACAACTTCGAGGACGGCAACGCAGCCGACTGGACACCGCAAGCCGGCAGCCTCTACAGCGTGGCGACCACAGCCAGCTCCCGCGTTTACAGACAAACCAGCATCGCAGGCAATGCCACGTCATTGTGGGGCAACACGTCGCGCGCCAATCAAGCCGTGGAAGCGGACATCAAGCCGACGGCCTACTCGACAGTCGCTGGCGATAAGTGGTTCGGATTGGTAGCCCGCTACACTGATGCCAACAATCATTACTACGTGACCCTGCGAAACAACAACA
>NZ_JAEUPY010000781.1 GCF_016790065.1 Steroidobacter sp.
CTCGCCAACAAACACGCCAACGTGATTCGTCTGGTCATCGGCAACGAGGCCGTGCTGCGCGGCGACCTCACCGTCGCGCAGCTGGCCGAACAGTTGGATCGGGTACGCGACGCTGTGACGCAGCCGGTGAGCACCGCCGAACCGTGGCACGTTTGGATCAAACATCCGGAGCTGGTCGAGCACGTCGATTACCTGGCCGTACACATGCTGCCGTATTGGGAAGGCATTCCGGTCGAAGGCGCGATCGAATACATCGCCGCACGCATGGACCAGTTGCGGGCCGCCTATCCCGGCAAACCCATCGTCATCGCCGAAGTCGGCTGGCCCTCCGACGGCCGCACACGCGAAGGCGCAGCGGCATCGACCAGCAATCAAGCGATGTTCCTGCGCCGCTTCCTGGAGCGTGCACGACACGAGGGCTACATCTATTACGTGATGGAAGCGTTCGATCAACCCTGGAAGACGCGCTACGAAGGCGCGGTGGGTGCTTATTGGGGCATCTACGACGTGCATCGTCAGGCCAAGTTCGAGTTCGTTGAGCCCATCGTGCGCATCCCGCAATGGCAGACGCTCGCCGCGGTGTCGGTGACGATAGCGACCCTCATCCTGGGCATGCTTTACGTGCACAGCCTGACGCTCGGCACTCGCGGCCGCAGTTTGCTCGCGGTCGTGGTGTACGCAGTGGCGACGACGATGGTCTGGATCATTTACGACTACTCGCGTCGCTATCTCACATTGACCAGCGTGCTGATCGGCACCGTGCTGATCCTCGGCATGCTCGGCGTAATCGCAGTGCTGCTGACCGAAGCGCTGGAATGGGCTGAAGCGCGTTGGGGCAAGTCACGCAAGCGGCCGTTCGTAATTTCACCGCGCGCTGACGAGCTACTGCCGAAGGTCTCAATCCATGTGCCGGCGTACAACGAGCCGCCGGACATGCTGATCGAAACGCTAAATGCGCTGGCCCGCCTCGACTATCCCGACGTTGAAGTCATCGTCGTGGACAACAACACCGTCGAGCCGTCGGTTTGGCAGCCGGTAGAACGGCATTGCCAGAAACTCGGCGAGCGTTTCAAGTTCTTCCATGTCTCGCCGCTCGCTGGCTTCAAGTCGGGCGCATTGAACTTCGCGCTCAAGCACACTGATCCGGAAGCTAGCGTAGTCGCGGTCATCGACAGCGATTACAACGTCGAACCGCATTGGCTACGCACCCTGGTGCCGGCGTTCGAAGACGAGAAGATCGCCATCGTGCAGGCCCCGCAGGACTACCGCGACGCCGAGGAGAGCGCATTCAAAGCCATGTGCTATGCCGAGTACCGCGGCTTCTTTCACATCGGCATGGTGGTGCGTAACGAACGTAACGCAATCATTCAGCACGGCACCATGACCCTGGTGCGTCGCTCGGCGCTACAAGACGTCGGCGGCTGGGCCGAGTGGTGCATCACCGAAGACGCCGAGCTGGGACTACGCTTGTTCGAGCACGGCCACGAAGCGCACTACTTGCCGGTGACTTACGGCCGCGGCCTGATGCCGGAAACGTTCACCGATTACAAGAAACAACGTTTCCGTTGGGCCTATGGCGCAGTCCAAATTCTGCGCGCGCACGCCGACGTGCTGTTGAGCTCCGACGAGCGTCTCACCAAAGGCCAGCGCTATCACTTCATCGCCGGCTGGTTGCCGTGGATGGCGGACGGTTTGAATCTGATCTTCAATGTGTTCGCGCTGTTCTGGTCAGCCGCCATGATCATCGCTCCGCATCGCTTCGATCCGCCGCTGATGATGTTCTCGGTGCTGCCGTTGACGCTGTTCGCGTTCAAGCTGGCGAAGCTGGCACATCTGTATTCATCGCGAATGGGTGCAAACATTCGGCAGACGCTGGCGGCCGCGCTCGCCGGACTGGCGCTGTCGCATGTAGTTAGCGTCGCCGTCGTGAAGGGATTGTTTACGCGCCGTGAGCCGTTCTTTAGAACGCCCAAACATAAACAGCCGCATGCCTTGGCTGAAGGTCTCTCCGCGGCACGGGCCGAGACCGCCTGGTTGTTCGCACTGGTGCTTGCTGCCGTCGGCCTGACCCATCAGTTCACTGTCAGCCCCGGCCTGGTGCTCGGCATTCCTGAAGAGCTGAAAGCACCGGACGTATCGCTGTGGGTGGCGGTCCTGCTGATTCAGGCGATTCCCTATGCCGCGTCCTTGCTTATGTCATTGATCAGCGCACTTTCCCTACCGGCGCGCTGGTTGGGCACGCCGCCCATGGGCGAGATGCCGGTAACAGCCCAGTTTCGTGCCCCGGATTCCGCGGACTAGTTCCTGAAAGCGCGGTATTTGCAGCTTGTCGCGCTGCCGGCCCGTCCTATAATCCCTGCCTAGGCAGTTAATGCCGAGGCAACCAATGGCCAAGGCCCACTACAAACCCGAGTCCTTTCATCTCCGCGACAGCATCGGTTACCTGGTCAAGCGCTCGCAGCGCCTGATGCAGGAACGCATCGAAGGCCTGTTCGAGAAGCAAGATTTCACCCTGCAGCAGTGGGTAGTGCTGATGTATGTCCGCGACGGCCTCGCGGTCACTGTCGCCGACATCTGTCGGGACCTGCACCACGACAGCGGCGCCATGACCCGACTGGTCGATCAGCTCGAAGATCGCAAGCTCATCGAGCGGCGGCGTAGTGCCGAGGACCGGCGCGTCATCGAGCTGTCGCTGACCAAGGCCGGCTCCGACGTCCTGGACACTCTGGTGCCCACCGCCTGCGACGCGCTCAACACCGCGCTGGACGGCTTCAGTCGCGAAGAAGTGAAGCTGATGCAATCCATGCTGAGGCGGTTGATCGGCCGGCTCGAAGAATTGGTGCCCTACTCCCCGACCAGCTCCGAGAAGGAGAAGGCGTTATGACGACGCCGAAACATTTCCCAACGCGCTCGGCGTTGCTGCTGCTCGGTGTGCTCACCGTGCTCAGTGGTTGCGTCACCCCGCCGAAGACCGAGCCGCAACTGCAATCCGTTGCCGATCAAAGCGTCGGCTTGAGCACCACCAATGCGCCAGTCGTCGCTGAACGTTGGTGGGAACAGTATGGCGATCCACAGTTCGATCAACTCGTCACGACGGCGCTGGAACACAACCCGAGCTTGCAACAAACATTGGCGCGCGTGCGTGCAGCTCAGGCGCAAGTGCAATTCGCTACCGCTCAGCGTCAGCCCGGCGTGACCTTGAATGGCCAGGAACAGCGCAGCCGACTGCCTGAGGAATATCTGATTCCGCCTCCGTTCGGCGGCGGCACTTATTGGTCCGGTCAGTTGCTCGCGAACTTGTCGTGGGATTTGGATTTCTGGGGCCGTCAGGCGTCGCTCATCGATCAAGCCAAAGCCACCGAACAAGCGGCACGACTCGACTCGTCCGCCGCACGACTGGCCACGACAGTGGCGTTGTCACAGACCTATCTCGATTTGAATCGCGCCATCGCGCTCGCGGACATCGCACAACAGTCGCTGGTGCAGCGGCAGCGGATTCTCGATATCACTCGCAAGCGCATCGGTGCCGGTCTCGATACCAACGTCGAACTGCGTGAAGCCGAATCCGCCGTGCCTCAGGCAGAGCTGGCGAGACTGCAGGCCGAAGCGGCGCGCGAAATCGCCGTCCATCGGCTCGCCACGCTGATCGGCGAAGGCGCGGACGCGTATGAACGCATCGGCAAGCCGACGTTGAATCTGGAAGCGGCTTTGTCGATTCCGACGCAGCTGCCCGCCGATTTGCTGGGCCGCCGCCCTGACATTCTCGCGGCTCGGTCGCGAGTCGACGCGGCAACGTCACAGCGTGCCGCCGCTCGCGCCGCGTTCTACCCGAACATCAATCTCAGCGCGTTCGCCGGCTTCCAGGCCATCGGGCTGAACAATCTGTTCGAAGCCAACAATCGCACTTACGGTGCCGGCCCCGCGATCAGTCTGCCGCTGTTCGATTCACAGCGTCTGAAGTCGGAGTTCAACCAAGCCACAGCGCTGCAGGACGAAGCCGTGAGCGCCTACAACGACGCGGTACTCTCGGCCGTGCAGCAGGTCGCCGACCAGCTGAGCCAGGTGAATTACAGCGCGCGTCAGCTCGACCAGGCACGCGCGGCGCTCGCATCTGCCGAAGAAGCGTATCGGCTCGCACACAAGCGTTACGAAGCGGGCCTCGCAAACTATCTGTCCGTACTTACGACTGAAACGCAGGTGCTGAACGCACGCACTTCGTTCGTCGACATTCTTCATCAACAAGCGCTCGCTCGCGTGTCGCTGCTGCTGGCTGTCGGCGGCAACTTCAGCGCTGCCAGCTGATCGTCCGCCATCAACGGAATATTTATGAGCGATACCAACGCACCCACCGCCGAGGGCAACGGCAAACGCCGACGGGGTCTGCTGATTCTCGCCGCCGTGGTCGCGATCAGTGCCATCGGCTACGGAGCCTACTGGTTCAGCGTCGCGCGTTATTACCAAAGCACTGACGACGCTTACGTCGCCAGCGACATCGTGCAAATCACCAGCGAAGTGTCCGCAGCTGTGCTCGGCGTGCACGTCGACGACACGCAGACGGTGGCACTCGGCCAAGTCCTGGTCGAGCTCGATCCTGCCGACGCCAATATCGCCGTGTCCGCCGCCGAAGCCGAACTGGCTCGCACCGTTCGTCAAGTTCGCGCTTTGTATGCGCAGGCCGAACAGCTGCGCGCTCAAATTCGCGAGCGTGAGACCGACCTGAAGAAATCTCAGAATGACTTCGCGCGTCGCCAAGCTCTGGTGGCCGACGGCGCTGTGTCGGGCGAAGAGCTGGCACACGCGCAGGACACGATTTCCCAAACACGTGCAGCACTTCAGGCCGCACAGCGACAGCTCGATGCGACGCTAGCGCAGATCGAAGGCACGACGCTCGAAGATCATCCTGATGTGCTCGCCGCTGCCGCCAAACTCCGCGACGCGTCGCTGGCTCTGCGCCGTACCACGATTCGTTCACCAGTCGCCGGCACCGTGGCCAAGCGTGGCGTGCAAGTCGGCCAGCATGTGAATGCCGGTGCTCCGCTGCTCGCAGTCGTGCCGCTGGATGACGTGTGGATCGACGCGAACTTCAAAGAAGGTCAGCTCAAAGACGTGCGAGTCGGTCAGCCTGTAGCCGTGCACGCCGACATTTACGGCAATGACATCGAGTACACCGGCAAGGTCGCCGGTCTCGCAGCGGGCAGCGGTAGTGCATTCGCGCTGTTGCCTGCACAGAACGCGTCGGGCAATTGGATCAAGATCGTGCAGCGTGTGCCGGTGCGCATCGTTCTCGATTCGGAGCAGCTGAAACAGCATCCGTTGCGCGTCGGCTTGTCCATGCACGCGGAGATCGAAGTGCGCGACACGTCGGGCCCGCTGGTAGCGTCGCAGGTTCGTAACACGCCGCAGCCGCTGCGCAAGAGCGTCGGCGAAGACGACGGCATCGAACAGCGCATCGCCGAGATCATTCATCGGAATGCCAGCGCTAGTGGCGTCGTCGCGAGCAGCCGTCAATGGCAGCCCAACTCGCCAGGGCACGCCAAACTGGCTTCGGCCAAGTAAGCGTCAGCGACGACTTCGAGAGGATTAGCCCGTGAGCACCAACACCGCAGACGCATCGGCCACCGCGCCCATGCAAGGTGGTGCGCTTGCCCTGACCTCGCTGGCGCTGGCGCTCGGCACCTTCATGCAGGTGCTGGATACCACCATCGCCAATGTTTCCATTCCGACCATCGCCGGCAATCTCGGCGCGTCGGCGGATCAAGGCACCTGGGTCATTACCTCGTTCGCCGTCGCCAACGGCATCAGCGTGCCGCTCACCGGTTGGCTGATGCAACGTTTCGGCATCGTTCGGACGTTCGTCGCGGCGGTGCTCGCGTTCACCATCGCATCGTTCTTGTGCGGCATCGCTTGGAATCTGCCGTCGCTGGTGTTCTTCCGCGTTCTGCAGGGTGCGGTGTCCGGCCCGATGGTGCCGGGCTCGCAAGCGCTGCTCCTATTACTGTTCCCGCCAGCCAAGAAAGGCATGGCGCTGGCGCTATGGTCCATGACTACACTGGTCGCACCCATCATGGGTCCGATGCTCGGCGGCTGGATTTCGGACAACGCCACCTGGCCATGGATTTTCTATATCAATATTCCCATCGGCTTGTTCACCGTAGCGGTGTGCTGGTTCCAGCTACGTCATCGGGAAACGCCGACGCGCAAGCTGCCGGTCGATCAAGTCGGCATCGCGCTGTTGGTGGTGTGGGTCGGCGCGCTGCAGATTGCGCTGGACAAGGGCAAGGACGAAGACTGGTTCTCCTCGCCGTTCATCGTCGTGCTGACCATCGTGTCCATCGTCGCGTTCGCCGCCTGGCTGATCTGGGAGCTGACCGAGAAACATCCCATCGTCGACCTGTCCTTGTTCAAGCATCGCAACTTCACATTCGCGTTGATTCCGATGTGTCTGGGCTACGCGGTGTTCTTCGGCAACATCGTGTTGTTGCCGTTGTGGATGCAGACTCAGCTCGGCTATACGGCGACTTGGGCTGGCTTGCTGGCAGCACCCGGTGGTTTGGTGGCCGTGCTGATATCGCCGTTCGCAGCCCGCTTCCTGGCCAAGTTCGATGCGCGTTGGCTGACCTCGCTGGCATTCGTGGCCTTCGCGGCTTCTTATTACATGCGCTCGCAACTGACGGCGAATGCGGCCGTGATCGACTTCATCATTCCGCAGCTGATCCAGGGCATCGCGATGGGCACGTTCTTCGTCGCCATCCTGACCATCATGCTCGACGGCATCGAGCCGCCGCGCGTGCCGGCTGCGTCGGGCCTGGCGATCTTTCTGCGAACCATTGCCGCAAGCTTTGCTACGTCCATCACCACGACGTTCTGGGATCGGCGCGAAGCCTTCCATCAAGCGCATCTCGCGTCCGGCTCGAGCGTATACGACGCGTCGACTCAGCAAGCGCTGAGCCACATGAACTCACTCGGCCTTTCGGACAATGCGGCCATCGCCGCCATGAATCGGGAAATGGTCGGCCAGGCGTACTTGCTGTCGTCGCTGGACTATTTCTGGATCTCGTCCTGGCTGACGCTGGCGATGATCGGGCTGGTGTGGCTGGCACGCCGGCCGGGGCGCGGCGCCGCTCACGTCGCGGCTGATTAGCTCCGGCGCACCTGAATGCGCTCCCCAACGTCGGGAGCGCTCGCTAAACGTTCGTCTTAAACCCTTTGGCCCTGTCGCGCGCCGTTGACTAACGACTAAGCAGGTTTAGGATGGCACCCGACCGGGCGTGTGATTCAACTTATTCCGCCCGGGGAGCGCGCGGCCGGACATGTCGTCCCACACCGCCACCGCCAAACAGGCCCTTGGAAAACCGTGCTGCTTCGTCTTGCTGTTCGCTCATGGCCGGCTCCTGGGAAAGCCCCTGGGAAAGACCCCGGGAAAGATGTGATGCAAGGAAATAGTTGCACAGGCGGTGCGCCACCGACAACTGATCGTTAGTGCCTTCACGACCGCCCATCCTTGCCCCATGACGGAAATTCGCAAACGCTCGCTCGATGAGATCCTGGCGCACGCCCAGACGCTGCCGCCCGGCGAGCAATTGGAATTCATCCGTGCCGCCTGCGATGGCGAGCAGCTCACCCCGTCAGAATTGCGCGATCCGCACCTGTCGCGCCAGGCCTGGTTCGATTCCGCCGACGAACAACCCGTGGTGCTCGAGTCGCCGCCCGATCTGACCGGTCAATTGATCGGTCCCTATCGTGTGATGCGCAGCCTCGGCCAAGGCGGCATGGGCGAAGTGTTCCTGGCCGAGCGCGCCGATGCTCAATTCCGGCAGCATGTGGCCATCAAGCTGGTTCGCCGCGGACTGCTGTCCCGCCACGTGCAAGGCCGGCTGCGCCAGGAACGTCAGATCCTGGCATCTCTGGACCACCCCAACATCGCGCGCCTGTACGACGGCGGCACCACCGATGACGGTACGCCGTACATCGTCATGGAATACATCGACGGCGAACCGCTCGATCTGTATTGCGACCGGCGCCGGCTCACCATCGAACAACGCTTGCGACTGTTCATCATCGTGTGCTCGGCCGTGCATCGCGCCCACCAGGGCCTGGTGGTGCACCGGGACCTGAAACCTTCCAACATCCTGGTGACCCCCGAAGGCGCGCCCAAGCTGCTGGACTTCGGCATCGCCAAGATGCTGGACGATCGCGAGCTCATGCACACGCTGGCGCTGACGCAGGAAGATATCCGCGTGATGACGCCGGATCACGCCAGCCCCGAACAGGTGCGCGGCGACCTGATCTCCACGGCCAGCGATATTTATGTATTGGGCGTACTGCTGTACGAACTGTTGTCCGGCTACAAGCCTTTCGCGCTACGAGGCAAGCGCCTGGCCGAGCTGGAACGTGCCATCTGCGAAGACCACCCGCCATCGCCGAGCACGGTGATTGCGACGGCCGAACGGCAAGAAGATAGCGGCATCGAGCAGGTCGCTGCGCAACGCTCAGTCAGCATCAACAAACTGCGCCGTGAGTTGAGCGGCGACCTGGACAACATCGTCACCATGGCGATGCGCAAGGAGCCGGAACGTCGTTACGCGTCGGCCGAACAAATGGCCGGCGACGTGGAGCGGTATCTGCAAGGTTTGCCGGTGCTGGCGCGGCCGGATTCCTGGAACTATCGCGCTGAAAAGTTCGTCCGCCGGCATGCCATCGGTGTCGCGCTCTCGGGCGTGTTGGTAGCCGCATTGATCGGCTTCACCACCACCATTTATTTGCAATCGTTGCGTATCGAGAAAGAACGCGATGTGGCCGAAGCCGAACGCACCGTCGCCGAAGCGGAACGCGAACGCGCCGAGGCCGTGTCCGGCTTCTTGATCGATTCCTTCAAGGTGGTCGATCCGTTCGTCGAAGGCGGCAACTCGGTCACCGCGCGCCAGATTCTGGATAACGGCGCCCGACGCATCGGCAGCGAGCTCAGCGATCAACCGGCCATCAAAGCCGCGGTCCTCGATACCATCGGCACTGCTTATCTGGGCCTGGGCCTGCCAGACGACGCACAACCGCTGATCGAACAGGGCCTGGACGTGCGGCGCCAACTGTTCGGCACCGACAGCGAACCGGTCGCCAATAGCCTGTACAGCCTCAATCGCGTGTTCGAGAAGAAGGGCGACCTCACTCAAGCCGAGACGTTGGCACGCCAAAGCCTGGCCATCACCGAACAGCAGACCGGCTCGAGCAGTGTCGAGACTGCCGGCAGCCTGTGCCGCCTCGGCGTGATTCATAAATTGAAGGATCAGCTCGCCGCCGCGGAAAAACTATTTCAGTCGTGCCTGGACATCCGGCGCGCGCGGCTCGGTCAATATGACGTCTCGCTCGCCACGCCGCTGGATAACCTGGCGCAGATTGCTTCTCACCGCGGCGACAACGCGCTGGCCGAGAAGTATTTGAACCAGGCGCTGGAGATCGACCGCCGTACGCGCAGCGAACAACACCCGCAGTACATTCGTCATCTATTGCGGTTGGCGATGATTACCCACGACCGCGGCGACTCGACCAAGGCCGAGCGGCTCTTCCAACGCTCGGTCGAGCTGAGCCGGCGCGTGCTCGGCGCCGAGCATCCCGAGACCATCGACACGCTCAGCGCCATGGGCACCTTCCAAATGGAAAGCGGCCGTCTGAATGCCGCCGAACAGACGCTGCAGCAGGTGCTGGAGATGAACAGCCGCGTGCGGCCCGATCATTTCTATGTGGGCAACGATCTGGAGAATCTCGGCCGCCTGGCGTTCCGCAAACATGAGTTCGCGCGTGCCGAGCGTTATCTGAACGACGCACTGGCCATCTATCGCAAGAAGCTGCCGCCCACCAGCGGCTTCATCGCCAGCACCTTGACCATGCTCGGCACCACCCAGCTGGCGCTGAATCGCCCTAAGGATGCCTTACGACCGCTGGATGAAGCGGTGAAGGCCTGGCGTCAGGAGTACGGAGCAGACAGCGCCGGTTACGCCATCGCCAACGCGACCCGCGCTCGCGCTCAAGCGCTGCTCGGTAACTACACCGAAGCCGAGCCGGCATTGCTGGCCGCTTATCCGATGCTGAACAATTCGACGCGCGTGGGCGATCGCGAAGCCGCCAACGACATTCGTTTGTGGATCGAAGAACTGTATCGCGCCATGGGCCGACCGGCCGCGGCCAAGGAATATTTCACGTCGTTGCCGGCCAGAACCCAGGCGCTACGTTAGAGCCTAGGTTCAGTTGCGATTACGGCCGTCGGGCTGCAGTATCGCGCGCACGCTAAAACAAGAGAGGCTGCCATGCGAATTCTGATCGCGGACGATGAACTCGCTCAATCCAAAACGCTGCGTCCGCTGTTCGCAGCCGGCGGCAAAGGCAAATCCAAACTGCGCCCGACTGCCGGCGCCCCCGCCATCGGCAAATTGATCGTCGCGCACGCGCCGCGTAAAGGCGCATCGAAGAAGGCAGCCAAGGGTCGCGCTGGCAGCCCACCGCCCAGCAGCAGCGGCGGCGGCAGCCTCGATTTGGGCGATCAGCCGGAACAGGCCGCGACCATTCTCGACGCACTGGGCATCTCGCTGTTGAATCGCGGCATGCTGGAGGAAGGCGCCAGGCTCATCGAGCTGGCTCTGCAGATCCGTCGCAAGTTTTTCGGCAACGACCATCCCGCTACTGCGCTCAGCTTGAACAGCTTTTCGCGGGTGGAACGCGAGCGCGGCAACCTCGAAGCCGCGACCATCGCCGTGCAGGACGCGTTACGCATCAACCGCAGGGTGTATGGCGACAACAGCCTGCCGGTGGCTGTGAGCCTGACTGACCTCGGCGTCGTGCAACTGTTGCAAGGCTTGTTCGCCGACGCGACCAGCTCGGCCAACACCGGCGTCACCATTCTGAAACAAACCGGACTGTACGAGACCGATCCGAACACCACTCGCTTGCTGGATGTGCTCGGTCGTGCGCAAAGCGCATTGCGCCAAGTGCCGGCTGCGGAAGAAACATACAAGACCCTGCTGGCGCTCGATCAGCAACAGCTGGGCACGCGCAAGCATCCCAAGTACGCCACTCACCTGGCCAACTTCGGCCTGGTGCTGGAACAGCAAGGCAAGCGCGCGGCGGCCATTCGCGCCTATCGCAATGCCATCGACCTGTATGTGGATACGCTGAACCGCGATCGTCACCCGAACCTGATCGACACTTACGCCAATCTGGGTTCGTTGTTACGCCTCCTGCCGAAACAGTCCAAGGATGCCGGCAAATACTTGCAGAAGGCGTTGCAGCTGGGCATTTCGATCCGCGGCGAAAACCACCTGCTGGTGGGTAACGACTACGCCAACCTGGCCCGCTGGCAATACGACACCGGCGCGCGGGATGCGGCGTCCAAGGGCTTCTCGCAAGCCCTCAACATCTATGCCCGCAATGTGCGTGGCCGCTCGTTGCCCGCCGATCACTTCTTCATCGCCGAAGCACTCACTTGGCAAGCACGAGTTGCAGTGGAGCGCGGCACGCCGGGTGGCGGCAAAGAAGCGGTGCCATTGCTGCGCCGGTCCCTCGAAATCTGGCCGGTGCAACTCGGCCCCAACACCCTGGGTGAAATCACCGCGCGCGCCTATCTGGGTCGGGCACTTGCCCTACAAGGCGACGACAATGGCGAAGCCTGCCGGTTGTTGTGCGAGGGTTATCAAGCCATGAAGCTGGATCCGCAAGCCGATCCCGACGTCCTCCGCCGCTTGCGCGGTTGGATCAAGGAGCAGGGCTGCAACTGCGAGCAAACCTCGCCGGCCGCCGCCGCTTAAGCCCTCTGGACCGTCGCGATACCTGGAAAAGTGCCACTGCTCCATAGGCGGTGGCACGAAAGGGTCATTGCCCGCTGCCCTAGCGCGGAAGTACGATGCCCGCAAGTTGAGCCGGACCTGACATAAGGTCCGCCACTGGCAGGGCAACAGGATAAGGGCAGTGTCATGAAAATCCTCATCGTCGACGATCATCCCTTGTTCCGCGCTGGCTTCCATGCGGTGCTCGAACAGAGCAACCTCGAAGCCGGCGTGCTCAGCGTGTCCTCGGTGCCCGAGGCCTTGCAGTGCCTGCAAACGGATAGCGACATCGGCCTGGTGCTGCTCGACATCCACCTCAAGGGTGAAGACGGCTTCAATGCCCTCAAAGTGATCGGCGAGCGCTTCCCGACCACCGCCTGCATCATGATTTCCGGCGACGATCAGCAAGCGGTCGCGGCCCGCGCGGTGGCCTCCGGTGCCTCCGGCTTCATTCCCAAGTCTTTCACTGCCGACGAGATGATCGCTGCGATTCGCAAGGTGCTCGCCGGTGAAGTGTTCGTGCCCGAGACCGCCAATCTCACCGCCGCCGAACAACCCAATGGACTGACGCTACGACAGCTGGAAGTCATCAGCATGCTGGGCCGTGGCTTCTCCAACAAAGAAATCGCCCGGGCTCTGGATGTCGCCGAGCGGACGGTGAAGGCACACGTGAGCGCCGTGTTCGAAGCGCTCAACGTGCGTAATCGTACGCAAGCGGTGCTGGTCGCGCAGAAGCGAGGCTTCTTGCCGACTGCTCAAGCTGCTTACGCGACCGCGCGCTAACTTACCTCCTCTAACAATCCCGCTTCGTCATGGACGCCGCACTGTTGCGACGCGTTGAGCAACAGCGCGTGGAAATGTTGTATGGCAATGCCCTAGCCGTTTCCGGCTCGGCGTTGCTCATGGTGGCGATGATCGCCGTCATCACCTGGCCGCACGCCTCTCACAACCGCATCGTCTATTGGTCAGTTGCGACGCTGCTCGTGCAAGTCGCCATGCTCGCGCTGACTGCAAGCTATCGTCGAGCCGACAACCGCGCGACTGCATCGAGCGCTTGGGGCTGGCGATTCGCCGGCACGGCCGGCGTCGCAGGCGTGGTGTGGGGCTCATCGGCATTCGTGTTGGTTGGTGAGAATCAGTCGCTGACTCTCGCACTCATTGCCGCATGCTTGGCGGGCCGCGCGACGATTAGCGTCATCACGCATGCTCACTTTCCGCCGGCGCTACATTCGTTCACTGCTCCAGTGTTCGGCCTGCTGGCTCTGCGTTACATCTCGCTCGGCGGCTACGGCAACGCTGCGCTCGGCGTGATGTGGTTCGCCGTGCTCGGTTACTTGTTGTTGTTCGGCGATCGTCAGGCGCGAGTCATCGTGGCGCAGATCCGTTTGCGCTATGAGAACGAGCAGCTGGTCGGCCAGTTACAGCAGCAATATGCGTTAGCGGATCAAGCTCGCGCTCGTGCCGAATCGGCGAGCCGTTCCAAATCCTTGTTCTTCGCCGCCGCCAACCACGACCTGCGCCAACCGTTGCATTCGCTCGGCCTGTTCGCGACCGCCCTGCGCAATGGCAAAGTCGATGATCACGGCCGCCGCATGATCGATCAGATTCTGCTGGCCACCGAATCGCTGGAACAGCTGTTCGACAACTTGCTGGATATTTCCAAGCTGGATGCCGGCCAGGTCGAGGTCAAGAAAGAAATCGTCCCGGCCAACCTGGTGCTGGATCGTCTGCGCAGCACCTTTACCAGCGCCGCCGAAGACAAAGGACTCAAGTTCGTCGTGCGTCGCTCGCGCGGCGTGTTGTTCACCGACCCGACGCTGCTGTTTCGCGTGCTGTCCAATCTGGTGTCGAACTCGATTCGCTACACCGAACGCGGCGGCGTGATCGTGGCCTGCCGCAAGCGGCGTAACGGCGTGAGCATCGAAGTGTGGGACTCGGGCATCGGCATTCCTTCCGAACAGCACGACCGCATCTTCGAAGAGTTCTATCAGCTCAACAATCCGGCGCGCGATCGCACGCGCGGCTTGGGACTAGGCCTCGCGACCGTGCGCCGTATCGTTCATTTGCTCGACCATCCGTTGTCGGTGCGTTCGACACTGGGCCGCGGCTCGCGCTTCAGTCTGGAAGTGCCGCTGGCCGATCCGAACAAGATTCACTCGGGCGCCGCCACCATCGAGCAGAAGGTGCCGAATCTGATCGGCGGCAAGCTGATCATGGTCATCGACGATGAAGAGTCGGTACGCTTGGGCATGCAGAGCCTGCTGGAAAGCTGGGGCTGCAAATGCATCACGGCCATGGATTCGGATGAGGCGCTGGCCAGCGTCAACGGGCGCGTACCGGACTTCATCATTGCGGACTTGCGCCTGCGCGGCGAGCGCAACGGCATCGATGCGATTCGCGAAATTCGCGCCAAGCTCGGTGACATTCCTGCCGTGCTGATTTCGGGCGACACTGCACCAGAACAGTTACGTAAGGTCAGCGCCGCCGGCCTGACGATGATGCACAAGCCGCTAAAAGCAGTTCGTCTCCGCGCCCTGCTCAATCACGAGTTCGCCAAGAAACAGCGCGCCTGATCTCAAACCGTGTAAGTGAACGGGTTGCTACAGGCAACCACCCGCCCGCCATAGACGATGGTCTCGCTCTTGGGATCGGGCACCCGGAAAAAATTGCTGCCGATCAAATACTCGGTCAGCACGTGCCGCTCCAGTCCTTCCAAGCCATGGCGTGCTTTGGCGATATGCGCCGGCAGCCAGGGAATGAAACGATCGGCGAACACCGTCGCCTTCACTTCCTTTTTCTGCATGCGCTCGCTCACCAACATATCGTTGATGAACGTCTGTAACGAAGCGGCATCCAGATCGATGCCCGGCAGATGTTCTCGCACCACGCGCTCGATCCAACTCGCGCGGTAATTCTTGATCGTGCTCCACGACGCGGCACCAAAAACACCCAGCGCCAGCGCACTCGCGCCACCTGCGATCAGCAGCTTGCGACGGCCCGATGAAAAGTGTTTGCTCATGGCCGGACTCACGCGATCAGGGCAGCGCTGCGCAGGGACAACGCGGCCACACTCAGACTGGGATTCGAATTCGGTCCCGACGGAAACACCGACGAGCCCACCACTACCAGATTGCGCACGTCGTGGTGGATTTGTTTTGCGTCGATCACCGAGGACGCGCGCTCATTGCCCATGCGCAGCGAGCCTTGAATATGAGACTCGGTATCGCGCATGCCTTTGAAGTCGATGCGTTCCACCGGCAGCGGCGCCAACACCTTCTCGATGTTGACCAACGATGCCTCGACACCGCGTTTGGCGTAATCGGAAATCTCGGCGTGCAGCACCTTGGGCATGCCGTCACTATCGAGCACGACCCGATTGGAATCTTGCGGCAAGTCTTCGACCACGATGACCAGCGGCGCGAGCTGACGCCAGCGACCGTACTCAGTGCGCAAGCCATGCGGCCAGCGATTGTCGAAGTAGATCAGCGCGCCGGCGTAATCCTTGCGAGACGGCGTGTCGTACAGCGAATAATTCAGCGCGGTGGTGATCGTGCCGCCGTTGAGACTGTCGAGACCTTCGAGCAACACTTCGAGCGAATAACCCACTTGCTCGTGAATGCCCACGCCGGTCAACGGATGATCGATCCCCGAGCGTAACAAGATCGCCGGGCTGTGAATCGCATTCGCACCGAGCACGAACAAGTCACCCGTGACTCGATGTTCTTCGCCGCCTTTCTTGTAGACCGCAGCTTTGACGCTATCGCCCGCGTGATCGAAGTGCGTCACCTCGCACTCGGTACGAATCTCCACGTTCGGCAGGCCACGCAGATCCACGAAACCATTCTCGAATGTGAACTTCGCGTTCACCGGACACAGATTGCAGCGCGCGGAAGCACAGCAAGGCGGGCGTCCAGCGTCAGCAACACTGGCGCGTGCAGTGGCAATCGGCACATGAAATTCCGGTTGAGCCCGACGCATGATGGCGTCGACAGCGGTCTGCTTGTGCGGCGGCTGAGGAAACGGCGCAGAGCGCGGCAGAACCACAGACATGTCGGGCGAACCCGCCACCGACATTCGGGTTTCCGCCGCGACGTAGTACTGCTCCAACTCGTCGTAATCGAGCGGCCAGTCTTGCGCCACGCCGTACTTGCTCTTCATGTGGAAGTCGCTGGGGTGGAAGCGCGGTGTCTGCGCATACCAGCAATTCGTCCCGCCCCCCACGCCGATCGTGAAATTCCACACCTTGTTGGCCGCATCGGTGCGAAACGTGGAGGTGTGCGCCAGCGACGAGTTCTTGCCGTGCTCCAGCTGCCACGCGTGCGAATTGAAGGTGCCGCGCTCGAGCATCAGGATTTTCGCCGCCGGTCGCTTGGCCAGGTATCCCTCGACAAAAAACAACGCACCGAACCCGGACCCGACCACCACCACGTCGAAATGCTCTTGAACCATCCATCCTCCGAAAACGCATCGGGATTAAACCGACGTATTGGCGCTAAGTTCCGCTGACTAGCAACTTTTACGTGGTTCCCCGAGAGCCAAATGCGGGTTTACGTGTAAGCTGCGCGCCGTTGTAACGAGACCGCGTCCATGCCCAAGCCCCGAGTGTCTGCCCCCGCCAACAAAGGCGTGCGATTACAAAAAGCCATGGCCGATGCCGGCCTGGGCGCGCGCCGCGATTGTGAAGGCATGATCGTCGCCGGCCGCGTCAAGGTGAACGGCCGCGTGATCACCGAGCTGCCCTGCTTCGTGGATCCCGCCAACGATAGCGTCCAGCTGGATGACGAACTCATCGAGCTGCCCGTGCCCGAGGCAAGTGCAGACGCCACCGCTGCCGGCAAAGGCACGACCAAAACGCGCTCGATGCTTTATGTCTTGATCAACAAACCCAAAGGCGTCATCACCACCACCAGCGATCCGGAAGGGCGACGCAACGTGCTCGATCTGGTGCCGCATTCGCTACGAGGCGAGGAGCGACTGTTTCCAGTGGGCCGCCTCGACGGCGACTCCACCGGACTGCTGTTGATCACCAACGACGGCGATCTCGCCTATCAACTCACTCATCCCAAGTTCGGCATCGCCAAGGAATATCGCGTGCTGACCTCGGGCCTGGCGAGTGACGAACAGCTCAAGAAGCTGCGCGACGGCATGTATCTGGTCAATCCCTCGACGGACGGCACGAAGACCTCGAAACGTGCGTCGCTGGAATCGGTGCGCATCATCAAACGCTTCGTGGATCGTGCTCGCGGCGATCGTACGATGCTCAGCGTGACCTTGCGCGAAGGCCAGAATCGCGAGATCCGGCGCATGCTGGCGCGTGTCGGCCTGAAAGTGCGAGAGCTCGAACGAGTTGCCATCGGCCCGCTGCGCGCCGGCGATTTGAAGCCGGGTCAAGCCAAGCTGCTCGGCAAAAAGGATGTCGAGCGGCTCAAAGCCGCCACCTTGGGCTTGGATTGAGCCTCAGCTCGCCGGTTTATCCAGCAAGCGAATCAAGCCTTCCTGCGCCACCGAGGCCACCAGCTTCCGGTCGCGATTGTACATCTCGGCTCGCGTCAAACCGCGAGCGCCACCGGCGAACGGGCTCACTGCTTCCACCAGAATCCATTGGTCCGCTCGCGGCGGCGTGTGGAACCACATGGCGTGATCGAGGCTGGCCATCATCACGTCCTTGTTGGTCATCTGCACCGGATGTTTCAACAACGCGGTAGAGACCAGGAAATAATCGGAAAGATAAGCCAGACCCGCCAGTTGCATCAGCGGATCGTCCGGCAACGGTGAAGCCGAGCGGATCCAATACTGAGCTCGCTGCAACGACTGCTTGCGGAGCATGAACATCTCGGGATTCACCGGCTTCAACTCGATGATGGCTTCCTGCGAGGCCAGCGCGGTGGCGCCCTTGGGCAGGCGATCGCCAAACTTTTCCAATAGCTGGCGCACGTCCATCAGATCTTCCGGATCGGGTACGTCGGGGCTGGACGGCACCTCGTGCTGGAGCCCCGCCTCTTGTCGATGGAACGACAACTCCATATGGAAAATCGGTCGCGACCGCTGCCGAGCGACCACGCGTCGGGTCGAGAAGCTGCCGCCATCGCGCGTCAATTCCACGTCGTAGATGACCGGAATGTCGCTAGCGCCGGCCAACAGGAAATAGCCGTGCAGCGAATGACAGACGCGATCGGAAGCGACCGTCTGAGTCGCCGCTTTCAGCCCCTGGCCGAGGATCTGGCCGCCGAACAGGGTGCGATTGATATTGATCTGGTTGACCCGGCTGCGAAACAAGTTGGTGTCGAGCTGTTCGAGCTCGAGCACTTCGCGCAGGTTGTTGGGAGCGGGGGGCGCCGGCGGCGGCGAAATCGAGGTGGCCATAGGCCGGGGAGTGTAGCACCCGTACCGGCCACCCACCGGTCCCAGGGCGGCACTCACCGGCGGCACACCGCGCCTTACCCACGATCCCTACTCGCCACCGGTGAATTTCGTTACCCTTCCAGCACTTCATGGGGCGCACTTGCATGGCCCGCGTCACGATCCCGAAGAGCCTGGAGGGTGCATGTTCAACCGACTCGGAAACCTGATTAAGGGCTTCTTTTCCCTGTTCATCTCGGGCATCGAACGGCGCAATCCCGAAGCGCTGCTGGAGCTGGAGCAGGAGAACCTGCGCAAACAGATCGCCAACTTCAATCAGGGCCTGGCCACCCACGCCGGGCTGTGCGAGCGAATCATGGGCCAGGTGCGCAAGCTCGAAGCCGAGCAGAAAGACCTGCGCGCCAAAACAGCCGCCCACCTCCGTGCCGGCAACAAGTCCGCCGCCGGCCAATACGCGCTGCGCCTGCAGACCATCGAGTCGCAGCTGGAAGAAAACCGTAAGCAGCTGGAACAGGCCGAAGGCACTTACAAGAACCTGATCAAGGCTCGCGACGTAGCGGTACAAACCGCGCGCGCCAAGATCGAGAGCTTGAAGGGCGCCATCAACGACATGAAGATGAATCAGGCCATGGCCGAGATCCACGAAATGGCCTCGGGCATGATCACCAGCATCGGCGGTTCGGGCGACACGCTGAATCGTTTGCATGAAATGGTCGAGGAAGAGCGCACCAAGGCCGCCGGCCGCGCGCGCATCGCCAAAGACTCCATCGACATGACCGGCGTCAACGTGCAGGAAACCGAAATGAATGCGCTCGCCGATCAGGCGCTGGCCGACTTCGCCGCACGTGAAGGTATTTCCATCGAAGGCAGCGCGCCGCCGGCACCGACCACTCGCACCATGGGTGCGCAGTCGGAATCGTAACTGCGATGCCAGCACCGCACGGCGCACCGGCTTGGGCTAACGAGCTTGCGCTCGCTTACGAGAGCGGCGCGCACGGGCAGTTCATTCTGTACGGCAACGTGCATGATCGAATTGCCGTCGGTGCGCAACTCGTAGGGTTGGCCGGTTATCTCGAGCATCAGTTGCTGTCGGGCTTTCAGATCGTGCTCTCGTACGATCTGGGCAACGGACTCGCTATCGAACGCGGCGGTGAACTGGTTGAGAAATGGGCCGGCGCGGGCCTGCAATCTCTGCCGCGTGAACCGCAACCGGCGTTGCAGTGGATCAGTCGCTACCTTCGTTATCTAGGCAACCTGCGAGCGCTCGGTCGTGAAGTGAAAGAACATGTCGCGGTTATTCTGCGAGGTGTCGATCACATCGTTCCTGCCGATGGCGCCGGCTTCGAACACGGCAGCCTCACCCACGTACTGCGCGAGTGGTCCTCTGAAGCGCCGTTCGCAGATCTGCCTTTCACCAGCATTCTGATCGCTGACAATCTCAACGACGTTGAGCCGCTGGTCGCCTTCAGCACGCATGCTTCGCGCATTCGCGTGCCGCTACCGGATGCGGCCGAGATCGAACGTGCGTTGACGCTGTTACGCACTCACGAGCCCAAAGCATTTGCTGCCGACGCCAACCTGGCACAGACCGGCGCGGCGCTGGTCGGCGTGACGCTGTCTGCACTGGAAAGCCTGGTAAAAGTGCGTGATCACTCGGGCCAAGCACTGAATAGCTCGGATCTGACTCGTATCAAAAAAGAATTGGTGGAACGTGATTCCGCCGGCTTGGTCGAGTTCATCGAATCGTCCCGCACCCTCGACTCCTATCACGGCCAGGAAGCGCTCAAGGTCTGGCTGCGTCAGGACATCAAACTGTGGCAGACCGGCGATCTGAAAGCGCTGCCCATGGGTTATCTGCTGTGCGGCCCCGTCGGCACCGGCAAAACGTTTCTAGTCGAATGCCTGGCCGGCGAAGCGGGCGTGCCCGTGGTCAAGCTCAAGAATTTTCGCGACCGTTGGGTGGGTTCCAGCGAAGGCAACTTGGAAAAGATCTTTCGCCTGATTCGCGCGCTCGGTCGCTGCATGGTGTTCATCGACGAAGCCGACCAAACCCTGGGCCGTCGCGACTCCGGTAGTGGCGACAGCGGTTTATCGGGACGTTTGTATTCGATGATCGCGCAGGAAATGTCCGATTCGTCGAATCGCGGCCGCGTGCTGTGGCTACTCGCTTCGTCGCGGCCGGATTTGATCGAGGTCGATTTGAAACGTCCCGGTCGTGTCGATGTGAAAGTGCCGCTGCTGCCCACCAGCACCCACGCCGAAAGCACCGCATTGATTGGCGCGCTCGCCAAGCGCTATGGCTTGCAGTTGAGCGATACCGACCTCGCCGCAGTCGAGCCTCGCATGCCGCTGCTACTCACGCCCGGCGCTGCCGAGGCGCTGGTGGTGAAAGCTTATCGCCGTGTGCGCACGGAGAACCTGGAGCCGCGAGCGGCGGTGGAAGCCTGCCTGGTCGGTTATCAGAATCCAGTGCCGGCCGACGTGCTGGAGTTTCAAATGCGCATCTCGATCCGCGAGGCCACGGACCTGGCCTTCGTGCCGCCGGCGTTTCATAAATACGCCGAGCCTGCTGCCATTCCATGAGCGGCTCACGCTCCTACCTCGCCGCTGCTTTCAACGCGCGTCCCTTCGGCATGCCCGTGCCGCCGAATTGGTTCGGCCTCGCCGCGTTTGCTTTGTTGGGTGTGTTTGTGAGCCCCGGTTTGTGGTTGATTGGGGCGGGACTCGAAGGACTTTATCTTTGGACTTTGTCGCGTAACTCCCGGTTTCGGGCGACTGTGGATGCTGGTGGCAAAGGTGAGGATTGGGTCGCGAGGTATAACGCGCTCAGTTATCACTTGGATGAAGATGCGCGCCGGCGCCAAGAATCGATTGAGACTCAGGCGCGAGAGATTGTCGATCTACTGTCGCGCACTGGGTCGACGGAGATGCAGAAGAGCGATGTGCGACAGATGGCTTGGCTTCATTTGAAGCTGTTGGCTGCGCGGGCGTCGGTACTGCAGGTGATTAGTGCGGCGGATCGGGATAAGAGTTCTCTCGCTGAGCAAGAGCGGCGGGTTATCGATCGCTTGTCCGCTGAAGGACTCAGCGACGAACTGAAACGCAGCTTGGAGCAGCAACTCGAAGTTCTCCGCTCGAGGCGAGCTGGCCACACTGATGCTCAGCAACGCCGGGAGTTGATCGAGGCTGAGTTGGAACGATTGAGGCAGCAAGTGTCACTGGTTCGTGAGCAGGCGCTGCTCGCTACGGATGAGCACTCGGTTGCTTCGTCGTTGGATGCTTTATCGGCTTCTTTGAATGAAGCGAATCGCTGGTTGAGAGATCAGCGGGAGTTGTTTGCTGGGTTGGAAGGGTTGACCGATGAGCCTCCGCCGGAGGACTTGCTTCAGCCTCGGCCGAGTTCTGCGCGCCGGCGTGAGAAGGTGGCGCAGTGATTTCGGCGGCTCAGTGGCACGCGTCGGCTGGCGGTCCTAACGCCTCCCGTCACCGCGCACCCGCCGCGATCGCGCAGACGCGCGCCGCTCTGCTTGCACATCCCTGTGGCGCTGCTACGAAAGGTCCGTGCTTTTCGAAGCTGCCGGGAGGCGTTAGGACCGCCAACCGCCGCCGAGGCGTCAATGTGCTGTGCTGGCGAAGAAAAGACCAGAGCGCCCTCAAGTCTCCTATCTTTTCTTCGCTATCAACCTTCACCGTTGCTGTCGGCGGAGGATGGTGGGTCCTAGGTCCTTCCGGCAGCGTCGAAAAAGAGGGACCTTTTCGTCGCAGCTGCTACAGGGATGTACAAGCACAGCGACACGCGTCTGCGTGGCGCGGCGAGTGCGCGGTGCCGGAAGGACCTAGGGCCCACCAGCCTCCGCGAACCACCGACGCCTCCGGCGAGCGCCAACCACCAACGCCTCCGGGCAAACGCCAACCACCGGCGCCTCCGGCAAACGCAACCCACTGACGCTTATTGATTGCTAACAAGGACTCTCTCAAATGAGCACTGCCAAATTGAAAGCAAGTCATCGCGGCTCCGCGGCGGGCAATCTAATTACGCTGCTGTTGCTGGCCGGAATCATCGGCCTAGGTGTGTATCTCTGGCTCGGCAAGAAAGACGACGCCACAAGCACCGGCACGACCACATCGCAAACAACAGCAACCAGCAAAGGTAGCGATGAAGGCGGCGCGCCAGCGCCAATAGAACCGGTGACAGGTACGCCGTCGCTGGAAGCGGCGGCGACGTACACACCGAAGGACGGCATTCTGCAAATCGACATCAGCGAATACGCCGGCTACGGCGGGCTGATCGTCGCGAACGGTGGCATGGATCCGAATCCCGATTCCTTCTTCGCCAAGGAATACGGCTTCAAAGTCAAAATCACCAAGAGTGAAAGCGAAACCTGGGGCGCACTGAACAACGGCCGCCTCGCCGCCACTGCAACCACAACTGACGTGCTTGCCATACTCGGGCGGCAATTCGACGCAGTCGTGCCGGTGCAAATCGGTTACTCGCGTGGTGCTGACATGGTCGTGGTCGACAAAGGCATCGCCTCCATCAATCAGCTCGCAGGCAAAACTCTCGCCGCTTCGCAATTCAACGAGAGCGAATTCTTCATCCGCTATCTAGCTCAAGAAGCCGGCGTGCCGGTCACAGTGCTTCGTGATCTCGATTCCAAGCCGAGTTCGGGCGAACTAGGCCTGGTGTTCTATGAAGACGCCTTCGTCGCCTGCGACGCCTACTCGCACGAACTCAGCGGTTCGCAGCGATTGAATGGCTGCGTTGGCTGGACACCGCGCACCGACGAAGTCGTGGAAAAATCCAACGGCGCCGCGAAAGTCCTGGTCTCCAACCGCAACCTGCTGGTGATCGCCGACGTGCTCGCCGTGAATGGCGGCTTCGCGAAAGCGAACCCGGACATGGTGCGGGGTCTCGTGCACGGCATTCTCGAAGGCAATCGCCGGCTCCGCGATCAGCAGGCAGCAAATATCGGTGTCGTGGCCAAAGCGTTCGGTTGGAGTGAAGCCGACGCCAAGGACGAACTGTCCCGCGTGCATCTGGCCAATCTGCCGGAGAACCGTGCGTTCTTCGCTGGCACCATCGACTCGGCCGGTTCGTTTGGCGGCATCTTCCAATCCTCAGTGCTCGCTTACGGCAACGTGATTCGCAACCCGACCGACGCGTCGCGCTTCGCCGATGTCACCGGGCTGGAAGCGCTGGCGAAGAAAGGCTTGTTCGCCGATCAGAAGATCGCCATCGCGCCGATCCGCAGCTCCTCGCAGGCCACGCTGGAAGGCGACCCGCTGCTGAGCAAGGACATTCGTTTCTTCTTCGAAGCCAACTCCGCGAACCTTGACAAGAGCGCGGCTCAGAACCAGGAGTACTTGGATACGATCAAGCGCTTCCTGCAAGTGAGCCCCGGCTCGACCGTGCTGCTGCGGGGTCACGTCGACAATGCTCGCGTGAATGAATTTCGCGATCAGGGTGGCGAGCAGTTGGTGAAGAGCATGGCGCTCAAAGCCATGGAGCTGTCACGTCAGCGTGCGCTTGCCGTCAGCGAAGCGCTGCGTGCACGCCATAAAGACATCGACGCGACGCGCGTCGAAGCTGTCGGTCGCGGCTGGGAAGAACCTGCCGGCCCGGACAGCGAATTGAACCGCCGCGTCGAAGTGCAGTGGTTCACGTTGGAATAAAACTCAAACGCGCGCGACGGTGAATCCGATATTGGTCGCACCGTCGTCGCTCTCCGCGAAGACGGTGCCACCATGCATGGTGGCGACAGCGCGAACGATGGCGAGGCCGAGACCATGATTCTCTCGGCTGCCGCTGCGAGAACTGTCGACACGATAGAACCGGTCGAACAGCCTGGAAAGGTGCTCCCGCGCGATACCGGAGCCGGTGTTTTGCACCGAGACACGAATCGCGCCTGGCTGTTGCAAAACAAACACGACAATCTCGGCACCGCGCGGGGCGTGCTGGACGGCGTTCTGTAACAGATTGGCTACAGCGCGCCGAAACAAAGACGTTTCGATACTGGCCTGGGCATCGCCTTCGATGCGCACCTTGACGCCAGCTTCCTCGAAGATGAACTCCAGATACTCGACGGCGTGCGCCACTTCTTGCGCTATCGACACTTCGACTCGGTTCGGCGCGAGTTCACCGCGATCCGCTCGAGCCAGGAACAACATGTCGTTGACGATGGCGCGCAGCCGTTCAAGGTCCTCAAGGTTAGAGTGCAGCGCTTCTTTTAGTTCCGTAACACTGCGTTCGCGGGACAATGTGACCTGAGTTTGACCGATCAAGTTGCCCACCGGCGTGCGCAATTCATGCGCCACGTCGGCATTGAACGCTTCGAGTTGTTGATACGCAGTCTCGAGCCGCGACAACGCGCCGTTGAATGAGTCCGCAAGCTTGGAGAGTTCAGGATCGAGCGTATCGGTCTGCAAGCGTCGCGACAGATAGCCAGGTGACAATGCCTGCGCTTCACCCGACAGCCGACCGAGCGGTCGCAAGCCGACGCCAGCGATGTAATAGCCGAGACCTGCAGCACCCAACGCGCCAACCACCGTCAACGCAACCAAGCCAACGGTGAACGCACGCAGCGTTTCCACGAACGGCGTGGAATCGATACCGATCATGAGTCGCACCGGTGGCCGTTCACCGCGACCTTCGACGTCCGCCGTGAAAGTTTTTAGCGGTGCTTCTTGCTCCGGCATCGCGATGTGACCGAAGCCGTGCGTGCCGGCGGAGCCGAGCTGCGACGAAGAGAGCTGCGAGCCATAACGGAAGCGCGGATCGTCGCCCAACACCCACACGCTCACTCGGTTATTTTCAGACAGAGAGTTGTCGAACTTCAGGCACGCCACGGACCAGTGTTCGACATCGTCGTTACGCACCACGATGGGCTTGTACATTTGCCAACGGGCCTGCAGCTCGTTGTCCTGATGACGCTCCAGCTCGCGCTTCAGCAAGCCGTGCATGGCAAAGCTCAGCACCGCCAGCATGACAAAGCTGGCGACGGCGAACATCGCGGCCAGGCGCTGGCTGATGGAGAGCTTCATGCGTCCTCGCCCTGCTCGCGCACTTCCAGCACGTAGCCCATGCCACGCACCGTGTGCAGCAACGTCGGCTGGAACGGATCGTCGAGTTTGCTACGCAAGCGTTTCACCGCCACCTCGACCACGTTGGTGTCGCTGTCGAAATTCACGTCCCACACCAACTCGGCGATGGTGGTCTTGGACAGAATTTCGCCTTTACGACGCGCCAGCGCGGCGAGCAGCGCAAACTCTTTGGCAGTCAGATCCAAACGCTGACCGTTACGCCAGGCCTTGCGAGCCAGCAGATCGATCTGCAGATCGGCAATGCGCAGCTGCATGGCTTCCTGGCCACGGCTGCGACGAGTCAATGCCTGCAAGCGCGCCACCAATTCCAGAAACGAGAACGGCTTGACCAGATAGTCATCCGCCCCTTCTCGCAAGCCTCGCACGCGATCGTCGACTCGATCCCGCGCTGTCAGCATGATCACCGGCGTCTGCTTACGTTCACGCAAAGCTTGCAACACCGTGAAGCCATCCGTACCCGGCAACATCACGTCGAGCACGATCACGTCGTACTCATATTCCAGCGCCATGTGTTTACCGTCGAGGCCATCGCGAGCGACGTCCACGACGTAGCCCTGCTCGCGCAGTCCCCGTTCCAAGTAATCGGCCGTCTTCGGCTCGTCTTCTACAATCAAAACTTTCATGGCGTCGTCGCTAATTCTGCCACCGGAATCAACTGCCAGCCGGCGGGACCAAGCCCATGGACTCGTACACGTTCACCAGCCGGATGGACACATCCGCGGTGGCCTGAGCAGCATCCAACTCGACCGAGTAAACACTGCGTTCTGCATCCAACACTTCCAACAAGGACAGCGCGCCGGCCGTGTATTGCCGTCGTGCCAGCTGAGCCGCGCGTCGTGCCGACTCAGCGGCTTGAGTCAGCTCCTGCTGCCGCAGTTTACCCTGCGTGTACAACACCAGCGCAGTCTGGGTTTCCTGAAGCGCGGTGCGAGCCGTTTGCTCGTACGTCAGATAAGCCTGCTCTTGCACGGCATCCGCAGCGTCGATGGCCGCACGAATACGACCGAAATCTATCAATGGTGCCAGCAGGCCGCCGCTCACCGACCAGGTGCGGGTGCCGGTATCGAGCAAATCGCTGACTCGCTCATCTTCAACGCCGATCAAGCCAGCGAGCGTGATGCGCGGATAACGCAACGCTGCGGCCACGTTTCTTTGTTCCGCTGCCACGATCAGGCGACGTTCGGCCGCGCGCACATCCGGGCGATGTGCAATCACATCCGCCGGCGTGAGCAACACGCTCTCCGCATCGCTATCCGGCAATGCACTCAACTCGGTCGACGCCGGCAACAACGGGCTCAACGCCTCCGGAGCCGATGCGGTCAACAGGATCAATCGATAGCGCGCCGACTCGGCCAGTTCGCGCGATTGAGGGATCTGCGCTCGTGTGGTCCGCAGCGACGACACCGTGCGTTCCAAGTCGAGCCGACTGGCGAAACCTTCGTTGAATCGTGCTTGAGTGATGCGAACCGTTTCTTCCTGCGCCTGCGCGTTGCGCACCGACAGCTCGGTCTGCACTTGATACAGCCGGTAGTCCAGATAGTTGCGAATGACTTCGGCAATCAACGCCAGTCGAACGCCATCGCGATCCGCCTGCACAGCGCGCAGTTCAGCATCAGCAGCTCGAGATTCAGCTCGTAACCGGCCGAACAAATCGATCTCCCAGCTCGCCGTAGCGCCTGCAGTCGCCGAGTCTTGGATCTCAGAGGTTGTCGATCCAGTGCGACGACTGCGCGAGCGCTCACCATCGACCGATGCATCGATCTGTGGCGCCAGGTTCGCCAACGCTGCGCGACGCTGAGCACGCACCTCTCGCACTCGAGCTTCGGCCACACGCAGGTCGAGATTGCGCTGTTGCGCCAGATCGACGAGCTGATCGATAGCGACATCGTCGAATGCCTTCCACCAGGTCAATGACGCGTCGTCAGCAACCGTGGTCGCACGCTGCTCGTCGACCCAAGTCGACTGCAGATCACCCGGCAACTGCTTCACCGGCTGACTGCACGCGGCCAGCACGGCCAACGCCACCACCGAGCTCACCCGGCACAACATCCGACTATTCATCCGAGTGTTCATCGGGCCGGCTCCAATAAGTCCGGAGCCTCCGGTTCGGCTGCTTGCTGTTGCTTCTTATGGAAGATCCGATCCAGCGCCAGATAAATCACTGGCGTCGAGAACAGCGTCAGGATCTGGCTGATCACCAGGCCGCCGAAAATTGCCACACCCAACGGCTGACGCAATTCCGAGCCGGTGCCAAAGCCGAGCATCAACGGCACCGCGCCCAGCATGGCTGCAAGCGTGGTCATGATGATGGGCCGGAAGCGCACCAAGCACGCTTCGTGAATCGCATCGAGCGGCGACAACCCGTCTTTGCGCTGTCGTTCCAGCGCGAAGTCCACCATCAAGATGCCGTTCTTCTTGACGATGCCGATCAACAACACCACGCCGATCAACGCCATGATGGAAAAGTCCGTCTTCGCCAGCCACAGCGCCAACACGGCGCCGACACCGGCCGAGGGCAGCGTGGAAAGAATGGTCAGCGGATGCACGAAGCTTTCATACAGCACGCCGAGAATGATGTAGACCGCAATCAACGCGCCCAGAATCAGCAGCGGCTGGGTGGCCAGCGATTTCTGGAATTCCTGCGCGGTGCCTCGGAAGTTGCCGGTGATCGAACTCGGCATGGCGAGTTCAGCTTTGGTTTGCTCGATCAAGGTCACGGCCTCACCCAACGCGACGCCCGGCGCCAAGTTGAACGAGATGGTGACGGACGGGAACATGCCGTCGTGCGTGATGGACAGCGGCCCGGTGCTCTGCCCTTCCATACGCGCCACTGACGACAGCGGCACCATCTGGCCAGTAAGCGGCGAACGCAAATAGAAGTTCTGCAAGCTGTCGGCCCGGCCGCGCTGGCTCGGATCGATCTCCAGCACGATCTTGTATTGATTGGTTTCGGTCTGATATTCGCTGATCTGGCGTTGACCGAACGCGTCGTACAACACTTGATCGATATCGGCCGCCCGCAGGCCGAAGCGCGCCGCCGCGGCTCGATCGATGTTCAAGCGAGTGATCGCTGCGCCCAACTGCAAATCATCCGAAACGTCGCGCAACTGTTCGTAGGCTTGCAGCTTGTCGGCCAGCTGCCGCGTCCACTCGGCCAGCTCACCGCTCTCCGGTCCTTTCAACACGTAAGTGTATTGAGCGCGACCGCCGCCGGCACCGAGGTTGATGTCCTGGGCCGTGCGCATGAACACCTGAATGCCAGGAACGCCGGACACCTTGGGACGCACGCGATTGATGAACTCTTCGGAAGACACATCGCGGTCACCGCGATCTTTCATCACCACGAAAATTCGACCGCTGGCCATGCTCGAGCTGCCATAGCCCGCGCCGACCACATGGGCCACCGCTTGCACCGCCGGATCTTCGGCGATGATGTTCGCGACCACCTGCTGCTTGGTCTTCATGTCCTCGTAGGAAACGTCATCGGCACCTTTGGTGGTGGTGAAAATGAACGCCGTGTCCTGCAACGGGAAGAAGCCCTTGGGAATGAAAACATAGCCGAGCACGGCGACAGCCACCGTGGCACCGAAGCTCAACAGCACCGTGCGCTGATGTGCCAATGCCCACTTCAAACCGCGGTCGTACTGGGCCACCAAGCGCCGCGACACGCTGTGCTCGCTATCCTTGTGCTTCATCGGCTTCATGAAGCGAGCAGACAGCATCGGCGCCAACGTCAACGACGCCACCACAGAGATCAGGATGGCCACCGTCATGGTCACCGCGAACTCACGGAACACGCGACCGACCACGCCACCCATGAACAGCAGCGGCACGAACGCAGCGATCAACGAGAAACTGATGGACACCACCGTAAAGCCGATTTCCGACGCACCGCGCCGAGCTGCTTGTAGCATCGACTCGCCGGCTTCCAGATGTCGGTGAATGTTCTCGACCACCACGATGGCGTCGTCGACCACGAAGCCGACCGCGACCACCAGCGCGACCAAGGTGAGATTGTTGAGACTGAAGCCGAGTAGATACATCGCGCCCACGGTCGCTATCAACGCCACCGCCAATACCGACGCGACGATGGCTGTGGCCGAGAGCTGCCGCAGGAACACACCCATCACCACGACTACCAACAGGAACGTGACCACCAGCGTGACTTCGACTTCATGCAACGACGAACGAATGGTTCGCGTGCGATCGTTGATGACTTCGAGCTCGACGCTGGCCGGCAACAACTCACGCAAGTGAGGCAGCGCCTCGCGAATGCGATCGGCGGTGGCAACGATGTTCGCGCCCGGCTGGCGACGAATGATGAACATGATGCCGGGCTTGCCGTTCTGCCAGGCCTGCACGTATTCGTTCTCGGCGCCGAAGGTCACTTTGGCCACGTCGCGCAGAAACACTGGCGCGTTGTCGCGATACGCGACGATCAAGCCGTCGTAGTCGCCCGGCGTGAAGATCTGATCGTTGGTCTGCAAGGTCGACACGCGGTCCGCGCCGAACAAAGCACCCTTGGCCTGATTCACACTCGCCGCCTGAATGGCCTGACGCAGATCGGCCAGCGTCAGCCCGAGCGACGCCAACTTTTCCGGCGCGGCTTGGATACGCATCGCCGGCTTGCGCTGACCGTTGATGGGAATCTCAGCCACGCCGTCGATCTGACTGAGCTGACGCGCGATCACGGTCTCAGCAATGTCGCTCAGTTCAGTGAGTGTCATCAGCTCCGATTGCATGCGCACGACCAGGATCGGACTGTCGTTGGGATTGACCTTGCGCCAGGTCGGCAGATTGGGCAGATCGGACGGCAGACGTCCCGACGCTGCATTGATGGCCGCCTGCACTTCCTGTGCGGCCA
>NZ_JAEUPY010000808.1 GCF_016790065.1 Steroidobacter sp.
ATTTCGCGTGCGGAGTTGTGGCCCGGCGCGCCGGTTACGCCGCCGCCGGGATGAGTGCCGGAACCGCACATATATAAACCGCCGAGCGGGCCGCGATAGTTGCCGTACCCGAGCATGGGGCGAGCGGAAAACATTTGATCCAGATGCAGCGCGCCGTGAAAAATGTCGCCGCCGATCAGGCCGAAAGTGCGTTCCAAGTCCAGCGGGCTATTGATCTGGCGGCCGAGCACCGAGGCTTTGAAGTTGGGTGCGTAGGCGTTGACGGTGTCGATCATTAGATCGGCGACGGTTTCGCGATGCGTGTCCCAGGATTCGCCGTTGGGCAACTTCGGCGCGACGTGTTGGCAGAACATGCTGGCGACGTGTTGTCCGGGCGGTGCGAGGCTGTCGTCGAGCGTCGAAGGAATCAGTATTTCGACGATGGGTTGTTTGGACCAGCCCGTGGTGCGCGCATCGAAGTAAGCGCGTTCCATGTAGGCCAAGCTTGGCGCGATGATGATACCGGCAGTGTGATGAGGTGCGCGCTGCTTGCCTGGCAAGCAAGTGAAGTCGGGCAGCTCGGAGAGCGCGACGTTCATGCGGAACGTGCCGGAGCCGCAGCGCCACTGGCTGATGCGCTGGTGGACCGCCGGGGGCAGGGCGGCTGCGGCGATCAAGCCCGTATATAACAACTTGGGGTTCAAGTTCGACACGACGGCCGACGCACGAAAGGTTTCGCCGGACTCGGTCACCGCGCCGACTGCTTTGCCGTTCTCGACGATGATTTCTCGCACACCGGCGTTGACGCGAATATCCACGCCGCGAGCAGCCGCTGCCTTGGCCATCGCTTGCGTGATTGCGCCCATGCCACCGATGGCGTGACCCCAGGCGCCTTTCTTACCGTTCACTTCGCCGAACACATGATGTAACAACACATAAGCCGAGCCCGGGGCGTAGGGGCTGCCGTAATTGCCGACGACACCATCGAAGCCGTACACAGCTTTGATGGGAGCGCTTTCGAACCAACCGTCGAGGTAGTCGCCGGCCGAGGCGACGAACAGGCTCAGCAGTTCCTGTCGAGTGGCCAGGTCGAGCTTACTGAAACGACCGCCGACGCGAGCTGCATTCACGAGTTCAGGTAACGCACTCAGCCAGCCGCCTTCGACCACATTGGGTGGTGTTTGTAACACCAGCTCGCGCAGCAGGTCGGCGATGACGTCCAGTCGCTGACCGTATGCGTCCAAGCGCTCCGCGTCCTTCTGCGAGAACTTCGCGACTTCGGCCTTGGTTCGATCGCCGCCGGTGGCCAGATAACGACCATCGTCGGTGGGCAGGAAGTTGGAGACTTCGCGCTCGACCACGCGCAGCCCATGCGCGGGCAAGTCGAGATCCCGAATGACTTTGGGATTCAACAAAGAAACCGTGTACGACGCCACCGAGTTACGAAAGCCCGGATGAAACTCTTCGGTGACGGCCGCGCCGCCGACGACATGGCGACGTTCCAGCACGGTGACTTTCAAGCCGGCGGCGGCCAGATAAAACGCACAGACCAGCCCGTTGTGGCCACCGCCGACAATCAAAGCATCAGACTTTGCGGGCACTGCGGCTCTCCGGAATCATGGCACGCATGCGACGCGTGAAGCTGCGCAGACACACTTCGCTCTCGCTCAACGGCCCGAAGCTGTAGCTGCTCGAAGCCATGCCGGCTTGCACGCGCGCGATCAAGGTCGTGTCTTCTGTGTTCACTTGCCGGTTGATACGCCAGTTCAGATAACGCGCCGCTCGCATTTCTCGGCGGTCGTCACGATGCACGTAGGCGATCTCGCGAATGATGGTTTCGGTCGGCGATACCGGGATGAATTGCATGAAGTCGATTTGGTCGGGATAGATGTCGAAGGCCACGTTGGGCCAGAGTTTGAAGTAGGTCCACAGGCGCTGTCGTTCCGGTGGCAAGTAGTCGACGGCCGGCAGCAGGCGTTGATACAAGCGCTCCGACCAATTACTTCTCGGCGCGTCTTGCAGAACGCCCCACATCTTGTCGACCCACGGCTGCGCTTCGATGCCGTAGCTGCGGCCAAACAGTCGCGTGAGCCCGGGATGCGCCACGTCGATGTGCATACCATCGGAATAATTGTCGGCGACGTTTTTCCAATTCACAGTGCGTGGACGCAGCGTGACGCGGCCTTGCGGGACCAGTTCTTCCAGGCGATAGGCGGCTAGCTCGTCGGTGTAGGGCGCCAGCATCTCCCGCACGCTGGGCAGGCCGGGCTCCAGGCGGATGAAGACGAAGCCCATGAATATTTCCTGTTCCAGCGGCACCAGGCCGTGCGCTTCCGGATTCAGGTCGCGAAAGGTTTCGCGATGAGGCACGCCGATCAGTCGGCCGTCGAGCGAATAACTCCACGCGTGATAGGGGCAGGTGATTCGCCCCGCGCAATGCCCCTTGGGACCGTCGAGCAGGCGCGATGCTCGATGCCGGCAGACGTTATGAAAGCTGCGGATCTCACCATCGCGACCGCGAACTGCAACGATGGATTCACCCAGCAGCTCGAAGCAGTGATAGTCGCCTGGGTTGGGGATGTCGCTGCCGTGGCAGACCAGCTGCCAGCTGGAGCGAAAAATGGTTCGTTTCTCGATCTCGAAAAAATCCGGATCGCGATAAATCCAGGCCGGCAAGCCCACCGACGGATCGTCGACGGGCGCGGCGGACTGCGCTGAGAAGGGTCGGGCGGCGGCGGTCATGACACGATCCTCGCACCGAAATATGGCGCCAGGATTGCCTGACTCGGGGCGGATGTCCAGCGAGTCGCGGGAGAGTCACTCCTGCGCGATTTCGGGCGTCGGTGCAGGTGGCTCGGTCGGTTCCGGCGATGTGGTCGCACCGGCGCGCTTTTGTTTCTCTGGATCCGGCATGGGCATGATGGCGCCGGTCGGCAACAACGCTTCCACGGTCAGCTGCGGGGCGATGCGCGATGAGTCGCGAGGCCCACAGTTGAAGGTCCGGTCGACCACTTTGACGTTCAGCTTCCGGAACACTTGCGGCGTCATTTCCTCGAGCAAATAACAATCTTCGGGCCGCAGCTTGAGGGTCTTGCTGGACAGCGTGACTTCCTGGCGGACGGCGGCGAACACGATGGGGTCGTTCATGGCCGCCACCGGATTCTTGGTGACGCGCGAGATCAGCTCGCGACGTGATTTGTCCTTGTCGATTTCCTGCATGACCTGCGGCGTGACTTCCACCGGCATCAGCAGCTGTACGCGCACCATGGCCGTTTGGGAACGCTGATCGCGCGTATTGGAACGAAAGCCGCCGGTGGGATCGTTCCACGGATCCCGGTTGCGATCCCGATTCCAGGCGGGGCTGTTGTCACGCCCGAACACCGGATCGTTCATCGGCTCCTCGGGCATCATGTAAACGTCGCAATTGCGGACCTGCACTTTGAGGTCGTCCCGGGCGCCGACGGCGAGCAGGATCAGGGCCACGCGTTGTTGCAGCTCCTGACAGGTGTGATGGCGGCTGGAGTTGCGATAATTGAAGGAGATTTCGGTCGCTTTATAAACGGCCGTGATGGGCTCCGGTGCGATAGGAGCCTGAGCCAACGCCGCGCCGCTGGCCGATAAAGATAACAAGGCGACCCAGGACAGATACTTGGCGGTCATACGACCTCCCGCTTCCAGCCGCATCCGTATCGCGGATCAGTCTAGGCCTGCGCGGGCGCAACGTCGAGTGGCATCTTATCGGTGGGCCGGATCTGGCAGGAATTCCCGCGCCGGGGCTCGTAAACTGGCCGGCAATGACGGCCGTATTGGCGCCCCGACGACTATGTCCGCTGTTCAACGACGCGAGATTACCGACGCCGATGCGCGGCCCCTGGCGTTGGTGTTCCGAAAGAACCTGTTGCCGCTGTCGGAAACGTTTATTCGTAATCAAGTGCTGGCGTTGCAACGCTGGCGCGCGCTGTTGATCGGGCTGCATTGTGTCGAAGGTTTGGAACTGGCGCGGCTGAACTATCAGTTGTTGGCGACCTGGAAGCTGCGTCCGATTCCGAACGTGCTGCGAGCGGCGCTGCGCGAATTGAATCTGCCACCGCCCGGCGTGCGACGTTACTTGCAGAGTTTGCACGCCGACGTGGCCCACGTGCATTTCGGGACGGACTTGGTGGCGCTATGGCCCATGCTCAATCAGCTGCGCATGCCCATCATCGCCACCTTGCATGGTTATGACATCAATGTGCATGCCGAAGCCTGGCGGCGGAGTGGGCGTGCCAGTCGCAAGTATCCGGAGCGCTTGTTGGAGATCGCGCAAGATCCACGCGTGCGGTTCGTTGCCGTCAGCAATGCG
>NZ_JAEUPY010000817.1 GCF_016790065.1 Steroidobacter sp.
CGCGCAGGGTCAGGCCGGGAACGTTGTACGCAAGATCCTTGACCGTCTCGATGCGTCGTTCCGCCAATTGATCGGCGCTCAACACATCCAGACTGATGGGCACGTCGATCAACCGCTCGGCACGTTTCTGCGCCGTCACGATGACCTCTTCCAACTCTTGCGCGAAGCTCGTCGAATGCACGGCCAGCACGCCCGCCGTGGCGACCAGTAGCCGCACCCTAGCTCGATTGCTCATTGATCCGTTCCTCTTATTGGCAATGATCCCCACAGGCACACCGCAGCCCTAGCTGCGGCCATCGAATCAGCGTCGCGATTTATTAGTAACTTGTTGCCAGCGACCGGGATTGACGGTCAGCACGCCCTTGCCATCGAAGCGCAACAACAGCGGATAGCGGCCCGGCACGGTGAAGTCGGTAGCGTTCACCGGCACCAGCTCGACGGCAGCGCCGGTCTTGATCGCATAGATGTCACGCTCACCGGTAGCACGACCGAACAGCTTGCCGTCGGCCGCAGTCACCGTGAGCGTGGCGAACTGACTGAACGTGTAGTCGCCGACGTATTTGTTCAGCGTCTTCGCATCGGCGACGGCAGTAGCCACTGGCACTGGCATCGCCGGTTGCTGAGGCGCTGCGCTCAAAACCGCGTCCCACATGACTTCGCCCGCGAGCAATCCCAGGTTCACCAGCGAGATGCGCTGGTCTTCGGGCGGTGTGAGCTCTGCGGTGGAGACCGCATATAAAACATCGCCGTCGTACTCAGTCGCGAACGGTTGAATCGCGCGTCCCATCGAGGTGTGCACTTGCACGGCCAGGCGTTGCAGCTCCCAAGGCGCGAGTGCTTGATTGACGACGACCAAACTGATGGTGGTATTGCGACGAGCATCATTGGGCGCCGGCGGTGGCGGCCAACCTTCCTTGCGCGTGGTCAGCGCTTCTGCCATCAGGTCCTTTGCTTTCAACTCCGGTGCTTGCAGATGAGCCGGCCAATCCGGTGCGCGATTGCAGGCAGGCACGCGACCGTCGCGGTCAGTGACGATGCCGAAGGCGTTGACCACGGTGAATGCGGCGATCTTCAGATCACCCACCTGACGAAATGCGCCGCCTTGGCCGGAATGGGTGTTGCACCCGAAGACCGCGCCGGTCATCACCAAACGCCCCGCTCCATACGGGCCGACCGGATAAACGCCGGGCTGTACCGCGCGTAACGCGGCTTGCGCGAGTTTCTTGTCGGGATAGATTTCGTTGAGCCGGCGCGAGCCCAAGTCGTAAACGATGGAGCCTTCCACCAAGCCGACGTTGTCCCACCGCCCGCCGCGATAACCTTCATCGACGAAGGCCGTGTTGACCGCGGTGACGGTTTCGAGCCCGTACCAAGAGCCGCCGGAAAACACGATGGCGTCCAGCGCCGGCCGGTCGTAGCCGAGTTGCAAGAACTCAGGATTGACTGTGCCCGGGCCGCCGCCGCGCGCATCGATGGCGCCACTCACCGGGCGAGCGAAACGAATCACCGTGACGCCGGTGGGCCCTTCGGCATATTCGCCGGTACCGATCCGAAGCATGGGCCAGTCGAAGCGCAACGCCGACGGCTCGTTGATGCCGGCGTTCAACACCGGCTCCAGATGCGCTTGCGAAGGAGGTGCTGCTGCCAACACCGGCGCGACCGCCGCCAGCGTGACTAAGACACAACACAGCTGAGAAAGCTTGAGGGCATGTCCGTGCATGGCCCCCAGTCTAGGAACTTGCGGGCGCGACGCCGCCGACTACTTGTCACCAGCGTTGCAATCCCCGCACCACCCGGTGCGGAGCACCGCGCTCATTGGCGTTCGGCGTTACTGGCTTCGCGAATCTTTTTGAACTCGGAGCCCGTCTTCCATGACGGCCATTCACGCGAGTTGGCCAAGCGGCGACCGACTTCGTACAGCAACGCGGCGTCGACAGCGATGCCGTCGGAACGCCAGGACGTTGTGAACTGGTCCGAAGGCTGGTGATAATTCTTGCTGGTGTAAGCCTTACCGAAAGCTTCGCCGAGCGCCCGGCCGCCGTCGATCAAATCCTCGCCCGACTTGAAAGAAA
>NZ_JAEUPY010000851.1 GCF_016790065.1 Steroidobacter sp.
CGGCTCGTGTGCACTTTGAGCACCTCTGTGGAACTCGTAGTGGACCATGCACTCGCCGTGCTCAGTACGGTTGCGGACACGATACAGCGATCGCTGTCTTCCGCATGGGGGAAAGGTGATGAATTGACATGGCTCGCCTCATTGAACGGACTGTATGAAGGCCAATCGAATTGGCCCGACCCGTGTCAGTAGACGATCGCTCCGTGGGTTGCAGCGGTCGTCGAGGCGATCTGCGATCTATCTGAGCAAACGACCGAGGAGCAGATAGATGGGTTCGGTGTTGCCCGCATGCGCAAGCGGGCGCGGGGAAATCGGAAGACGGATCCGTAATGACCGCGCTGTCGCTTGCACTTTGAAGGTGCTGAGCAACGGCCGATCGGGTGGGGTCAGTCTCCGCCGGACTTACAGTAGCGCTGCCGGCGTTGGTGACAATGGAACAATACCTATTGCCCGACCCACTGAGCACCGCGTCCGCAACGCAATTGCGCGGTTGCGGGCAGGGATGCGATCCGTCAGTGTTGCAACAGCAGGCGAGCGGTGGGACCTCGCCACTCATCCTGCAGCTGCAGTCCGTCGTGACCCACGACAGGCTCAGCGTGATCAGAATGAGAAGCAACTGGCCTCGCGCTCACCGCATCACCAAGACCTTGAGCGAACTCCGGGATCGGGCTCCAATGTTTCTATCCGTGAAAGTTGCAGCCGACAGCTTTGCGGACGGCCAACACCTAAATAGCCGCGCGAAGCCGAACCAAGGCGGCAACGATCGCGCCCGTTGCAATGTAGGCAGTGGAAAGTCCGATCGAAGCAACGAGGCCGACATCCAGCGAACCCAGTGCCGCAATGATCAATGCAACACTCGCCGTCGCGAGCCAAACAAACAATCCAGCTCGTCCATAGCCCAGTTGGTATCCCATCCATACGCCCGCGAGCGAGCCGCCGAGTACGCAAATGGTGATGCAGAGTGGCGAATTTGGTGAGCAACCCACCTGCATCAATGCGATGCTGACCAGCAGGGGAAGCATGCCCGACTTCAGGCCAACATCCACCGCCTGTACGCCGCGCCGATCCAGCCAGCGCAAAGTCACTGCGAGACCCACGACGAGCAGGGCCAGAGATGCGCACGCCTTCGGATTCGTGCTCAACATCGTGCAGACCGCACCGAGCGGCAATAAGAAAAACAGCACGCGCGATGACATTCGCAACCTGCCGAGTTCATAAGCGCGCAGTGCGCGTCGGTGAAGCAGCTCCTGATCAACCATAAAACGTGCTCCACATGCCCCGGAGCTTGCTAAGTGCACGCTGACGGCGTTTGCGAATCGCAGTGCCGCTGAGCGCGACATCGAAGGATCCCTCACCGATGCCGAGTAGCGCGCGGTCCGCATCGCTGAGCTCACCCAGCGCACCCGCCAGCATGGTTGAGACCTCCTCGTCGATGATCGAATCGATGGGTGAAGGTGCCGTGTCGGCCGGCTCCGCGTCCTCCGCGATCGGCGGAACTTCTCGGCGTCGCTGCAGCCGTCGCAGATGAGTTCGGACCTCGAACGCAGTGATCGCATAGATCCAGGTCAGACCATCGCGGCTGCGGTCATAGTCGGCGATGCGAGAGGCGATCTTCACGAAAACCTCTTGGGCGATGTCTTCGGCGTCCGCGCCCTCCCGCACGGTCCGCCGGGCGAATGCCAGGACCACTGGCCACAGATCAGTCATCAGAATGGCGAACGCCGAGCGATCTCCATCGGCCAGGCGCGCCAGGGTGTTACTGATAGCGGTTCGGCGGGCTGCGTCCATCGGGTGATGGATTGTCTCACAGAGCACCGCGCGATCTGACCAGTCTCCTGGAGTTAATAGGCGGCAGGGCGCCGAACGTGACCAACCCCGCAGCGTGAACGATCACGATCCTTATCCGTCACGCTTGGGCAGTTGGTGCCTATTGTAGGGAACGGACCCTTTGGGTCGAGAATCCTCCAACGTGCATATGTGGCGCCGTTACGCAATCTTGAGCGTTTTGCTGCTCAGTCTGTGGGGAACCGTTGCTACGGCGGCCTCGTGCGCTTTCATGGCGCAGGGTGCCGACTGCTGCCCTGGCGGCGAGCCTTGTCAGACAGACGCCGTACCTACGGCTGTGGTCTCAGCCCGAACTCCCTGCTGCAGCGCGCGTCCCTTACCGACTGGCTCGACAGCCGCCGTTGAGGGCCAACGGGATGTTCGTGTGGCGGATCCCATGCCGCCCGAGCACGCCAATGCGCCTGTACCTGCGTTTCCGGGTTCGTTTTTGGCTCCGCGCGAGCGAACGACACTCGCCGTCGCTTCCCCCATCCAGGTCCGCCACCCGCAGGTCTATCTGCTCACCGGTCGGCTGCGACTCTAATCGCGCACCTCACGCGGACTGACTGTTTAGTCCGTGCTTGCTTCGCTGACTGACGTGCATGCGGCTCGTGCCGTGGCACGTCATGTCCCCGAAACTTTGAGGTGATTGCAATGAATACTCGCAACCGTTTTCGCCGTTCCGCCTTCGCCGTGATGATCGCTGCTGCTCTATCGGTCTGGCTGCAACCGGCAATGGCAGCAAACTCGCTAACACCGGCTCGTCACCAAATGGATGCGCAGGATCGCGATATGCGCCTGTGCAAGACGTACGTGCGTGAGCACCACGGGCACCCTGGCAAGGGTGTGCATGTCGTTACAGTCGTGGACCGGTGCCTCAAGCACACATGAGTGCACAATGCTCGACCACGTCGGCAGCGTCCAAAAAGCTGCCGGCGGTGTTGCCCACCGTCAGAGACCATCCGTCGGCTTAGAGATCCGAGGGCACCTGTTCACATGAAAAATCACAAACGGATATTCGTGCTAACTGCCGCCTTACTGTTTGCCACGTGGGCTCACGCGCAGTCGGATGCACTCACGCTAGACCGCGCGGTCGAGCTTGCCGTTGAGCGAGCACCGCAGATGCAGGCCAGAGCGGCGGCGCTCGACAGCGCGCAAGCTCAGGCGGTGAGCGCGGGCCGGTTGCCTGATCCGGAGCTGGTGCTTGGCGTCGAGAACCTGCCAGCCACGGGTGCGGATGCTTGGTCGTTCGATCGGGACTTCATGACGATGCAGAAGACCGGCGTCATGCAGGCGTTTCCCAACGGCGCGAAGCGTTCATCCCAGCGCGAACGCGCCGCGGCCTCAGTTGCGCTGGCGCAAAGTCAGTCACAACAAACGCGCCTGGAGACGGCGAGAGCGGCCGCAACCGCATGGATCGATTCCTATGCCGCCGACCTCGTACTCACGAAGCTGCGGGCACTGAAGCCGGAAGTTACATTGCAAGCTCAGGCCGCTCGCGCGATGCTGGCTAGCGGGCGCGGTTCCACCGTCGATGCCCTGGCCGCCCAAGACGCGATCAGCGAACTGGACAATCGCCTGCTCGATGCCCAGCGCGAAGTTCGCATGGCACGCGCGGAGCTGGCGCGTTGGATCGGCGCGGCGTCAGATCAAGCTCTGGCGGATGCGCCTTCGCTTCGTGAATTGCCCACCTCGCGCGAGCAGTTGTTCGCATCGCTGCATCGACATGGAGCGCTCCTCACGTTCGATGCCCAACGAGCGCTCGCGCAGAGTGAAATTGACTTGGCGCGTGCCGAGAAGCGTCCTGATTGGAGCGCGGAGCTTTCCTACGCCAAGCGCGGCGATGCGTTCTCCGACATGGTCTCGCTGCAGGTTCGTATCGGCCTGCCACTCTTCAGTCGGTATCGGCAGGATCCGATGATCCGAGCCAAACACGCCGAGTTGTCACAACTCGAAGCGGACCGCGAAGTGCAGTTGCGTATGCATACCGCCGAGATCACGCGCGAGCTCGCGGCGTGGGATGCAGCTCGCCAACGTATCGAGCTATACGAGCGTGAGCGGATTCCGCTTGCTCGGCAGCGCTCGCAAGCGGCGTTGGCCGGATTTCAAGCAGGTCGCGTCGAGTTTGTTTCCGTGCTGGCAAGCCAGGTCGCCGAAATCGAAATACAGCGCGACCATGCGGAGTTGCTCACGGCACTCGGCCGAGCCTGGGCCTCTCTGAAGTATCTCGAACCTGGGCAGGAATCGTCCCATGAGTAGTCGTCGATGGATTGCGGCCGTCATCGCCGCACTGATCGTCGGACTGGCACTCGGCTGGATCATCAGCCGCGAGCGCTCGAACGATGCATCAGCTCAACAAGGGGCTTCGCCATCGCAGCAAGCGTCGCCGAATAAGGACCGCAAGGTCCTGTATTGGCACGATCCCATGGTGCCCGGACAGAAATTCGATAAGCCTGGCAAGTCTCCCTTCATGGACATGGATCTTGTCCCTGTTTACGCCGATGTAGCGCAAGATGGCGGGGGCGTGCGCATCAAGGCCAACGTCGCTCAGAACTTAGGCATCCGCGTCGGCAAGGTGGAAAAGGCGGCATTGGGGCAGCGGCTCATTGCTGCGGGCAACGTGACATTCGATGAGCGGCTGCTCGAGCTCGTACAGGCGCGCGTCAATGGCTATATCACGCGTTTGTATGTGAAGGCGCCGCTTGAGCATGTGCGCCGTGGTCAGCCGCTTGCCGACATTCTCGCGCCGGAATGGCAGGCCGCCCAGCAGGAATACGTCGCGTTGCTCGATGCGAACGCGGCGTCGGCACCGTTGATTCGCGAGGCGGCACGTCAGCGGCTCGTGGTGCTCGGCGTCCCCGAGGCGACGATTCTTGCGATCGACGCGGATCGCAAAGTGCGTCCCACAACTACAATCTTCGCGCCCATCGACGGGGTGGTGAGCGAACTCTCAGTGCGCGAGGGCTCGGCGTTCATGGCCGGCGCGCCCCTGTTTCGGATCAATGGTCTCACGTCGGTGTGGGTCCATGCGCAAGTGCCCGAAGCGCAGGTCTCCGTCGTTCCGAGGGGTGCCAAGGCAACCGCACACGCGATCGGTTGGCCGGGGGAGACGTTCGATGGCCGCGTGATTGCGCTCTTGCCCGAGGTCGACCCTGAAACCCGGACGCTGACCGCCCGCGTGGCGTTCGACAACCCGCAGGATCGGCTTGCGCCGGGCATGTACGTCTCCGTCGAGTTCGCGGCGCCAAAGGAGGAACCGCGGCTGCTGGTGCCGAGCGAGGCGGTGATCAGAACGGGTGAACGCTCAGTGGTCGTCGTGGCGCGCGAGGGCGGCGGCTTCGATGTCGCGAACGTCACCGTGGGTGCGGAGGTGGAGGGCAAGTCGGCGATTCTGTCGGGGCTGGAGGAAGGCCAGTCGGTCGTTGTTTCGGGGCAGTTCCTCATCGACTCGGAGGCGAGTCTCAAGTCTACCGTCACGCGCCTGGAGACCGCGGTCGGACCGCCAGCAGCGCAGACACTCGCAGTCGATGTCTCGCGGACGACGCATCCCCTGACGGAGGGCACGATCACAGCGATCAAGCCCGATGAGATCACGATTGCCCACGAGGCGGTACCCACGCTCGATTGGCCGCCGATGACCATGGGTTTCAAGCGACCCGAACAGGGAGTGCCGGACGATCTCAAGGTCGGTGATCGCGTCAGTTTCTCATTCACGAAGACCGCGCAGGGCGGCTTCCAGATCGAGAGCATCACGCCACTCGATGAGCACGATGCTTCCGCGAGAGACAACGAGGAGAGGCCGCGATGATCGCGCGTCTGATCCGTTGGTCATTGGAAAGTCGCTTTCTCGTCCTGCTCGCGACCGTGTTTGTGCTGGCGTGGGGCGTGTGGGCGCTTCAGCGTACGCCGGTGGATGCATTGCCGGACTTGTCGGATGTGCAGGTCATCATCCGCACCCAGTACCCGGGACAGGCGCCGCGTATCGTTGAAAACCAGGTCACGTACCCGCTGACCACGACGATGCTCTCGGTACCCGGCGCGAAAACCGTTCGCGGCTATTCCTTCTTTGGCGATTCCTTCGTGTATGTGCTGTTTGAAGACGGCACGGATCTGTATTGGGCGCGCTCGCGCGTGCTCGAATATTTGAGCCAGATCCAGGAGCGGCTGCCGCGCACCGCGCGGCCGTCGTTAGGCCCGGATGCGACCGGGGTCGGCTGGATCTATGAGTACGCGCTCGTCGATCGCAGTGGCCGCCACGACATTTCGCAATTGCGTGCGATTCAGGACTGGTTCCTGAAGTATGAACTGAAGA
>NZ_JAEUPY010000877.1 GCF_016790065.1 Steroidobacter sp.
TGCTGAGCACATAGCCGACGATTGCACTCAGCGCTAGCATGATGGCGAGCAAGATGCCGCACACCTCGACATAACCTTCCATGACACGGCGTACCGGCTGCACCGGAGTCGCGATCATGACGTCGAACGGTGCGAGAATGAACTCGCCGACGCGCAGTTCGCCGACGCCGGTCACGTGTGCATCGAACACACGCTCGCCGCGGACGTCGGGAATGCTCTCGCCGTGCAAGTTGCTGGAACGAAACAACGTCTGTGTGCCGGAATGAATGTCGATGTAGAACAGGACGGAGGAATATTCGGTGGTCTCGCGAATGCGGGCATCCACGCCGCTGCGATCCAGGCCGTGGTAGTCGGCGCCCAGCCGGGCCTTTATCTGCGCGAATTCGGCGGCGTTGAGCAGATCCAGGCCCCGAATCAGATGCGTCTGTAGTAGAAAGTAACCGGCCACCGACAACGATGCGAACAGAACGGTCGCGGTCAGTGCATACCACGTTGCCAGCCGCGCACCGATCGATCTCATAACAGTTGATAGCCGACGCCGCGCACGGTTTTGAACACCGGCCGGTTGGCAGCAGCTTCCAGCTTGCCTCGCAGGCGGCTCATGTAGACGTCCAGTAGATTGGTGTCGACGTCGTAGTTCGATTCCCAGATTTTTTCGCAGATCAGCGTGCGCGTCAGAATGCGGCCGGGGTTGTGCATGAAGGTTTCCAGCAATGCGAACTCGCGACTGGTGAGTTCGAGCGGCTGGCCGGCGACTTGCACGCTGCGCCCGAGCAGGTCGACGGTGATGTCGCGATGCTGGAGTAACGTTTGCTTGACGCTGGTCTGGCGACGCAAAAGTACGCGCACTCGTGCCAACAACTCCTCGAGGCTGAAAGGTTTGGGCAGGTAGTCGTCGGCGCCGAGGTCCAGGCCGCGGATGCGATCCTGCACGCTGTCGCGGGCGCTGAGAATCAGCACCGGTTCACTGAAGCCGCTGCGTCGCCATTCGGCCAGCAGATCCAGGCCGTCGCCGTCGGGCAGGCCGAGGTCGAGCACCACCAAGTCGTAATGGGCTTCGCACAGCGCATTGCGCGCCTCGCTACAGCTGCCTGCGCAGGCGACCGTATAGGCGCGTTCTCCGAGCCCGCGACGCAAGAACTCGGCCAGCCGTTTCTGATCCTCGACGATGAGCACTTTCACCCTGGCATTTAACCTCAGTTGTCACCGGCGGCGCGAGCACGATCTTGGCGAATTGCCTTGCCTGAATTTTCTTTCAGGTTCGATTCACTTTCGCGACAGGCTGCACCGCTACAGTCGGCGCCCAAGAACCAACGAGTATCAACGGGTATCAACGATGGCCGCCGTGCGGCTTCGGGGGAGAGTGCATGTTACGTATTGCCGCTGTATTGGTTGCTGGGTCGTTCATGGCGAGCGCGCAGGCCGAGCCGTTCTATCGGCTGGAGTCCGCACTGACCATCGAAAGTCCCAATGTCCCCAACTGGGATTACCTGACCTTCGATCCTAGCCACAACTACTTGTATATCTCCCGGCGAGAGGACGGTGTGCTGATCTACGACACGCAGGCCAAGCGCATTACCGGCACGATCGAGAACACGGTCGGCGGCAACGCCATCACGCTGGTGCCGGAGTTCGACCGCGGCTATGTGACCAACCTGGACGGCTCGGCGACCATTTTCCAGATTTCCACGCTCAAGGCGCTGGAGCGAGTCAAGTTCGGCAAGGACGCTGACAATGCCTTCTACGATCCGGTCACCAAGCAGTTGCTGATCACCATGGGTGACAGCAAGCGCGCGGCGTTCCTCGATGCCAAGACGGGCAAGACGCTCGGCACGCTGGATATCGATAGCGAGAAGTTGGAAGGCACCGCGGCCGATGGCAACGGCAACATGTACATGGCGCTGCGTGACCGTAACAAGGTGATTCGCATCGACATGAAGAAGCGCCAGGTGGTGCAGGAATGGAGTCCGGCCAACTGCGAGCTGCCCAATGGGGTGGCCTACGATGCTGCCAACAAGCGGCTGTTCGTGAGTTGCCGCGGCAACAGTCCGGTCCTGCTGGTGATCGATCCGGCCAACGGCAAGGTCGTGGCCAGTCCCACCATCGGCCGGGGCAACGATGTCGTGGTGTTCGATGCCGACGCGCGCAAGATCTATACCTCCAACGGTTTCGACGGCACGCTGGTGATCATCGATCAGGTCGATGCCAACACTTACAAGCTGGCCGAAGCGACCACGACGCGCCCGTACGCGCGCACCATGGCGTTGGATCCCAAGACCAAGAAGGTGTACCTCGCGACTGCCGAGGGCACAGTCGATCCGGCCAAGAAATGGAAGAGCGAGATTGCCTCGTTCTATCCGAACAAGTATTTCTTGAATACCTTTACT
>NZ_JAEUPY010000898.1 GCF_016790065.1 Steroidobacter sp.
GGCTGAGAATTTGAAGCGCCCCGCCTCACGCTTGCCGGACAGGCCAAAGTTATAGCTTTCCAAATCGGACGGTGCATCGTAGGCCAGCGGCCGCAGCGTGATGCCCGTCAACGTGGCGCGAGACACGGTGCCATCCGGCAATACCGTGGTGCTGCCCGCCACATCATTGTCATTCAACAACAGCTGGTAATAAGCAAGATCGCGCTCACGTTTGAACCGCGAGTAAGTGCCTTCCAGGATCACTTCGGTCGCATCGTCCGGGCGCCACTGCAAGGCGCCGGTGGCAGTACTGCGATCGTCCGAGCGCTGTTCGATCTGCGAGCTGATGCGGTTGGGACGATACAAACCAAGATCCTCGATGCCGTCGCCATTGCCATCGATGGCATTGGTACGCACCCAACCATTGGTAGTGAGCCCCTCGCCTTGCGCATGCACGCGTGCATACGCCAAGCCCAGCAACGCACCGAAAGTGCCTTCGCCGAAAGATTTGGAGATCAAACCCGACGTGCGATAGCCGGTCTTGTCCGCCTGATCGGCATAGACCACCTGAGCGCGCGCCGAAAGAATATCTTCGCCATCCAGCGGCCGGCGCGTCTTCAAGTTAACGGTGGCGCCGATGGCGCCTTCCACCAAATCTGCGGTCGGCGACTTGGTCACTTCGATGCCGGACAGAATCTCCGGATTCACGGTCTCGAGTGCCGGCGTAGCATCCTGAGTCGGACCGACGAACGAGCGTCCGTTGATCTCGATACGATTCAACGACAGGCCACGCACCGTGAAGCCACTGCCCTCGCCGTCTTTACGAGAGATGTTGATGCCCGACACGCGGCCCAATGTTTCAGCGACGTTCTGGTCCGGCAACTTGCCGATGTCTTCGGCATTGACCACGTCGACGATGTTGGAAGCTTCGCGCTTCGCTTCGATGGCTGCGGCAATGGATTGACGCAGACCGGTGACCACCACTTCTTCGACGCTCTGTTGATCGGCTGCGGCTGGCGGTGTGCTGCTGGATTGTTCCTGTGCCAGCGCCGCGTCCGTGGCGAGCAACGCGATCAGTGACGTGCCCATCCGTAACAGCGATGCATTCGCTTTGATGCTCATGCTGGAAGTCCCCCGCGACTTGTCGACCTTTGACCGATCGTTGTTGGATACCGGTGTGCTTTCCCGGCATCACTGTTGGCGCATATAAAAACGTTTCTCACCAGAAAGCAATACAGCTACACTGCTGCTCGCGAATCGGCGCATAAATAGGCTCTAACCAGCTTTTCGTGGTCACAAATGAAATTTTCCGGTGGGTCTTTCTCATCCGTGAAAATCACCAACGACGGGCTCGGGGACGCTGCGCAAACCGTTCGCGCCGACGAGAGCGATGATCTAAGGGGGCGATGAGATGGAAGCGGTACCTGACTCTGCGGATGAAGCGGCTCGGCCGGCGCGCTACGCGGTGCCGGCGCTGGAAAAAGGCCTGGATATTCTCGAGCTGCTGGCGAGTTCGCCCAGCGGTTTGAATCTCACCGCCATCGCGAGTGGCTTGGGCCGCTCCACCGGCGAGATCTATCGCATCCTGCAATTCCTAGAAGCGCGCGATTACATCGTGCGTAATCGTCAGAGCGACAGTTACTCGCTATCGATGCGTTTGTTTCATCTCTCTCATGAGCATCCGCCGTTGCGAACGTTGGTGGCGGCCGCGGTTCCCGTCATGGAGGAGTTGTCGAGTGGCGCCGGTCAGAGCTGTCACCTCGCAGTGTTGAGCCGCACGAACATCACCATCGTGGCGCAGATCGATTCGCCGCTGCCGATTCGTTATTCGGTTCGACTCGGCGCGCAGTTCCCTGCTACTGAGACCAGCTCCGGCATTCTGTTGTGCGCGTTCCTCACCGATACCGCACGACGCACGCTGTTCTTGCAACTCGCACAAGTGATGGACGAGAGCGCGCTGCAAGCGTTTCAGACCAAGCTTGGCGAAGTCACTTCGCACGGTTATGAAGAGCGGCCCAGCCTGCGTATCCCTGGGATCATCAACTACAGCTTCGCCGTGCGCGATCGGCATGGCCATGTGGTTGCCGCGCTCACCGTTCCTTATCTTCCTCAACGTAACAATTATGCGCCGCCCGATTCGGTGCGCGACATGGTTGCTGCCGCGGCAGCCAAACTCTCCGCCGCGATCGGTTTTCGTGACGACTCCGTCGCCTGACTTCGCCGCCTTCATTCGAGGATTCCTGTGTCCACCCATAACGTAGATTCAGCCGTAGATTTCAGGCGGGCACTGCTGCAAGCCGATCCACGGCTCAGTCGGTTCGATCCCCTGCCGCGAATCATCACCTTCGATGATTTCGACCGCGGCCATTGCGGGTGGACGCCATTGGTAGGCAACTACGAAGGCTCGTTGGACACGCTACTGCCCGGCTATCGCGGCCTGACCGGTCCGATGCTCTCGACGCTCAGCCACTGGGACGGCGGGTCGCATGGCTCGCATGACGGCAGTTATGCACTCAAGCTTGCCACGCGTGCCAAGCGAGATGCGTTGAGCGTCGCCATCAAGCGGCTCACGTTTCGTAAGCCCGGCCCGATCCGCCTGGAGATGTATTTCACCTTCAAGCCCGAAGCCACTGAGCTGATGCTGTCCGATCGAGACGTGAAGTCGGTGGGCTTTCTGTTCGATCTGCAAGTCGGCGATCGTGCCGGCGGTGGCGGTCAGCGCGTGATGCCTCATCTGCGTTATCTGAATTCACGCGGCGGAGAGCTACAGCAGAAATGGCAGTTCAAGCGAGGCGCACCGAGCATTCACGACATCGGCAACGGCGCCGAGACCGTCAGCCACTTTCATCTCGGCGACACAGACTGGCAGGACCTGCCCGATGGCGGCCAGCGGCTGTGTTACAACGAAATCGCCACCAAGGTGAACTGGCATTACGTGCGTTTCGATTTCGACATCGCCGCCATGAAGGCACTCTCGTTTCAATGCAATGATCGCGAGTTTGATCTGTCGAGCTTCGAATCGCTGCGCATGCCTGCGATGAAGAATCTCTGGTGCATGCTCAACATCGCCATGTTCACGCAGACGGACGTCGATAAACGCGCCTTCTTCTACGCGGACTCCGTGTGCCTGTCGGGGGATTTCTAAGTGCTGCGCGAAAGCTTCACCACCGTCCTCACCCGCAATGAAACCTGGCGCGGCGACAGTGCCACCGAACCGGTGGAAGCCGGCTGGGCCAGCGAAGCCGTTTTCTTCGTCCGCGCGTTGCGAACGCCCGTCGGCCCCATGCCGGACGTCTTCGTTGAGATTTCTCCCGATGGCATGCATTGGGTACGCGAAGGCGCGAGCGTCGCCATGCCTACTCAGGAGAATGGAGTTGCAGCGGTACGCGCTGCTCATTTCGGTAATTGGTTACGACTGCGAGGCGTGTTGCCGGAAGGCTCGGAGTGTGTGGTCCTGGTGACGTTGCATCTCAAATGAGTAACGACACTGTTGAGCAAACACCACTGCGGCACACCGTGCTTGCGGACGGGCTGTTGTTTCCTGAAGGCCCGCTGGTGGATCGTGCTGGCAATGTTTGGTGCGTCGAGCTGCGCGGTGGCGCGCTTTGTCGCATTTCGCCGGAAGGTCAGATCGAACGGCATGTGGTCGGCGGCGCTCCCAACGGCCTCGCGCTCGATGCCCAGGGCGATATTTGGTACTGCGACTCCGATCATAACGAGATTCGTCGCTTTGAGATGGCGACGGCGCGTGTTCATAGTGTTGTCGGGTCTGTCGATGGCCATGATTTGGATAGGCCGAACGATCTTGCTTTCGATGCGGCGGGGAATTTGCTGTTTACCTGCCCTGGCAGTTCGCGACAGGAACCTACCGGTTATGTTTGCTGCTTGTCCGCAAGCGGCGTCGTTACTGTAATCGCCACTGAGCTGCTGTTCCCCAACGGCTTGGCTTTCACCGCCGACGGCACTCGCCTGTACCTCGCTGAGACTTACAGAACACACGTTTCATCGGCGAGTTGGAACGCGTCGTCACCGCATGCGCTGTCGGTGCAACCGTGCTTCGACACGCCCGGCCCGATCGGGCCGGATGGCTTGGCCATCGACCGGCAAGGTCGAGTGCATGCTTGTTTGTATAGTGCAGGCGTTGTGCTGATCGCCGACGCTGGCGGCAGCGTGCTACGAAGCGTGCCCGTGCCGGGCGGCCGACCGACCAACTGTGCGTTCGATCCGCTCGGGCGCTATGGATTGCTTGTCACCGAAGCAGCGAAAGGCACCGTGTTGTCGTTCCCGGACCTCGGCCCTGGTGATGCGCCCTTCCTCGGCCAACGGCCCCATGCATCGCCGAAATTTCCGCCATCCCTGACTGTCGTCAAACCGGCGGCCAAATGAGCGACGCTCGCGCTACGTTGCATCGCTGGGAATTAGTCGGGCTACTCTGGGTCGCGTACTTCTTCAATCAAGCCGACCGGCAAATCTTCGGCGTCACTCTACCTTTGATCCAATCCGAGTTCGGGCTCAGCTCGACTCAGATGGGCTGGATCGCCACCACCTTCACCGTGGTGTTCGGTCTGCTAGTGCCCATCGCCGGTCTCGCCGGTGACATTTTCCGTCGCTCGCATATCGTGGTGTTCAGCCTGTTGACCTTCAGCGTCGGCACGCTACTCACCGGCAGCGCCGGCGGCTTCTTGATGTTGCTGCTCTATCGCGGTGTCGCGACCGGCATGGGTGAAGCGCTATACGCCCCCGCAGCCAATTCGTTGATCGGCGAACATCACGTGGCCAGCCGCTCACGTGCCTTAGCGGTCCATCAAACGGCGAACTACACCGGCGTCGTGGTCGGCAGCTTGTTCGCCGGATGGGTGGCAGATAACTACGGCTGGCGCGCGACCTTCTATCTGTTCGGCATATGCGGCCTGCTCTGGGCCGTGGTCATCGCGCTACGAACGCGTAAACATGCTACGCAGAGCGCGCCACGCCGACCGCTCAGCGAAGATCTTTCGCTCATGGGCGAATCGATTCGCGAAATCCGACGCAGCCCGGCGCTGATCGCCCAAGCCATCGGCTTCAGCGGTCTGGTATTCGTGCTCGTGGGCTATCTCACATGGATGCCGACCATCCTGGCGGAGAAGTTCGGTCTGTCATTGGCCTCGGCGGGCTTTCAGTCGGTCGCGTGGCATCACATCTTCGGCTATCTCGGCTTGCTGATGGCCGGCGTGCTCAGCGATCGCTGGTCGGTCACGTATCCCCGCTTCCGATTGCTCAGCATGGGCTTCGCGTTGGCGATGTGCGCGCCGTGGATTTATCTTTCAGCCACGCTCCCTTCCGAGTTCGCCGTGTATTGCGCGTTGGCGACGTTCGGCTTGTTCCGAGGCATCTACGATGCCAATCTGTTCGCGGCCATCTTCGATTGTGTCGAGAACCGCCTGCGCTCGACGGTGACAGGATTGGTGGTGGCCTGCGCATACACGGTTGGAGCCATAGCGCCGTTGATGATGGGCGCACTCAAGGATCACTATGGCGTGGAAGTCGGCTTGCAGGCTCTGGCCGCGGTCGCCTTGCTGACCGGACTGATCTTTCTGATGATCGTACTCAACACCTCGCGATCATCCTCGCTGGCGGCAGAAGCGTCATGAGCACAACACTGACAGGCTTCGATCTCAGCGGCAAAGTCGCCGTGGTCACCGGTTCGACTCGCGGCATCGGCTGTGCCATCAGCGAAGCGTTCGGTGCCGCCGGCGCTGCCATCGTCGCGCACGGCACCGATCGAAACGAAGTAGATGCTCGCGTCGCTGACTGGTCCGCTCGTGGCTGGCGCACTGCCGGCTGCGTTGCCGATCTTGCCGCCACCCATGGCGTGCACGAACTGCGGCGATCAGTGGAAAGCAGCTTTGGTGCTGTCGACATTCTGGTGTTGAATGCCTCAGTGGAAATCATCCAACCCTGGCAAGAACTCACTGACGAGGCCATGCAACGTCAAAGCCAAGTGAACCTGCATGCCACCGTCGGGCTGATCCAAGCCTTTCTGCCAACGATGAGCTCACGCGGCTGGGGCCGCATCCTGGCCATCGGCTCAGTGCAGGAGGAACGCCCGAACGCAGGTCACTTGTTCTATGCCGCCACCAAGGCCGCGCAGACCAGCATGCTCCTCAACCTGGCTCGCAACGAACGCGCGCCCGGCGTGACCTTCAACGTTTTGCGACCCGGTGCCATCCTCACCGATCGCAATCGCGCTCGCCTCGCCGATCCCGCCTTCGAAGCCAGCGTGGTCGAGCGCATTCCCTCCGGCCGCATCGGCGTCCCTACCGATTGTGCCGGCGCCGCGCTCCTGCTGTGCTCAGATGCCGGCAGCTACATCAACGGCGCCGTGCTGTCGGTAGATGGCGGGATGCGGTTGTAGATCACTACCCCTCCCAATCCACGCCACCGTCCACTTCGATGACCTGACCGGTGACGTGCTTGGCCGCGTCGCTGGCGAGGTACAGCACCATCGAGGCCACGTCGTGCATCGACACCAGCGTTCGCATCCAGACGTGCTTCATCTCTCGCGCTAGCAACACGTCCACATCCAGTCCCTCTTCAGCGGCGACGCGCGCGAGCACCTGACGAAGTCTGTCGTTGTCCATGCCACCAGGGCGAATGATGTTCGCGCGTACGCCGAACGATCCGAGTTCGCGTGCGAGCGTCATCGACAGACTTTCCAACGCTGCCTTGGAAACGATGTAAGGAGCACGCGACGGCGGCAGAGTCCGCACCGAAACGGTAGAGATGTTGACGATCACTCCAGCACGAGCTTGTTTCATGCCGGAGGCGACGTGCCGAACACAGCGCGTCGCGCCGAGGAAATTGGCTTGCAGACTTTCCAACCAAGCCTCGTCGGTGAGTTCATCCACGGGCGCACGAGCACCCGCGATACCGACATTGTTGACCAGCACCGATACCGGATCACCCCAAGCGGCAACATCTTCGAACAAACGCTCGGCCGCACGAGCATCACCGATATCGGCACACGAAGTCCGCAGCTGGCTAGCGTCGTGCTGTTCGGCGAACTCAGCTAGCCGCTTGGCATCGATGTCGCAGACATGAACGCGCGCACCGCGAGCCATGAACTGCAAGGCAATCTCCCTGCCGAGCCCACCCGCTCCACCCGTAATCAGCACCAAAGGCGACGCCGGCAGCAGCGTCGAAAATGGAATCTGAGATGCGGTATCGGCCAAGCGGTGCACGGCAGGGTTCATAAGTCTCCTTAGTTGAGCAGAGTGTTCTGCCAGAACACCAGGCTGCTCCAGAATTGGTAATCGCTATTGTCTTTCTTGGCGAAGCCGTGGCCTTCGTTACGGGCCAACAGATGCCAGGCCGTGCCGCCGCTCTTACGAACAGCTGCGACGATTTGATCGGCTTCGGAAGCAGGCACGCGCGGATCGTTTGCACCCGTGACCACCATCAACGGAATCTTGATTTCACCGGCCCGCTTCAAGGGCGAGATGCGTTCGAACACCGCGAGCATCTTAGGATCGCGCTCGTCACCGTACTCGACACGACGCAGGTCGCGACGATAGCTCTGAGTGTTAGTCAGGAACGTAGCGAAATCGGAGATGCCCACGATCTCGATGGCCGCACGCAGTTTGTCGCCATAGTGGATGGAGGACGCCAAAGTCATGTAGCCGCCGTACGATCCGCCGGTGACGCCGATGCGCTTCGCATCGATGCCTGCGTCCTTTGCAAATGTGTCGAGGAACGCACCGATGTCTTTGACCGAATCTTCACGCTTCGGCCCGTTGTCGAGCGCGACGAAGCGCTTGCCGTAGCCGGTGGAGCCACGCACGTTCGGATAGAACAAAGCGACGCCAAGTTCGTTCACGAGGTAATTGTTGGCGCCAATGAAACGCGGACGCGACTGACTCTCCGGC
>NZ_JAEUPY010000556.1 GCF_016790065.1 Steroidobacter sp.
GACGAGAACACGTTGTACAGATCGATCGCCTCGTGCACGTTGGTGCTCAACGCGCACGCGATGCGCATCCAGAACTGCTGCGGTGACTCCAGCGCCAACCGACGCGTCGGATGCTTCAGCAAATACCGGTCGTACAGCGTCTTCAGACCGAAGTACTCGAACTCCTGCGTGCGACGCGCGTCGATGGCGTCGTTGAGCTTGCGAGCATTGCTTTCGACGAAGCTCATCACTCGCTCATTGATCAGGCCGACATCGAAGCCCAGCCGGATGGACTGCGAGAACGAGTACACGCTCATGCCCTGCACTTCTTTGTCGATGAAGCCCGCGAGCAGGCGCGCAGCGAGGCGCGAATATTCAGGCTCTTCGAACGTGAACGACGCAGCGGTGCGGATCGACAGCTCATCCAGCTCACGAGTGGTCGCGCCGTCGTACAGACCTGCAATGGTCTTCAACGCAACGCGCATCGGATCGACGGCATCCAGACCATCGCCACAGCGGCCGACCGCTCTGAGGATCTTGTTCACATCGACGGCTTCGCGCTCGCCATTGCGCTTGGTGACGCGCATCTGAGTGCGAGCCGAGTGCGGCGGCGTCAGATGAAAATCAGCTTGATGAGAATCGATGCGCGCGGGCGCTTTGCCTGCGACGGAGGGTGCGAGCGTTTCCATCGTGTTCCGGTCCCCGAAGACATGGGCTCGCGGAATAAAAGACGACGGACGGCATTCGTGCACGCAGCACGAACCGTGACGCCGGCCTTCGCTCCCGCGAGCGAAATCGGGTCATCGAGGAAAATGCGAACAACGGAAGACGACATCGTCTGCGAACGCAGCGATGCGAACATCCGCCAGCCCTTTCCCACGAGAGCCCGACAGCCTGTGCACGCCATAAAGGCGCGCGATCCTCGGCAGGTCTTCGGGCTCATGGGCTTCGGCGAATGCCGACCTACTTGGCGCTGCTTCCCGGGCTAAAGCCCAGTGCAATGTGCGCCGTTCGTTCCCAATTACCGCTGCGGGGCAGCCCCGGAATGCGCGCATTTAGTCACAGCGCGGTCACCGGGTTCCCTTTTCAGCCAGCCCCGACACGTCTATGAGTTGGGGTAGGCACCGAGAATGGACACAAGATATTGGGGTTCGGGCGGGGCGTCAACTGCGATGTTCGCGGGCGCGCAGGTAGATGGCTTGCTCCAGCCGCTGCACTTCGCGGACCGACATGGTCTGGTGGGCTTCGGTAATGATCTCCGCCCAACGCCCTTCGTCTTCGGCGGCGTGCAGCAGGCGGAGAAAGGCAGCTTCCTTACGTTGCTTGCGCCATTGGTAGACGGCGAACCCTGAACCGGTCCCGATCAGCAAAATGAGCGCAACGAACAACATGCCGTCGACGCTACACGCCCTCCTTAGCGACGGCTGACGCCCGTGTCACAGTTTGGGGGTCCACGTAGCTTGTGCGACTCGTGTCAGCGTCGATCGACTTTGATGTCGTACTCCCGCGGCGGTTCCCGGTGCAACAGATTGCGCACCATGAAATCCCAATTCCTGCGCATGACATAGCCTTCACCGATGAAGCTGTGGTTGCGGTCGGGCAGATACAGCATCTCGAAATCTTTGTTGGCGGCGATCAGCGAGGAGACGAAGCTCAGAATCTGTGCCGGCGGCACGTTCTCATCCAGCTCGCCCAATTGCAGCAGCAGCTTGCCCTGCAGCTTGTTCACCATGCTGGACGCGTTGAGCGATTGCCAATTGCCGGCAATTTCCGTGGGCGTGGGGCGACGGCCGCTGCCGTCGCTGTACACGGGCGGGCCCTGAAATGCGGACCAGTGATAGTCGGCATACATGCCTTGAGTGTCGACCATCGCGGCGCTGGAGATGCCGACCTTGAAGAACTCTGGAAATTCCAGCATCGCGCGAAGTGCAGCGAAGCCGCCATAAGAGTGCCCGACGATGCCGACCCTATCGGCATCGAGGTACGGACGCTCAGCGGCGAGTGCTTTGATCGCCGCGATGTGATCTTCGAGGCCGATGCGATTCAACTTGCCGTAAGTCGCCTGAGTGAACGCTTTCGAGCGAAACGTCGTGCCGCGAGCATCGACGGAGACGACGATAAAGCCGAGCTCGGCATACGACGATGGCGCGATGGGCTGTCGGCCGCGATACGCGCCATAGAAATGTCTCGGCACGACGGCGATCAACGGACTCGCATATTGAGCATCGATGATCGGGTACTTACGTTTGGGATCGAAGTCGCTGGGCTTGTAGAGGGTGCCCCACAGATCGGTAACGCCATCGGCCGCTTTGACCACAAACTCTTCGGGCGGGCGCCAGCCGGCCGCGTAAAGTTCGGTCGCGTCCGCCTGCTCCACTTCAGCCACCAAACCCGCATCCGACACGCGACGAATCGCCAAGCGCGTGGGCTCGTCGACGCGAGAGAAGTTGTAAACCACATACTTGCCGCTCGGCGAGACTGCCGGGTGTGCGGTGATGCCATCGAGCGAAAGCACGAAGCGCCGGTTCGGCGCCAACAAATGGTCTGCCTTCTCGGGCGTCAGCAACTTCAGATTCGAACCATCGAAGTTGGCTCGATATAGATAGCGGTAATAGGGATTGCCGCCCTCCTTGCCGCTCGCGGTGAAGAAGATGACACCGCGCTGCTCATCGATGTCGATGATGTCTCGCACCAGCCATTTGCCGGTGGTGATCCGATTCAGCTGCTTGCCGGTCGCGACATCGTAGCGATACAGATGTCCCCAGCCGTCGCGCTGAGAAAACCAGATGGCTTCGCGGCCATCGCGAACCACACGAACATTCACTGGGTTGTAGGAAGTCGAATTCAGATCCGTGCGTGGCGGCACGCTCTCTTGAATCACCGTCCTGGAGGCGCCGGTCGCGACCTCGATCTCGAACAAGGACGCGGACTCCATGTTGGAGCCGTGTGCCACCAAGTACAGCCGCTTCGAGTCCTTGCTCCACCAAACATCACGGAATGCCGTCATGTCCTGCTGCAGTTCCAGCAGCTTGTCGTAAGGCAGGTCCACTCGTCGCAACTTGCCGGTGTCGGTATCGATGAGGCGCCACTCGAACGTCGCCGGCTTCTCGCCCACCAGCGCGATCCGAACCGGATGCACTTTGGGCCGGAAACTGCCATCGACGGGCACCGACTCGAGGAACGGATACGCCGCCACATGGCGCTGATCGATGTAGGGCACGAGCACGGTGCGAGAGTCCGGCGCCCACTCGGCGCCCACCGGTTGCGGATCTTTGCCGCTGCGTTCTCGATGCACGTAGTTGGCGGACCATGCATCCGGCCAGATGCCATAGCCAGCGTTCGCTGAGCCATCGGTCGTCAACGCACGCGGCGCGCCCGTCGATTTGGCCGTCACCCACAGATTGCCTTCCTGCACGAATACGCCACGGTCGCCGCTCGATGCCAACAGGATGTTGCTGTCGGACGGCGCCTGGTCGGCTTTGACTTGCTTGATCGTGTCCAGCTCAGTCGCCGAAGGTGCGCGCGTGCGCCCAGTCGCCGCGTCGACCACGACCATCTCGGAGCCGCTTTTCAGCTGGCGCTCGTACCAGAACTCGTCACTGCTGCCGAGCCAGTGAGGCACCACGAACACATTGCGCACCTTGGGTTCCAGATTCGGCCCGAGCAACGCCTCGGCTCGCGCGTAGACCGCGGCATCCATCGCGACGGGATCAGCCCCCGCGTCGAAGGCCGGCAACACAACGATTCCGGCCAGAACAGCGCACAGCAGGTTTTTCATGAATGACGGCGGCATACCCAGGAAGGTCAGCAGAGCATAGCGAACGACCCCCTTAGACGCAGCCCAGCGCCCCATCCTCAACTCGAATAGGCACAATCCGTTGGGGAATCCGCCACCGGCCGCGTCTTAGTCCCCATGCCGTCTCAACATCCGCGCGGACTGTATGTCTGCTTCGCCACCGAACTCTGGGAACGCTTCAGCTACTACGGCATGCGGGCGCTGCTGATCTTCTACTTGATGCAGCACTTCCTGTTCTCCGAAGGCGAGAGCTATTTGATCTACGGCACCTACACGGCACTGGTCTACATGACGCCAGTGCTGGGCGGCGCCATCGCCGACCGCTATCTGGGCGCGCGCAAGGCGGTAACGTTGGGCGCCATCCTGCTGGTGATCGGGCATTTGGGAATCGCTGTCGAAGGTCCGCCGGCTACGCAGATCGGTACAGCGGCCGGCGCCGTCGCTCGAGATGCGGTGTCCCTGCAAATCTTCTACACGTCGCTGGCCTTCATCATCGTCGGTGTCGGCTTCCTGAAAACCAATGCGTCCACGCTGGTCGGCGCGCTGTACGGACCGAACGATCCGCGTCGCGACTCGGGCTTCACCATCTTTTATATGGGCATCAACCTCGGCGGTGCCGCCGCGCCTTTGTTGTGCGGCTGGATCGGGCAGACGTACGGCTGGCGCTATGGTTTCGGTCTGGCGGGCATCGGCATGCTGGCGGGGCTATTCACATTTCTGCGAGGCCAGCGTCATCTGCACGGCCTAGCGGATCCACCGAACCCAGCATGGCTACGCGAACCTGTCATTGCCGGCCTCAGCCGCGAACTACTGATCTACGCGAGTTCGGTCGCGCTGGTCATTGCCGCCTGGCTGCTCTTGAACAACCGACAGGTCGTTGGCCCGATGCTGACTGTGTTCGGCATCGTTACCGGTCTCGGGGTGTTGTATTACTCCCTCTCCCGCTGCAATCCGGTGGAGCGCGATCGTTTGCTGGTGTGCGCGGCACTCATCGTGTTCACGATTGGTTTCTGGGCACTGTACGAACAGATGGGCAGCTCGCTGGCGGTGTTTGCCGACCGCCTGGTGGATCGCACGATCTTCGGCTTCACTGTGCCAGCATCGATGTTTCAGTCGCTGCCGCCCATTTTCATCCTGCTGCTGGCACCGGTTGCCAGCGCGCTGTGGCTCCATCTTGGCCGCCGTGGCCGCGAACCTTCCGCGACGCTGAAGTTCAGTCTGGCGCTGTTACAAGTTGGGCTCGCGTTCCTGGTGCTGACGCTGGGCCTGAACGGCACCGAACCGGGCGCGAAAGTCGCGCTCGGCTGGTTTGTGTTGAACTTCTTTTTAATGACGTGCGGCGAGCTATGCCTTGCACCCGTGGGCATGTCCGTTGTCACCAAGCTCGCACCTAGACGCATCGTCGGCGTGATGATGGGCGCATTCTTCCTCGCCTACTCCGCGTCCAGTTACATCTCCGGCCTGGTTGCACAACTCACCTCGCAGAACGACGCGGGCGTGTCCCCGATACAGGCGTTTGCAAATGTCTATACACGCCTCGGCGTCATCGCGTTGGCCTTGGCGCTGGTGCTGTTTTTGCTGGCTCCGGTGCTTACTCGGCGGTCGCATGAGAACCATGCTCACCGTATGATTGCACCAGGACATCGGTCAAACGGAGCGACCCATGAAGCGATCGGCGCTGGCCATCCTGCTGAGTACCCTGGCCTGCGGAGCGCAGGCGAACACAGCGACAGGCCCCGAGATTCAGACTGAGGATGTCGAGCGCTTCTACAGAATTTACGACGCGGCCAACGGCCATCCGACCGTAGAACAGATCCAACGCGACTATCTGGATGTCGGCACGAGCGGACTGCATACGTTCGTAAAGATCCGCCATCTGACTGCGACGAACCTCGCCGAGTCGCTGGCTAAGAAACCGCAACTCTATACAGATGCCAAGAGTTGCGTGCAGGTCCTGCCGCGCGTGCGCGAGCGCGTCGAAAGCTCGCTACGTGAATTGGTTCGGTTGTATCCCGAAGCTCGCATTCCACCGATCACCATCGTCGTCGGCCGTGGCAAGCCGGTGGGCGTGGGTTACCCCGCCACGGGATTACAGATCGGACTCGAAGCGCTGTGCGCCGTGACTTGGTTCAATCCCAATCTCGAAGATCGATTCGTACACGTGATCGCGCACGAGTACGCACATATTCAACAGACCGCCGGACACGAGAACGAAGCGCAACACACCGTACTGCAACGCTCTCTTCTGGAAGGCGCCGCCGAGTTCGCGGCCGAACTCACGTCAGGCAAAACGGGCTACACCCATTTCGGCCCCCTCACCCGCGGGCGCGAAAAGCAAATTGAAACCGACTTCGTTGCCGATCAGGACAGCACCGATCTATCTCACTGGGTAGACAACAGCACGCTGGAACAAGGGGCTGACTTGGGCTACTGGGTCGGCTATCGCATCGCCAAGTCGTACTACCAACGCGCCGTCGACAAGCGCCAAGCGTTTCGAGACATTCTCGAAATGAGCGACGCCCAGGCATTTCTGGCCCGCAGCGGTTGGTATCCCGGCATCGACCTGCAATGAGTCAGTGTCGGTCAGCAACAGACATCATGAACCGGCGCGAGTCGCTCACCCAACCGAATGTGTCGTTCTCGCTATAGATGACTCGAACCGTCGCTTCGTGATCGGCCGGATCGTATGCGGCACAGGCATCCTTCAACAACACGCAGCTATAACCGATGTCCACCGCTGCGCGCAGAGTCGAAGCCACACAACACTGCGTCGTGACTCCAGTGAGCAGCAGCACTTCAATACCTCGGGTGCGCAAGATGGTATCGAGACTGGTTTGATGAAAGGCACTGAAGCCAGCTTTGTCGATCACAGGCTCCCCGGGCGCGGGCTGCATGGATGCGACGATGTCGCTGCCGCGCTCGCCTTGAATCATAAAACGGCCCAATGGACCGGCAGCGCCCACCGCACTGTCATTCCGCTTTCGATACGCGTTCAGATCCGATAGATCGGGGGCATAAACCTCTCGGGTATGAAACACGAAGATGCCGGCGTTGCGGGCAGTCATCAGTACTCGCTGCGCAGCCGGGATCGCTTCGTTCACAGACTCCATCGACGCGCCTCGCGATGCCGCCATGCCGTCGGCCGCGACAAAGTCCTTCTGAAAGTCGATACAAGCCAGCGCCGTCTTGCGTGGCTCGAGCGTGATGGACCGGCCACGCTCGCAGTTGAGAATGAGTGAGGTCAAGATCCGTCCTCAGAATGCAGTGCCGATACGCACTTCGTAGGTTCGCGGGGCCGCGTAGGTTTCTATGTCCGCGAAGCCTGCCGAATAGCTGCGGTTGGACAGGTACGTTTGATCGGTCAAATTTCTGCCCAGCAAGGAAATATACGTGCGCCCATCTCTGAGCCCCAACTGCAGATTGGCGTTGACCAGCGTCACCGCGCCACGACGTTCGATGGCGGGTGCCTGCAGCGCCGGGAAAATCAAACTGCCCTGCCGATTCACCTCGGCGCGTGCCGTCAGCGAGAATCCGCCAACGTTCGCTTGATACTGCGTGCCGAGCGTGCCGCTGAACTCAGGAGCGAGCGGCAACGGCATACCGCTCAAATCCGTACCGGTCGCCGGAGAAAAGTATTCCTCTAGCTCGCTATCGGTATAGGCGGCGTTCAAATCGACCGTCAGTCCTGCCAACGGCGCAGTCAACATCCCGAACTCCACGCCTTGAATGGTCGCCTTGGCCACGTTGGAAATGGGCGCTTGGTTGCCTACCACTGTCCGCAACTGCAGATCGCGATAATCGTAGTGGAAAGCGGCCGCGGTGAGTTCCAATCCGCCATTGAGCAGCAATGTCTTGGCACCGACTTCATATGCCCTGACCTTTTCGGGTCGATAGGTCTTCACTGGCGGATTGAAGTTGATACCGCCGCTCTTGAAGCCGGTGGTGGCACTGGCGTACAGCGTCGCGTTTCGCGACGGCTTGTATTGCAGCGAGACCTTGGGTGTAAATCGGCTGGACGACTCGGACTCCGCACCGCTGAACGGTACCAGCTCGAAGGTGTCGAAATCGATGTCACCGCCGCTCGACGAGCCTTTGATGCGCTCACGCGTGTAGCGCGCACCGCCAACGATCGACCAGTTTTCCAGGAACCCATAGGTCAGCTCACCGAACACCGCTTCACTGTGCGACTCCGCCGAGAATTCGGTCACGCTGTAGATGAAGGGCGTCAAATCAACCGGATAAAAATTTGAGTCCAGCACCAACGTACCGCCCGATGTCTGCTCCCGCGAAAAATACAGACCGGACGTCCAAGACACGTTATCGCCCGCGTTGCCGCTGAGCTGAAATTCTTGGGACCAGAACTCGGACTTGTCCGAGCCTTCCGTGTTCTCGATGAAGCCGCCTGAGCCATCGGCATCGTAGCGATTGCGGCTGGTGTAATGCACGTAACCGGTGATCGACTTGAGTTCCAGGTCGTTGGCCAATCTGGCGTTGATCTGCGCAGCGCCGATGCCGCCGCGCCGACGCACTTCAGGCGGCGTGTCGATTTGGATGTGACGTTGGTCGCGCCGCTGCGGCGGTTCCAAAAAGTTCACATAGTTGAGCGCTTCGGGATTGCCCGACACACCGTAACCGAGCGTGCCTGTGTCATCGACGATCTGGCCGGTCAACGTCGCCGTGACCGCAGGTGAAATGTCGAACACACCTCGCAAGCGCGCCGCTTGATAGTCGCGACCGTCGATGGTGCCGCCCGCTGCGTGCAAGTTGTGAGTGTAACCATCGTCCTGATGTTTGGCGCCGCTGATCCTGAATCGCGCATGATCGCCAGCGACGATGGTTGCGCCCGCCTGTCCGCGCAGCATGCTGTTCGAGCCGGCGCCGATGAAACCATCGAAGCCCATTTCTTCACCGGGATCGCGGCTGATGTAGTTGACCACGCCGGCGGTGGCATTGCGACCGTACAGAGTGCCTTCCGGACCTTTCAACACTTCCACGCGGCCGAGGTCGAACACTTCGCCGAGCGCCAGTTCCGGCCGCGGCAGGTAGACCCCGTCGAGATGAACCGCCGTCGACGGTCCGCCGCCACGCTGAGATGCATTGTTGCTGATGCCGCGAATCGCAATTTGATTGCCCGGCCCGCTGACTGCAGCCACTCCGGGAATTCGATACTGAAGTTGCTCGAACGAGCTCACGCCAGTGGCTTCGAGCGCGGCGCCGCTGAAGACGTTCAACGATTGCGGCACGTCGATCTCGCGCTCGGATCGTTTACGAGCGGTGACGATCACCTCTTCCACCGACGCCATATCGACTTGCGCCGAATCCGCTGCAGCCGAGCTTTGCTGTGCCGTGGCGCGCCCACTCAAGCAAGCGCCCACGATGAGTGCAATCAGTGGCGGAGTAGCTCGAACCAACATGCGATGTCCTCGATGGCTGCCAGATTGAGCACACCGTAGGCACCCAGCTGTCAGCGAGCCATAGCAAGAACTTGCTATGTGCCCGGCGCGTCCGAGGACAAGGTATTGAGGAACATCGAAAACAACTGACTCTGGGAGTGCACGCCCAGCTTTTCGTACACGTTGCGTTTGTGATTGGTGACGGTGGCTTCGCTGATGCCCAATTCACGCGCGATCAGTTTCGCCGAGTGCCCACGCAAGGACAGGCCGATCACTTCGACCTCGCGTTCGGTCAACTCGCCAGGCTTCATGTTCCGAATGACGCCATCGATGCCGCCCGCCGATTGAATGGGCGAAGTCGAGCGCTGCGGCAGCACGCCGTCTCGCCAGCGCCAATGGGCACGAATGGCCGTCGTGACGATCGACTCCAGCGCCGTCAGTGTCTCGACCTCCGCTGCAGAGAATTTGGGACCTGGCAATTCACGCTCGATGAACACGTGCACCGAGCGCCCCGGCGACAACGGCACCACATAGTGCAGCTCATCGAGCACATCGACCGCTGCGTAGAAGGTCAGAAAAAATTCACTTTGCTCGAAATCGTCCGGCGCCACTTCGGCAAGTTGCAGCAGCCCGTGACGATGCTGGCTCATGTCGGCGATGTAAAACGGGTCTAGCAGATACAACCCGTCGGTGTAAGGCCGCATTTGTCGGCTTAGACCGGGCAGCTCCAGATTGGTAAAGATCAGATCCGCGGAGAAGCCTTCTCGATAGCCGAACACAATGAAATTTTTGTATGCCACGAAGGGCTGCAAGCCCGCCGCCAACGCGGCCAGGAAGTCCGGGCCCTGCAGCCTTGCCAGCAGTGCCGAACCGAAGCGGGCAGTCAGCTCGATAGCGTCGCGTTGCGCGGCGTTTTCCAACATTTGGGATTCACCAAGCCGGGCCGGACAACTGCAAGGACTCGCATGATCGTCCGAGCCGAGCAACGCTGTAAATCCTGCCCAAATGTATACATCACGCCTGTAGTGACAAATATTTCTCTAATTAGGATACTCTTCTCCGTATATGCTAAGTTGATCCTTTGCAGTGGGAGGCTCGATGCAACGATTGGCCCTGGCGACCCTGAGCAGTCTCGCGGTCGGCACTCTCACGCTGGCAGCGGCACAAGCCGCAGACACTTCAAGCACTTACGACGTTGTCATTCGTAACGGTCGAGTGCTGGACGGGCTCGGTAATCCCTGGATCAATGCCGATGTAGCGGTCGCTAACGGCCGCATCGCGGCGGTCGGCAAGATCGCCGCCAAAGGCCGGAAAGAAATCGACGCCCGCGGCTTGTACGTTTCACCGGGTTGGATCGACATGATGGACCAGTCCGGCGAGGTGCTCCGGACCGAGGGCCGTGCCGAGAACAAACTCCTGCAAGGCGTGACCACCGCCATTGCCGGTGAAGGCGGCACGCCGGTGGCCGCCGCTGAAATCCCCGCCTACTTCGCGCAGTTGGAGCGACAAGGAATTTCGCTCAACTTCGGCAGCTATTACGGCACCAGTCAGGCTCGTGTCGCGGTGATGGGCGATGGCGCCGGCACACCCACGCCCGAGCAACTGGAAAAAATGAAAGCGTTGGTAGCAACCGCGATGCGCGGTGGCGCCATCGGCGTGGCGACGGCGTTGATCTATCCGCCCGACAGCTTTCAATCCACCAACGATCTGGTCGAGCTATCGAAAGTCGCAGCGTCTTGCGGCGGCATCTACGCCAGTCATATGCGCGATGAAAGCGCCGGCCTGCTCACTGCCATCGGCGAATCCATCGAAATCGGCGAACGCGCCGGCATTCCCATCGAGATCTTTCATCTCAAAGGCGCCTATCAGCCCGGCTGGCATCAACTCATGCCGCAAGCCATTGCGCAGGTCGATGCCGCTCGCGAGCGAGGCGTCGACATCGCCGCGGACATGTATCTCTATGAAGCTGGCGGCACCGGTCTCGACATCACCGTGCCGAGCTGGGTGTTCGAAGGCGGCCTCAAAGAAGGTTTGAAAAAACTCAAAAGCCCCAAGGTGCGTGAGCGCTTGAAGCGCGAAGTCGCGGCGGGCTCGATGCCCGGCTGGTCGAACCTGGTGCATTCCTCGGGCGGTTGGGATCGCGTAGTACTGGCGAACGCGTTCAATCCCAAATACGACCGCTTCCACAACCAAAGTCTGGCGGCCATCGGCAAAGCGCTGAAGCGCGATCCGGCCGACGTGGCTTGGGACATCGTGATCGAAGCACAGCCGAATCGCGCCATGGCGCTGTATTTCATGATGGATGAAAAGGACATCGAAACAGCGTTGCGTACTCCTTGGGTATCGCTCGGCAGCGATGCATCGGCAAGTGCAAAACTAAATGAGACAGACGCGTTGGGCTTACCTCACCCACGCTCCTACGGAAATTTCCCGCGTCTGATTGCCGAGTATGTCCGCAAGCGCGGCGTGCTCACGTTGCCGGACGCGATTCGGAAAATGACGTCGTGGCCCGCCACTCGGATGCGCCAGTTCGATCGCGGCGCCATTCGTACCGGCTTGTGGGCCGATATCACTGTCTTCGACTACGACCGAATTCAAGATCGCGCGACTTATCAGAACCCGACTGCGACGGCTGAAGGCATTCAGTACGTGGTGGTCAACGGCCAGGTGGTGGTCGCAGAGGGTCGACATACGGGCGCCAAGCCCGGCGTGACTTTGAAAAGCAGTGGCTGCAGCGCCGAGCGCGACCAAGCGTCGTGACTCCGGCCTTGCAGATGGGATTGGGGATTGGGTTGGCAGCTAAGAAATAAGGGGTTTCAATGGTCGCAGTAAACGATGTTGATTATTCAGTGCGAGTTCGCCGCCATAGCGCCGTTGCGCTGGCCGTCGCGATCGCATGTGCCGGTTCCGCGTATGGCCAGTCCGCCGCGGGTCAGTCCACGACGGAGAATTCAGAGACGATCGACGTGGTCGTGGTCTCCGGCTCGCGCATCAGCACCGCCGGTTTCGACGCGCCGACGCCGACGACGGTGTTGGGCGAAGTCGAATTGCGTCAGGCCGGTCGCACCGATATTGCAGCAACGCTGACCGATTTGCCGCAATTCCGTTCCACACAGTCGGCGTCCTCGACCAATACCGTGACCTCTTCGGGCCAAACGCCCGCCGATCTTCGCGGCTTGGGAGCGTCGCGCACCCTGGTGCTGGTCAATAACCGTCGCTACATCAGCTCGGACGACTTGCAGACCGTGCCGTACTCGCTGGTGAAGCGCATCGACGTGGTCACCGGCGGCGCTTCGGCTGCCTATGGCTCGGACGCCGTCGCCGGTGTGGTCAACATCATTCTGGATGACAACCGAGAAGGCGTCGAAGTCGGCGTACAACGCGGCCGCTCCACTCACGGCGACGCCGAAAAGACCTTGGTGGAAGCCTCGTTCGGCACCAAGCTGTTCGACGACCGTGCCCATCTGTTGGTCGGTGCCGACTATCTCAAAGATGATGGCATCATCCCCGGCACGCGCCGCCCGCGCATCGGCGAAGCCAATTTCTTCCCCGGCACCGACGGCCTGCTGTATCCGACCGCCAACCTGCATGAAGCTCGTCGCAGCGAAGGCGGTTTGATCAACACCGGTGTGTTGACCGGCCAGACCTTCGATACGGACGGCAGCTTGCGTCCGTTCCAATACGGCGTGCGCCGTGCCGGATCGCCGAACTTGATGATCGGCGGCGAAGGCTACAACATCGATCAATTCCGTTCCGTGGTGGCGCCCATCGAGCGCGCCAACGTGATGGGACGGTTCTCGCTGAATGTGACCGACAACGTCAAAGTGTGGGCCGAGCTCATCTATAACAACGTGAAAGATGAGCGCGTCTATTTTCCGGACCTGGCCATCACGCAGCTGACCTTCTCTTACGACAATCCATTCCTGAATCTGACGCCGGCCCAACGCGCACTGGTGCAAGGCGCAGGTGAAACGACATTCACCATGGGCCGCGCCGTGACCGACGTCGCGCTCGCCAGCTACAAGTACGATCGCGAAGCGGTGCAGGCCACCATCGGCTTCGACGGCGAATTCGCCGACGGCAAGTGGCGCTACAACGGTTACTACGGCCGCGGCAAGCAGGAACAGGACATGAAGCTGCTGAACCTGGCGCTGGCCGAGAACTTCTTCAACGCCATCGACGCCGTGACCGGCCCGGGTGGCTCGCCGGTGTGCCGAATCGCGTTGACCGATCCGACCACGGCCTGCCGACCGCTGAACTTGTTCGGCTCGGGCCGCGCCAGCCAGGCGGCGGTCGATTACGTCACGGCCGATTGGCATGCCATCGATGAAACCTGGCTGGATACCGCCGGCATCATCTTGAGCGGCGAGCCGTTCGAGCTGTGGAACCAGCCAGTGTCGTTCGCCACCGGTATCGAGTATCGCAAGGAACAGTTCCGCTCGACTTACGATGCCAACTCGCTGGCCGGCAATTTCGCCACCATCAACGGAGAGAACATTTCTAAGATCGGCAACGACGTGACCGAAGGCTTCGTCGAAGTAGCCATTCCGCTGCTGGCCGACAAGCCGCTGGTGCAATCGCTGAACTTCAACGGTGCCGCGCGCATTTCCGACTACAGCACCAGCGGCTCGATCTGGTCCTGGAAGCTCGGCGGCACCTGGCACTTGGTGAACGATTTCAAGCTGCGCGCCACTCGCTCTCGCGACATCCGTGCGCCCAACCTGACGGAATTGTTCTCGTCGCCATCGACGTTCTTCACCAACGTGCAGGACGTTTCGCAGACTCCGGCGTCCACCACTCAAGTGACTCTGTTCACCGGCGGCAGCACCGCGCTCGACCCAGAGATCGCCGACACACTGACCGTCGGTGCGGTGTACTCGCCGTCGTTCGTGCCCGGCCTGGAAGTGTCGTTGGACTACTATCACATCAAGATCGAGGATGTGATCACGACCTTGACCGCGCAGCAGATCGTCAACAGCTGTTATCAGCAAGGCAATCAGTCGGCCTGTAACCAGATCACTCGCACCGGCGGTGTGATTACCGAGATCAACGCGACGTACATCAACATCGCGGAATTCGTCAACAAGGGCTTCGACCTCGAGGCTTCGTACCGCTTCGACGTCGGCCCGGGCCAAGTGACGGTGCGCGGCTTGGCGAACTACGTCGACACGCTCGCGGTGGACAACGGCATCATCACCATCGAAGGTGCGGGCTACCTCGGTTCGCAAGCCACCTTCCTGGTTCCGAAGTGGCGCGGTTCGGTGACGCTCGCTTATGAAAGCGAGTTCATCGGCGGCGACCTGCGTGCTCGCTACCTGGACGGCGGCGGCTATGCGCCTTCGAACGTGCTCTCGGGCGTGGGTAACAACAACATCGCCAGCCGCACGTATGTCGACTTGGGCCTGCGCACATACATCCCGCTGGGTGAGAGCAAGCTGACGGTTTACGGCAGCGTGCAGAACGTGTTCGACAAGGAGCCGGCACTGGCTGCGTTGAACTCGCCCTACTTCGATATCGTCGGCCGCTACTTCACGCTGGGAGTGCGCGCCAACTTCTGATCGTCGATTTCGACCCACTGACACAGCCCGGCAGAGCAATGCTTTGCCGGGCTGTTTTTTTTAGCGAGTAACCACCAGCGCAGTGGACGATGTGAGTTGCAGCGGCGATGGGAAATCGCTGAGATAAAGCAGCTTGTCGGGTGCCAGTCCATTCACCAGCGCGACCCGAGCTCTGGTGGGCGTCGAGCCTCCCGGCGGCCCTTCGGCCAACACTGTCACGCCTCTATCGAAGCCACTCACCTCATTCAGGCGAGCCGCTTGCGCCGGTGTACCGACGGCATCAGTAGTGCCGAATGCACCCCGCGTGGTCACAGCAAGTACCGGATACGGCGTGCTTCCCGAGAACTGCGCCTGCCGGACCAGCAAGATATTTCCTGTCGAGTCGTACCAGGCCGTGCCACCGGCCGCGACGATTGCGTCAGCGCCGGTGTCCAGATCGCGCTCGTAGATCTGACCGCTCTTGGTATACAACAGCGCGTCATCGTCAGGACGCAGCCCGACCACTTCCGCAGCCGTCGCCACCTCGCGAGGATTCGGAGTTGTGGAGATCTCTGCAACGTACGCACGCGTCGTCTGTATCGCGGTACGCACCGTGTAACCCACCCGCTGCCCCATGCCACTGCCGATCGTGCCGCCTATGGATGAGATGGTGCTGGCGCTGATCGATTCACCGAAGGCCAGCGAGTGGCTCACCTGAGTCTCGGCCTGCAATTGGCGTGCATCGATATAGAACAGCGCCTGACGCCCGTTGCGATTGGCATTGATCAGAATCGACAGCTGGTTGGGAGAGATCGAAAAGTCGAACACATCGTCCGTGGTCGCGGGATCGCTGATCGCGGACACGGGCACAGTCGCACTCGGCCCCGCTGCTGTCACCGTATAAAGCGACTTAGCGCCGCCACCAGCCACCGGTGACGCAAGAAAAAACAAATTCCGCGAGTCGTAGGAGAACCGCAGGTGACTGGCGAACACTGTGTTGGCCGGACTGACCTTGCTCAGTGCCGTCCCGGTCGTGACGTTGTAGACGTACACCGAGTCGACGCTGCCCACACGTGCGATCAGCGCGATCCACTGACCATCCGGACTGACGATGAACTGATCGGCGTTGTCGACATCGAGCGGCAGCGTCGCGCCCGCCGGCACCGGCACCGTGCTTCGTTGAATCGTAGTGGCTATTCGCACGAACCCCAGATCGACTCGGGCAGCATTGGTTTGATCTTCGCGCCGATACGCGACGGTCGCGCCATTCTGCGACGCCTTGAAGCCCCGCAGCCGCCAGTTACCCTCGGTCGCTGTCGTCAGCACGGTGGGGTCGGAAACGAGATCGCTCAGATACAGTTCGTTCGATCCATTCTCCGGCTCATCGCCAGCGAACAAGACTCGAAACGGTTCTACGCCGACAAAGA
>NZ_JAEUPY010000032.1 GCF_016790065.1 Steroidobacter sp.
AGATCATCCTGCTGCGACCTGAAATGCGCCCGGTCGAACCTCGCTCGGTGGACGACTGCCGCTGGTGCCCCAGGCAATTCGATGGCTTTGGTCAGATAGCCGAGCGCGCGTTGTGGCTCACTGTCGGATAGTAAAGAGCCGAGGGCGCGCAAGGCGTCCCCCAGCAGCGCCGCAGGCGGGTCAGGGTGGTCCAGCACACCTTGAAGGTCCACGATCGCCCCGTGATGATCGCCCAATCGCTGTTTTGACAAGCCGCGAAATGCCAAGGCCCGAAGCGCTTGTTGGCCGTGACTCGGTGCTACGTTCAGGGCCGCGGTGAAATCTTGCACGGCAGCCTGGAAATCGGCTCTGCGCGTTGCGGAGATACCGCGATTGTTCAGCGCCCTCGCAAACTCCTCGGGATCGTCGTCGGCACTGCACTGTGCGATCAGCTGTTCCCAGCACGCAATGGCTGAGGGCTCATGGCCACTCGAGGCCCAGGTCAACGCCAGTGCATTCAAACCTGCGGCATCTTTGCTGTTCAACAGGCAGCTCGACAGCTTGTCGAGAGAGGCGTGCGGGTCGCTGCCGAAATACCAGGCTCCCTCCTCTCCAGACAGGTAGGCCGGTTCCGCTCTGACGGGATCGGCATCGCCACGTGACACGATCAAGCCCAGGCGCTCGAGCGCGCGCAGTTGGTCGCGCAACGCCGAGCCCCGAATCGGTCGATCGAAGACGCCCGAGAGGACCGTTTCGAGGCGTCGATGAGACAGTGGCTCGATCCCCCCGGCCGACAGCAGCTGCAGTGAGCGAAAACAATCTCGAGCCGGTGAGTCGAGACCGTCGAACCGGCGTCGCATCAGATCAAACGCTTCACTCATGCAGATTTCGCCGAGCGTCGCACAGTCTCGGTCATCAGCCTGGTGCAGCAGCGCTCGAAGTCTCGACTTCTCCTGGGCGTCTGGACGCCTGAGAATCAAGCGGTGCTGAAAGGACTCAGCCACTCGCTGTAACGTGGACGCTTCCAGCTCGACCTTCGACAACTCCGGACCGTCGCGGCACGTGGCGGCAAGTACCAGGCGCGGTGCCATCTGGCGCATTCGTTTGAAGACCGAGGCGATATCGATGCGTGCGTCCGCATAGTGATTCAGATCGTCCAGCAGGCACAGCACGTTCCGATCCCGAAGCAATTGCAGCGCACGCTCTCCAGGCATCGCGTCTCGTCGCAACGAGACCACGTGAAAATCCGGTAGCCGCTTGATGACTTCGTACAGCGTGCGGGTCTTTCCTGAGGTGTGTCCGCCAATGAGCAGCAGGCTTTCGCCGCGGCGGAGCATCTGCAGGAGTGCCTCCTCGTCGTACCTCGTAGCAACGGGGTCGAGATCCCGTTCGTCATAAGGAACGGCAGATCGATGGATATATGCCAACGGGAAATACGGGCGACGCAGAGCGTCGGTGCGTCGGCCGGATTTGATCACCTCGAAGCCAACGTGTGCCGGGGTGAGTTCCGCGGTGGGTACCAGAAACTCAAAGTCCTCGAGGCTTTCCCGCGAGCGCCATTCACGAAAGATCAGCGTGCTCGTGCCGGCGGCAACGATGAGGCCGACGGCAACCAGGGGTAGGTGGCTCAACAGCACATCTTTCAGCTCCTCTGAAAGAATGTTGACGGCAACCGCAACGACGATGCCGCTCCAGAGGAAGAGCAGTGTCGGGCCGATATGCTTTCTCATCTGCGATCCGTTCCTTGGCCAGGGCGGGGGTGTCACGCGTGCCGCAGTATGCCCTGAGATGCCGCTGCACTGGGTGGCTAGAGGCCATCAGTGGCGTCTGTTTTCGCCACCCGCCGGGCCAGGGGGCGGCTTCGAGGCAGCTGGCGAGCTTGGTCGGGGAGCGCTAGAGGATTTTGCCCGTTCCGGGTACTACCTGGACATGAGCATCGACGACGCGATCACCAGCGAGGCTTGCGCGTGGATCGCGCAACTGGAAACGGGGGCGTTGACCGAGCAGGACGTGAGTGCACTTCGAGAATGGGTGAAGCGCAGCCCACGACATGCAGCTGAGATGCGCCACCTGGCGCAGCTCGCCGAGGACGTGAATTTGCTCGCCGGCATGGATGGAGCCTTGGGCGAAGCGATCCACTTGTTCCGGCCGATGTTGTT
>NZ_JAEUPY010000078.1 GCF_016790065.1 Steroidobacter sp.
GCATTGGAGCGTGGATCGGGCCAGTGAGGCGGTCGGCTATTCGCATCCGTCGACGTTCGCCACGGCGTTTCGTCGCCATTTCGGGATGAGACCGGTTGATGCGAAGCGCACTCATCGATCGCGTTGATCGGCAGCTGGAACTCCAAGAAAGTCGTACCCTGGGCCCAAGGTAATCCTGACGGACAACCACTATCTTTGGCGCCCGGTGACGGGTGCTTGGATAGATGCGGAAATATTCGTTCGCGAGCTTGATGGGTCATGCCCTGCGTGGAAACACGCGGTGGCGTACAGCATGGCGCGATGCCACGCTCAAGCGTCAGTACGATGCAGTGATCATTGGCGGCGGCGGTCATGGTCTCGCCACTGCCTACTATTTGGCCAAGGAACATGGCATCACCAACATCGCGGTGCTGGAGAAGGGTTGGATCGGCGGCGGCAACACCGGCAGAAATACTACCAACGTTCGCTCCGACTACATGTTTGCCGAGAGTGCTGCGCTGTACGATCTGGCACTGAGGCTCTACGAAGCACTCGCAGTCGAGTTCGACTTCAACATCATGCTGTCGCAGCGGGGTTGGATGACGTTGATTCACAATCAGCATCAGCTGGAATCGGCGCATCACAAGGCCAATTGGATGGCGTGCAATGGCGTCGACGGCGAAGTCATCGACGCGGCCGCTGTCCAGAAAATGTTGCCGCTGTTGAACATGAGCAGCAGCGCTCGTCATCCCATCATGGGGGCGTTCCTGCAGCGCCGCGGTGGCACGATTCGTCACGATGCGGTGGCATGGGGATATGCCCGCGCCGCCAGCGATCGCGGTGTGGATATCGTGCAGCACTGCGAGGTGGTGGGCCTCGAGAAACGCGGCAATCGGATCGTAGCCGTCCAAACCAACCGAGGCCGCATCGAGTGTGCAACGGTCGGCGTCGCGGTCGCGGGGCATTCGAGCGTCATCGCCAACATGGCGGGCTTTCGATTGCCGGTGACCAGCCATTGTTTACAGGCGATGGTGTCCGAGCCGCTGCGACCCGTTCTCGATCACGTGGTGCTGTCCCCAGCGACCGGCGTCTATGTCAATCAGACGCAGAAAGGTGAGTTGGTGATGGGCAGTGTGCTCGATCTGTACCAGTCCTACGGCCAGCGCGGCAACTTCCCGACCATCGAGAAGACGCTGACCGCGGTGGTGGAGATGTTCCCCATGTTCGCACAGGCGCGGCTGATGCGGCATTGGGCCGGCATCGTCGATGTGGTGCCGGACAGCTCGCCGATCTTGGGCCCCACCCCTATCGACAACCTCTACATCAATTGTGGCTGGGGAACTGGCGGCTTCAAGGCCATCCCGGCCGGCGGTTTGCTACTGGCGCACGCGTTGGCCACCGGCAAGCAGCACGCGCTCGCCCAGCCGTTTGGCTTGGAACGATTCAGAAGCAACCGGCTGGTGGATGAAGGCGCCGCCGCGGGCATTGCTCATTGATAGGGGACGTTCGTGATTCTGATTCGATGTCCTCATTGTCGTGAGCTGCGTGCCGAAGATGAGCTCGTCTATGGCGGCGAGGCGGGTCTGATTCGCCCGGCCGAGAGCGTCGACGATGTGCAGTGGACCGATTACCTGTTCATGCGAGCCAACCCCAAGGGAATGCATTGCGAGCAGTGGTGCTGCTCCGCCGGTTGCGGTCAGTGGTTCGAGGTGATGCGTGACACCGTGACGCATCGGATCACGGCGGTCGCCAAGTTCCAACAGCTAGTGGCGCCGAGCGGAGAGATGACATGACGGCTCATGGCTACCGGCTGCGCGCCGGCGGGCTCATCGATCGGACGCGGACGCTTGGATTCAGCTTCAACGGCCGATGTTTCGAAGGTCATCCCGGGGATACGCTTGCGTCGGCGTTGATTGCCAACGGGGTCGACGTCATCGGGCGCAGTTTCAAATATCACCGGCCGCGCGGGCTGTACAGTGCCGGACTCGAAGATCC
>NZ_JAEUPY010000114.1 GCF_016790065.1 Steroidobacter sp.
CCCGCCGCATCACCGGCACATTCGACGCCGACGACTTCATGCCCTTCATCCGCTTCATCTCTCGCGACCCCAAAGTGCACGTCACCCTGAACGATCGCGAAGTCCTCATCCAGGCTCGCGCCGCTTCGGATAGGATCACGAACGTCGAATAGTGGTTCGGCGAGGGGTCCGATGCAGATTTGGGTGGATGCAGACGCCTGTCCGGGCGCGATCAAAGAGATTTTGTTTCGTGCCGCCGAGCGCAGGAGCGTGCCGGTGACGTTGGTGGCGAATCAAGCGTTACGAACGCCGGCGTCGCCGTACATTCGTTCGGTGCAGGTGCCTTCGGGATTCGACGTGGCAGATAAACGCATCGTCGAAATGCTCGCGGCTGGGGACTTGGTGATCACCGCCGATATTCCGTTGGCGGCAGCGGCCATCGAGAAAGGGGGCCATGCCTTGAACCCGCGAGGCGAGCTGTACACGAAGGACAACATCCGCGAGCGGTTGTCGATGCGCAACTTCATGGATGAGTTACGCGGTAGCGGGGTTGCGACGGGTGGGCCTAGCGCCCTGAATCAACGAGATCGTCAGGCATTTGCCAACAGTCTCGATTCATTCTTGGCCAAGCACGCGCGGCCCTGATCGTCAGTCAGCTGCTTACTCGTCGCGGGTCAGTTTGAACTGCCGCACGAATCGATAATCCACGGCGGTACCCAACCCGAGTTCGGTGGCCTTGAGCCGAACCGCGGCGGGATCTCGATGCAAGCGTGTCGCGATCTGCATCACACACTCGTCGGCGTGTTGCCAGCTTCGGGCCGTCTGACCGTGCAAGAAGGATTTCAATTCCACGATCTCTTGCTCCTGCCATTCGCCTTGCGCCCGGGCAGCAGCCTGACGATGCAGTTCAGCGGCCTCGTCGTCACGAATAGCCTGCGTCAGCACTTCGATCAAAGTGGCTTTGTGTTCCGCCGGCATCTCGCTCGTGATCACGAAGCGAAGTGCGGCATGTAATGCCGCTGGACGATGTGGGTGTTTCATATCTTCACCTGGCACGATCAACCGTCCCCGCACTCAGTGTGCGCGCTTCGATCATCTTAAGATAGTAAATATGCCGACCGGTTACTTCGGCCGATAATTCTTGTTACGTGCCTCGAAGGCGCGGATCTCACGTTCCGCCTCGCCGCGTTCGATGCCGTAAACCTGTTGAATCGTACTGAGCAGCGACGCCCGCTTGCCTGCGATCTCGCGTAATTGCTCCTCGCCAAGCTTGAGCCAGCGCGCCTTCACCGTGCCTTGGAACTGAGCCCAGTTACTCTCCGCCATCGTCCAATTCATAGTGTCGTCGCAGTTCGAAGAAGGGGCGCGCAGCCTACTCCGGTTCGCGGCAACCTGCTTGGCTGTCGTCGAGTAGGAATCCGAGTAATTGCCGCGCCCAAGCCTTTAATTGGCGCTTTATTCGCGATTTATGTATCTATCCGCACCGATCGAGCGCACACTGCCGGCAGCTCATGGAGTCATCTCCCTGCCTGTCACCCCTACGCTGGAGACCTTCATGGACATTCATCGCTTGCATCGGGGCGTTCGGCGCGCCTTGGCTCGAGCCAGCGGCGTGCCCCAGCGACGCACCAGTGCACGCCACTGGACTATTCCCAACACCTTGAATTCAGGCATCGATTCGCCCGACAGCACAGACTGGCGGCGGCGCTTGCTGTGGGCCCGAGGCCAGCAGATTCAGCTCGGCACCCTGGAGCGTAACGATCGCTGCGCCATCGCGATTCTCGATGCCACCGGCATCGTGATTTCCTGGCACGACCGCCTGCCGCGCGCGCGGTCTTACGACCCTGGCGTGTTGAGTCGCCATATGTCTCAGTTCTATCTGCCGGACGATGTCGCACTACATGTGCCCGCGCGCCACTTATTCATCGCAGCTGAATACGGTGTGGACACGCAGCGTGGCTGGCGACGCCGCCCAGGCGGAGAAATATTCTGGGGCGTGACAGTCATGCAGAGCATTCTGCTGGATGACGGCGAACTGCTGGGATATTCACACGTGACGCGCTCGGTACGCGGACCGGCACAGCACCTGTTCAGACCGTTACGAGTAGGCATGACGCCAACGGCTCGTCTCGCCGTGATGGCCTAGTGACAACGGCAGTGAAATTGCGACCGCGCCCTCCTCATCTCGAAGCCCAGCACGCAGGGCCGATGGTGGTGTTGTTCGGCGCCGGTGACCGCGAGTTCAGCTGCGCCTTGCCGGATTGGAATTTCATTGTCGAGCTCGGCCAAACGTTCGGTTGGCAGCCGGCAGGAACCACGTATCTGCCCCAGCAAGGCCAGCGAGCGCGCCTCAATCCGATCAAACATGACTATCAGCCCGGCGACAGTCAGGATCGCAAGCGGGTCGAAGCGCACGACTCCGAACATTGGTCGGTGGCGCTGGCCGGAGCGAAACGCTCGCCGTTCATCTCCGCCATGCTTCGTAAGCACAGCCAACTACAAGCTGGCAGCGGAACCAGCACCGAAGCTTCGATGCACTCACAGCTGCAGAGCTTCATCGAGCTTGCCCGGCGCGGCGCATTCACCATCGCGCTGCAGAGCTGAAGACCCCACTGATTGACTCATGATGAAACTTGGAACCTTCTCGATCGAGCAACCTTTCCGCATCGATGAAATCGTGCGCGCCCCCGCGCCCGATGGCAGCGATTCAGTATGGCATCGGTATGTGATCTCTCAGGGCAACAACACCATCGCCGGCATACGCGCCGGCCGGCATATAGAAGTACAGTCGCAAGTCGAAGCGATGGTCGAACGCTTGAATGAGCGGCGCATGGGCAAAAGGCCCAAATGATCGATACTCGCCGTTGGCGTAAGCCCGCAACTATTTCTTATAAGATCTGACCGCGACATCACCCAATCCCACTCGGCGAGACAGTTAAACGACTGTCGGCGCTATCTCGGAATCACGGGCAGCGTGATATGCGATGGATATTTTCGGGTGTGATGAATGGTCTGCGTAGCACTCTGCATCCGCGTCTCTACTCCGAACTCACCGCCCGTGTTGGGATTGCGATCGAAGCGCGGGAAATTGCTGCTGGAGATATCGACGCGAATTCGATGCCCTTGCTTGAACACGTTGCTGGTCGCCCAGAGATCGATCGAGTACTGGTAGACGCGGCCCGGGCTCAGCAGCGTGGGCTTTTCGAACGACTCCCGATAGCGCGCGCGAACGATGCCGTCCGCGATGTTGTACGCCTTGCCATCCGGGTGGATGTCGACCAGCTTCGCAGTGAAATCCGTGTCCTTAGCGGAAGACGCCGCGTACAGCGTGACGGTGACCGGGCCAGTCACCTCTAGATCGCGAGACAAAGGCGCGGAGGTAAACACCAACACGTCGTCGCGTTCTCCGAGCGCGGCCTGATCGTACGGCCCTGCCGGCGTCGGTTTGAACATCAGGTTGCCACCGAGTGTGGGCACCGGATTCAGCGGGTCATAAACAAACTCATCGACAGGCTGATCGGATGCAGGCTTGCGCGCCTCGAGCACGCCATCGCCGGCCACACCATTCGCCTGACCTTTGCTATGGAAGTAATAATTCGTGTACTGAGTCCGAGCCAACGGCCATTCCTGTTCCGAACGCCTCCGGTTCTCGCCCATCACAAAGATCCGTACCGGCGGCTCGTCGATGAAGCCGTCATTGGTACCCTTCAGCCAATAGTCGAACCAGCGCGCATGCAGCCCTTCCAAGTCAGGCAGGGCATCGGACCCGAAATCCAGTTCGCCGAGTGCGGTCGTCGGCTGTGGTGTGTGTCGCCACGGACCAATCAATAATTTCTGATGAGCTCGTGCACGTTCACTGCGAGCCTGTTTACGCATATTGGTGTAACTCGACAACGTGCCTCGCAGGAACACGTCGTACCAACCACCGATATTGAAAGCAGGCACTTCGATCTCGCCGACGCGTGACGCCACGTCGAACTGCCGCCAATAACTGTCGTAGCTGGGATGAGCAATCCAATCGCGCCAATGCGGCAATGACACGCCCAGCGCCGTGTCCATGGTCTGCAATGGCAAGTGTCGCAACACCGGTTGCCAATCTCGTTGCGGTTCTTGGTTGGTCCGCGAGCCCATCAACGCAGCCCAGCCAAGACGCGAGCCAAGCGACAGCGCGCCGCCGACATACGCGACATCCTGGTAGTAATTGAAAGGCGTCATCGTCGGCACCATCGCAGTGAGTGCGGGCGCTCGTAGATGTGCGCTCAACCATTGTGTCGAGGCCAGATACGACAGACCTTGCGTGCCGACCTTGCCGTTCGACCACTCTTGAGCCGCGGCCCACTGCTGAGCGTCATAACCATCGGCCACTTCCGCCGAGTAGGGATAGAACGCGCCTTCCGAATCGACCCGCCCGCGTACGTTCTGATGCACGAACACGTAACCGCGTCGCGCCCATCGTTGCCCTGCCTCAACCCAAGTCGGCTCAGCCCCGTTGTTATAGGGATCGCGCACCAGAATCACCGGATAGCGGCCGGCGCCCGCCGGACGATGAATGTCGGTGGACAGACGCACGCCATCGCGCATCGGCACCATTACGTTGTATTGAACGATGACCGGAGCGTCTTTCACCGCGCTATCGCCGAGAGCAAGCCCGGCATGCGCGGCCACAGCCAGCGAGACGAGTGACAGCAGAAGCCTTCTCATCGATGTATTCCTCATCTCAGTTCTGCCTCACCACCACCGAGCTGCCGAGAAACTTCGCGGGATCGACATTGCGAACGTGTTGACGCGTGCGTCCATCCTTCCCTAAGAAAGTGACTTCAACGGTCACGCGCTCGGTTCGAGCCAAACCAAAATGCACCGGCTGCACACTTTGCGAGTCGTAGCCCTCCCCCGTCGTCACCAATCGCGTACCCAGCAGCTTGCCGGCTGAGTCGAACAGTCTCACCTCAGCGCCGGCACGCGTGTGATGACCCTGGCGATCCAGCACCGTGACTTGCAGTGAGCGAGGCGAGTCTTTGCTGGCAGCATCGTTCTTCAGCACCCAATGACGACCGGCGTCACGACTGTCGGTGAGCGACAGGTCGAGATCGCCGTCAGCATCGAAATCTGCCCACTGCACACCATGATCGGCGTGATTCAATACATCGGCAGCCGGCACCACATCGACGAACCCGTGACCGGTGTTTCGTAACAGCAGATCCTTCGGCTCCAGCCCGTTCGCGCCGCGCACGTAACCGGCGATATACAGATCGAGCAGGCCATCCAGATCGTAGTCGCCCCAGCTCGCCCCGACCGCGAGACCCGGCTCGGTGATGCCCAAGGATTTGGCGACTTCTACGAAGCGGCCACCGCCATCATTGCGATACAAAAGATTGAATCCATACGACGCCACGAATAGATCCAAATCGCCATCGTTGTCATAGTCGCCGACCGCGCAGCCGACGCCACCCTCGGCGAGTCGACGGTGCGGCTGATCCATGCCCAACTCGGGCGCGACATCGGTGAAGCGAGTGCCATCGTTGCGATAGAAAGCGTCCTTGTCGCCTTCTTGATTGGCGAGGAACAAATCCAGGTCGCCATCCTGGTCCATGTCGAACCAGCAAGCGCCCACCGAGCGGCGTACATCGGCCACCCCGAGCGCCTTGGCGACGTTCACGAACTTGCCGCCGTCGTTACGAAACAAACCGTTCTCGCCGATCCGATTGGCCACGAACAAATCCAGGTCGCCATCGTTGTCGTAGTCGATCCAGTTGGATTGACGGCTGCTGACGCCGGGCATGGCCACGCCCGCCGCTTCCGCCACCTCGACAAACCGTTTGCCGCCCTCATTGCGATAAAGCAGATTACGGCTGGCGATGGGCACCTTGCGCATGCCAACGTAGAGATCGACAAAGCCATCGCCGTCGTAATCGCCCCAGGACAAGCCGCGGGCTTCATCGCCTTGCGTCGGCAAACCGAGCGCAGCGCCGACGTTGCTGAAGTTGCCCCCGTCATTGCGATACAGCCGCACTTCGCCGCTCTTGAACGACACAGCCAGATCGAGATCGCCGTCGTTGTCGAAGTCCGCCCAGGCATTCGCCAGCGCGCCCGGCGCCGAGAACACCTCCGACTGATGTACGCTGAACTGCGGCGGCGGGCCGCTTTCACGCTCGAAGACCAGGTCACGAACTCGACCCTGAACCTTGAACGCCACCGGCTCGCCACCAGCATCGCGAACGAACTGAATCGTGCTCAGCACGGAGTGGCCGGAATCGAAACGATCGGCCGCGGTCGGTGTGAATACGATCGGCTCACCCAACCACAGCGAACGCACGATGAGCCGATCCTGCTCGGCCGAGATCTGATAGATGGCATCGAGTTCGCGGCTTCGATACGAACCGGCCAGATCGTGCAGTGCTGCTGCAGAGGGATGCGACGGCTCGATCCGCTGGTGCAATGTCGTCCCGCGAGCATCTTTGGCGGCGAAGTCTGCAACCATCCTGACGTTCCCCGCAGCATCGAGCTGTCGAGTCGGAATGGGTCGCGGCCAGCCGGGCCACTCCTCGATGGCAACCACCTTGCCCTTCGAATCGCTGCGCAAGCGATAGGCGCCGAGCACCCGCGAACCGAAATCAAATGTGCCGTCGGCACGGAAGATCGCGGTCTTCGGACTCTCGCCAGTGACCTGCCATTGCAGCTCGCCGTTGTTCCGCGTCAACGAAATCATTTTGCCGTATGGAGATAAATAGCTACCGACGGCCGACGCCAGCTTTGCGCGATCGATGGCGACAACGGGCGTGGCGATCTCAGGCGCCCGACCCGTGCCGTCATTCAAGTAGATATCGGTGATCGACTCGACTGCCCGGCGCTGATCGAACGGCGTATTGCCCAGAATGAAGACGCCGAAGTCCGTCGCCGGGAAATAACAAAAGACCGCGCGATAGGCTGCATCGCTGCCCAGATGAATCAGCCCTTCGTGGCCCGCGAACGCCTCCCTCGATACGCCCAGTCCATAGTTGATGACGCTGCCATCCTTCAGCTTGCCCAACGTACCGACCTGCGCCATCAAGGCCGCGTCGCCCACGGTCGGGCGGGAGAAGTTCCTGGCCCACTTGG
>NZ_JAEUPY010000138.1 GCF_016790065.1 Steroidobacter sp.
AAGTTGCCGTGCTGTCGGCTCGTGACGCTGACTTTGGGGAGACGCCGCTCGCAGTGATTTATTCCGATGACGGTAAGGTGTCGGTGCCGGTGGTGATCGAGCACTGCAATCAGCGGCTGTCGAACTTCAAAGTGCCGCGCTATGTCGTTATAGAAGCGGCGCCGCTGCCAAGGTTGCCGTCAGGGAAGCTGTCGAAGCAGGCGCTGCGGCAGACGTATAAAGATGCAGCGGATTATTTGCCGAGAGTTCGTTGAGAAACCTCAGCTAACGGGCGACCCGCATCAGGCGTTTCGCGACGGCTGCATGAAACGCTATTAAACACTATGAAACGAAATGAGCCGACAGCGCCGGTTTGATCCGGCGCCGCGGCTGTTTCATCGCTGTGAGACTTGGATCGTTAGTTAGGCGGCTTTGACGCCCGACTCGATCTTCGCAGTCTCGACCTTCGGCAAGCTCAGATCGCCCTTGATGTCGATTCGGCGCGGCTTCATGGCCTCGGGAATCTCACGCTTCAGGTCGATGGTCAGCAAGCCATTGGCCAGGTTGGCGCCCGACACGCGGACGTGATCGGCCAGCTCGAAACGGCGCTGGAATGAGCGTCCTGCGATACCACGGTGCAAATACTGGCTGTCCTCAGACGCGGCTTTCTCGCCGCTCACTAGCAGCAGATTGCGTTCCTGAGTGACGCTGAGTTCGCCTTCGGCGAAGCCCGCTACAGCGAGCGTGACGCGATACTGGTCGTCGCCGGTCTTGAGAATGTCATACGGCGGCCAATTGTCGAACGACGAAACGCGACTCGCGTTGTCGAGCAGATCGAACACACGGTCGAAGCCGACGGTCGAACGGAATAGTGGGGAAAAATCGAATGCAGTTCTCATGAAACATATCCTCGTTGAGCAATATGAAAGTCCGCGGCCCCGGAAATCGGCGACCGCTCGAGGATAGATATATGGGCGTGATTTTGGCCTTCAAGTGGGCTGGAAGATCGGAGGGGTGGTGGCTGGCGGCGGCTGCCGCGCTTGCTGATTGCCGGAGGGTCGGTGGCTGGCGGCGGCTGCCGGGGGTGTGTTCTCCCGGCGACGCGCATAGCCTTTCGCCCCGCGCGCGGGGCCATTGCTTCACTTCCCTGTGGCGCTCAGAAAACGACATCCATGATCGTTTTATGCGCCGGGAGAACACACCCCCGACATCCACCGCCTCAACCTCAGTGGTAGCTTCTGTTCGGAATTCACTGCTTCAACTGCAGTGGTAGCGTCTACAGAAACGGGCGTGGTGGTAATTGTGTCGGCGCATCGAGGGTTGGCGCTTGCGCCTGGGCACGGCGCAGCCGTGCGTCACACCTCCCCTCTCCCCATCCATGCAAAACCGGTTTTATCTCTAACTACGCCGCCAAGCCGTAGTCCCGTCAGGCTTATCTTCAAGCACGACGCCGCCGTCGGTGAGTTCTTTGCGAACCCGATCCGCCTCTTTGAAGTTCTTAGAAACACGAGCAGCCTTCCGCTCGCCGATCAGCCGTTCGATGTCAGCATCGCTAAGCGAAGACGACCCAACACCTTTCTGCAGAAACGTTTCAGGGTCGAGTTGCAGCAAGCCAAGCACATCAGCCAGCGACGTCAACTCAGCAGCGAACGCACCGGCAGTGCCAGCGTCACCGGCGTTCTTGGCCCGATTGATCTCAGTGGCCAATGTTTGTAATGCCGCAAGCGCATCCGGCGTATTGAAGTCATCATCCATCGCCGCTTCGAACTGCCGCGTCGCGTCTCCCTTCTGGAAATCAGAAGCGGGCGTCACATCGCGAAGCGCGGTGTACAACCGACCGAGAGCAGCATCAGCCTGCTCGATCTGCACGAGTGAATAGTTGATCGGTCCACGATACTGGCTGGACGCCAGGAAGTACCGCAGCACTTCCGGATCCCGGAGGTGCCCCGAATCCAGCACATCTCGAATTCGGAAGAAGTTATTGAGCGACTTCGACATCTTCTCGTCGTCGACATTCACGAAGCCGTTGTGCATCCACACGGTCGCAAACGTGTCGCCGGTCGCCGCGCACGACTGCGCGATTTCGTTCTCGTGGTGAGGGAACTTCAAATCCATGCCGCCGCCGTGGATGTCGAAGTGCGAGCCGAGCAAGTCGAGCGACATGGCGGAGCATTCGATATGCCAGCCGGGCCGGCCGTCACCCCAAGGCGAGGGCCAAAACGGCTCACCCGGCTTGGCGCGTTTCCACAGCACGAAATCCGCCGGGTCGTGTTTGGCTTCATCAACGGCCACACGCGCGCCAGCTCGCAAGTCTTCGAGCGCGCGGCCCGACAGCTTGCCGTAGCCATCGAACTTCGACACTGAATACAGCACATCGTCATTGCTCGCGACGTACGCATAGCCTTTGTCGATGAGCTGCTGAGTCATCGCAATGATGCCGGCGATGTGCCCGGTGGCTTTGGGTTCGTGCGTGGGGCGAAGAATGCCGAGGCGGTCGTAATCCTCGTGCATGAATTTAGTGAACCGATCAGTCAACGACGTGATGCTCTCGCCATTCTCGGCAGCACGCTTGATGATCTTGTCGTCGATGTCGGTGATGTTACGAACGAACACCACTCGGTAGCCGCGATACTGCAAATAGCGACGCACGATATCGAACGCGACCTTGGAACGTGCGTGACCGATGTGACAGAAGTCGTACACGGTATCGCCGCAAACATACATGCGCACCACATTCGGTTCGTGGGTGCGTAGCTCTTCCTTGCGACCAGTCAGGGAATTAAAGATTTGCATGGCGAGATTGTGTCAAACGGCGAGGCGGCGGGCGTGCTCGAGCCGAGCCTGAACTTCGGCCAACGGCAGCAATGCCAGCATGGGTGCCAGCTCCGGGCCGTGAGTGAAGCCGGTCAGCGCTGCGCGTAGCGGCATGAACAAGCCTGGGCCTTTTTTGCCAGTGGCCTGGCCCAGCGCTTTCACGGCGGGCTTGAACTCAGCACCAGGGTGGCCGATGAGCTTGAGTGCTTCACCGAAGAATGTTTCGCCTGCTTCGCGAATCGCGGCGAGCGCGGCGGGTTCGAATTCATCGAGTTTGCCGAACACGACTTTGGCCCAGACCTTGGCGTCGGAGGGCAACTCCACATTGCCGCGCACAGCGGCGACGAACTGCGCCTCGTGCTCAGCATCCAGCCCCTGCGGCAACACCGACCGAATCCAATCGGCGAATTCTTCGGCGGACAAATGCGCGACGGTTTCTTTCTGCCAATGACGCAGCTGAGCATCGTCGAACTTGGCGGCGGCACGACCCAGGCGTGTGAGATCAAAATCGGCGATGAGCGCGGCATCGTCCAGCCAGCCGTCGGTGACGCACGAGTGACCGAGACGAACCAGATGATTGCGTAACGCGCCCGGCAAATAGCCGCGATCGCGCAGCTCGCGAAGACTGGTATCGCCATGCCGCTTCGACAACGGCGAGCCGTCCATGCCAAGCAGCAGCGCGACATGCGCGTACTGTGGGATTCGCAAGCCCAGCGCCTGTAACAACAGAATCTGTCGCGGCGTGTTGGTCATGTGATCGTCGCCGCGCAGGACCAGGGTCACGTCCATCAACGCGTCATCGACGGCGTTGGAAAAGAAGAACGCGGTGCTGCCATCGGTGCGACGGATGATGAAGTCGCCGATGTCGTCGCTGTTGAAGCGCTGTTCACCGTGTACGAGATCGACGAACTGCACCACCTGCCCATGCGGCACGCGAAAGCGCAACGCCGCCGGCAGGCCGCGCACCAATCGATCGGCGCGCTCTTCCTGAGTGAGGTTGCGACAAGTGCCGGCATAACGCGGCGGCTGGCCGGAGGCGAGCTGGCGCTTGCGCTGGATGTTGAGCTCAGCGGGCGTGCAGAAGCAGGGATAGGTCAGGCCGGCCACGTCCAGGCGCGACAACCACTCTTCGTAGATGGCCCGGCGCTGCTGCTGGCGGTAGATGGCATGCGGGCCGCCGATATCCGGCCCCTCGTCCCAATCGATGCCCAGCCAATGCAGGTCGGCGAACAGGGCGGTCATGAAGTCTTCGTTGGACCGCGCCTCGTCGGTATCTTCGACGCGCAGGATGAAGCGCCCGCCGGCCTTGCGGGCCGCCAGGAAATTGAGCAACGCGGTGCGAGCATTGCCCAGGTGCAAGTAGCCCGTTGGGCTGGGCGCGAAACGGGTGACGACGGAATCGGTGGACACGGGATCTGTAGACTTTGGGGGCATCTATCATTGCTTCCTTGTAACCGCGCATTCTATACGCCCCTCGCGGCCGGCGCTGTAAGACCCGCCTTCAGCTTTGGTTTTGGCCTATTTGCTAAGATCCTCGGCCTCTTCCTACGGCGGTCACTCATGCGCATGCCCGGACTTTTTCGCCTTCTCGCCCTGTCAGCAGCCCTGGTGCTCGGTTTTAGCTCGCTGGCCTCGGCCCAAACCGCGCCCCGCGTGCGGGTGGACACGACCCTGGGCAGCTTCGTGATCGAGCTGGACACGCAGCGCGCGCCGCTGACCGTGGCCAGCTTTCTGGAGTACGTAAAGGCCGGCCACTACACCGACACCATTTTTCACCGGGTGATCGGTAATTTCGTGGTCCAGGGCGGCGGCTTCGATCTGAAGAATGTGGAAAAGCCCACCAAGAACGGCATCCCCAACGAGTCCGGCAATGGCCTGTCGAACCGCCGCAGCACGGTCGGCCTGGCCCGCACCGGCGAGCCCCACAGCGGCACGGCGCAGTTCTACGTCAATCTGGCGGACAACGCCGCGCTCGACCCGCAGCCCAGCCGCTGGGGTTACGCGGTGTTCGGCCGCGTTATCGAAGGCATGAACGTGGTGGACGATATCGGTGCAGTGGCCACCGGTAGTGTCGGGCCCCACGACCGCGACGCGCCGTTGCAGCCCATCGTCATCAAGCGGGTCGAAGTCTTGAAATGAGCGGGCCGACGCTGTTCATTTCCGACCTGCACCTGGATGGCGAGCGGCCGGACATCACAGCGCAATTTCTGCAGTTCATCGCAGGCGAGGCGCGCCAGGCGCGGGCGCTTTATATCCTCGGCGATCTGTTCGAGGCTTGGATTGGCGATGACGATCCGGACACGGACAAGCAGCGCGTTATCGCAGCGCTGCGCTCACTGACTCGCGGTGGCGTGCCGGTTTATTTCATTCATGGCAATCGGGATTTTTTGATCGGGCGGCGCTTTGCTCGGGAGACCGGCGTGCAGCTGTTGTCTGATGGCACGTCGATCGAGCTGTACGGCAAGCGGGTGCTGCTCATGCATGGCGATACGTTGTGTATCGACGATCCTGATTATCAGCGCCTTCGGCGCATCGTGCGGAATCCCTTGGTGCAGTTTGTTTTGCGCTGTTTGTCGCTCAAGCAGCGACAGAAGCTGGCGGCGCGGATGCGGGCTGGAAGCAAGGCGCATATCGAGTCCATGGATCGCAGCAAGCCGCAGATCATGGATGTGAATCAGGGCGCCGTCGTGCAGACGTTCCAACAACAGCATGCGGATTTCATCGTGCATGGGCATACCCATCGCCCGGCGGTGCACGAGGTCAAGATTGGCGACCAGGTCGCCACGCGCATCGTGTTAGGCGATTGGTACGAGCAAGGCAGTGTGCTGCGTTGGGATGAGAAAGGATTTGAGCTGGCTGGGCTGCGGCGTTAGGCCTGAGGCAGTCCGGAGTGGAAGCGGAACTGCGGGTCGGGCGACGTTGCTAGGTCAGCTTCGATGACAGCGAGCTCGTGCAAGCGGGCACGCCAATCGACATCGCCGGCTCTTTGCTCGGCGAGGCGCAAATACAAACTTTGGTGTCTGGCTTCCGACACGGCGAGGCCGGTGTAGAAGCCTCGTAGCGGCTCCGACAACATCGGGCCTAGCCCTTCGAATCGCTCGCACGAGCGTGCTTCGATCAGCGCACCACACAGCATTAGATCC
>NZ_JAEUPY010000575.1 GCF_016790065.1 Steroidobacter sp.
GAAGGTTGCCTCAATACGCCCTTCCATACCTGCAGCAGCGAGGCTGCCGCCGAGGCGGTAAACCTTCTGCGCTATTCGATGACCACACCATCCAGCAATGCATCGCCGGTGCTACTGTGACAGGTGCCAGTCGTGTACAGCATGACGCTGTTTCCTGCCATTTTCGCAGCCAGCAGCATCGAGAATATTCGCTTATGACGCTCATTGGTGAGCGCGAACAGGAACGCATTCGAGGTGGAGCAGCCGCTGGGATTCGACCCGGCCGCCAGCGTAACGTACACCATCTCCGATGCTGAACCTGCAGCAGGCTGCTGATTGAACTCGGTGATCTGCCGGAACTGCGTCCAGCCCGCGGCATGGGCATCAGTGAAGGTCGCAGCACATACGAAAGCAAACAGTATCGCGATTGCAGGACGCATGCTCGTTCCTCGCCAAGATGAGAGTATTGTTTGATGACGCCGATCAAGGCGCGCTGATGATATTGACGATGATCGGAAATCCGTCGGGAGAATTACATTGAGAAACATACAAATTCAGCGGCTTCCCAGCCAGCTGCGCCGCCAGTAGCGTCGAGTACATTTCTTTGAACAGCAGATTGCCGGACAGCTTGAGAATGAAATAATCGGTCCGGCCGCAGGTATCGGGATTCACCATCAACTGATGTTTGATGAGAATGCCGTCCTTACCTTCTGAAAAATGTATTTGATCAATGGTTCCCACGGCGGTCCAGCCGCCTGCGCTTGCAGTACCGGCAGCAGCCAGCATCCATCCAAACGCCAAGAGTCTCGCGATCGTCTTCATTGGACACCCACCCATGCTAGAAAAGAACCCAGGGGGTAGGCGATTGTTATTGATTTTCAATGCGCCTTCCCTAGCTGCTTCGTAGCCAAAGGTTGCAATCGTCCTGCGAAATTGTCAACGCATACCCCTCGCCTCAAATGTAAATCAGGGTTTGGACGAGCGTCCGCATGCACGCTGCTCCATCTCGGACCAGGACACGACAATGAAACAAACGCTCTGACGCGAACTGCATCAATGCCACCACAACGGCGGAGCGGGCCGCACGCTCGGCCAGACTTCCTGAAGCGTGTCGCCCTGGTAGAGCACGCCATTCTTCATTACGTAGCGGATCGATTGTGTGTTGCGGATATCGTCCAGCGGATTCGCATCTAGAACCAAGAGGTCGGCGAGCTTGCCGGGCTCGATGCTGCCGAGATCCTGCGAGAAGCCCAGCGCCTGCGCGCCGCAGGTGGTCGCAGCGTGCAGCGCTTCGTGCGCCGTAGTTCCGCCATCGGCCAGAGCCCAAAGATTCCAGTGATAGCCGAGGCCCGCCAAGTTGCCATGGCTACCGATGCAAACGCGTCCTCCGGCATGTAACAGGGCTGCAGCTGATTGCGCCAGTTGCGGTGTGAACCGATCCTCTGGCGGCACCCATAGCGAGCGGCGGCGACGAGTCAGGCCTTCCGGAGGAAAGAAGCGGCGGAGCTTGGCATCGTCGTACAGCGACGCGTTCTGATACCCCGCGTTCCAACCCGACACCCCGCTGTACGTCTCGAGCAGCGCCGGCGTATAGACGATGCCGGTCCGGCTGAACAACTGCATGACATCGTCATGAAATGCATAAGGCAACACGTGCTCATTGCCTTGCATGCCATCCAGCGCATGCGTGAGATCGAGCCTGAAGTCGCCGCCGCCTTCCGTGGTGAGCATGACGTTCAACTGGCGCGCCGCCTCGATCATCCATTGGCGCTGTTGTCGATTGCCGATGAGATAGGACTTGATGGTGCGCACGCCATAGAAGTCCCGGTAGCGTTTCACCAGTGCCAACGCGTCTTCCAGCGATTGCAGGTTGTTGGTGGTGAATGCCCCCGGCCCAGTGGAGAAGGACCGGTAGCCGAGCACGTCGCCAGTCTCGGTCAGATCTTCGTACGTCAGAGCATCGACGGTTTCCGTCTGCGGATCCCGCCCGGTCGTGACACCGTACGCGAGGTAGCTCTGCAATGGCCAAGCCTGAGTGTCGAGCACGCCGCGACGAAGCGCGAGCGCGTGTGGGTGCAAATCGATAAAGCCTGGGACCAGCGTCTTGCCAGCGACATCGATTCGCGTGACCTGCGCAGGCAGTTGTAACGTCCCGCGCGGCCCGACAGCGGAAACGCGGTTGTCGATGATCAGAACGTCCACATCTTCCAGCACTTCGTCGGCCTTCATCGTGATGACCCGAGCACCACTCAATACAACGGCGCCGCGTGGCCGCGCTCGTGGCTTTTCGATGCGCACCGCGAATGAATCAACCTCTGCTGACTGATCACTTGCAGTGGCAATCGGTGGCGCACGAAACACCGTTGCGCCGAGCGACCACAGAGCTATCGTTCCTGTTTGATTCCAAGCAATGTCGTCCACGCCATACTGATCCAAGCGTCGAATCGGTACTGGCGCGGCCGCCATGTCGATTACCAGAGGAGCGGCGCCTGTCCAGGTCATCGGCAACATATGCGCATGCCCACGAACGCGCGCCAGCACATGCCGGCCATCGGGACTCAACAGCACCATGGGATGCATTTCCATCCCAGTGCCCGAGCCCAGAGTAGATAGGTTGAGCTCCAGCACAGCGCGACGCTCGGTGCCATCCACGCGCATGGATACCAAGCCCAAGCCCGAAGACAGATAAACGCGGTCGGCATCGGGACCGAAATGGGGCCGCATCAACCCGGGCGCGGCGGCGATGATGCGCGCCTCGCCACCTCCGGCCGCTATCCACGCAAGATCCATGGATGCCGACGCTCCTGCAGACGTGCCGCCATCATGGACCGCCGACGAAGGGTCGTCTTCACCGGCCAGCATGAGATCCACCCTGCCCCGCTCAAAGTCGCTCTTCGACATGCGCAACGCCAGCACTCGGGAACCATCCGGCGACCAGACCGGATCGCGATAGTAAGCCGCATCGTGAGTGAGACGGATGGCACGGCTCGAGCCCGCGACACGAATTTTCCAGAGCGCGCCGCCGTCGGTGCCGGTCCACGTCGTATAAACGAGCCATCGACCGTCGGCGGACCAAGCCGGCTGATAGCCACCGGCGGGCCCGGTCGTTAGCGGCTTCGGCACTCCGTCGGGCAGCGCCTTTACATACAACTGGCCGAACGCAGTGAACGCGAGCGACGCGCCGTCCGGCGATAACGTGGGTCGCTGCACGAGCCGCGCAACAACAGGCCCCTCCGGCACACGGCTTTGAGTCTGCAACTCCGGGCCAATCTCGCGCGATACAGACACAGTCATCGGAATGACACTCGCCGTGCCGCTCGCGACATCGATGCTATGAATCTTACCGTTGAAGGCGGCAATGAGGCGCGTGCCGTCCGGGGTGAATGCGTATCCGGGAAGTAGATCGAGCGTACTCTTCGCGGACTCCTGATCATCGCGCTGAACGCGAGCGAGCAGCAGCCGCTCGTTCCCGGAGCGTAGATCTCGAATCATCAAGTCCGTCGAGCCACGCGTGCGCGTGCCATAAACCAATCGCCGTCCGTCGGGGGACAGCACGGGCCGCATGGCGCTGCCAATCGCGGTGGTGATATCTAACTCTTCGCCGGTCATGCGATCCCGTCGCCGCACTTGCCAATACGGCATCGAGCGCACCTCGCCGCCGCCTATCGAATAGAAAGGATAGTAGCCCCGTGCGTATGAGTAGTAGAAATAACGCCCGTCGACAGAAGCGACGGCGCCCAGCGCGTTGTTCCACAAATCCTGGGGCGCCCCTGGCGACGGCAGACTGGGAACGATGTTCACGCCCTGCCCGCCGTCGCGATGATACAGCCACAACTCGAAGGAGCTTTGGTACGTGTAAGGCTTGTGCCGCGAGACCAGGACGCTCTGGCCGTCCGCTGTGAAACTGGGTGAGACGAAGTGCGTGAACGAGTCCGTCGTCAACGCACGCGAATTGGCGCCATCGACATCCATCAACCAGAGATTTTCTGCGCCACTACGATCGCTCACGAACACGATCTGTCGGCCATCCGGAGAGAAGCGAGGCTGCGCATCGTAGGCCAGGCCCTGCGTCAGCGAAGTGGCCTCGCCACCTTCGATGGGCAGCGTGTAGAGATCACCG
>NZ_JAEUPY010000170.1 GCF_016790065.1 Steroidobacter sp.
TGGCCCGGGGTTTGCTCGCGCGGCACGTCCACGCCGACCCGATCCGACAACTCCTCCACCGCTTCGATGAAGCAGAGGTTGTCGTGCTTCATCAGGAAGCCGAGCGCGTTACCGTGCTCGCCGCAGCCGAAGCAGTGATAAAAACTCTTGTCCGGCACGACCGTGAACGACGGTGTTTTCTCACCGTGGAACGGACAGCAGGCCTTGTACTCTTTGCCGTGCTTTTTCAGCGGCAAGCGACTGCCGATCAGTTCGACCAGGTCGACCCGCGAGATCAGCTCTTCGATGAAATGTTTGGGGATGAGTCCGGACACGGGTACAAGAGTATGCGCGGCGCCGTCGCCGGCATAGCGCTAGCTCCCGGATCAGCCGCCGAGCTTTGCTTTCAGCTTCGCACTAGCCCCAGCCATGTCGGTGCGGCCCTGGGCTTTCTGCTTGAGCAACGCCATGGCTTTGCCCATTTCCTTGATGGAAGTGGCGCCGGATTCGGCGATGGCGGCAGCAATCAGGGCGTCGACTTCGGCGTCGCTGAGCTGTTGCGGCATATAAACCTGCAACAGGTCGATTTCCTTTTGTTCCTTGTCGGCCAGGTCTGCGCGACCGCCGCTCTGGAACTGCGCGATGGATTCCTTGCGCATCTTGATCATCTTCTCGATGACCGCCAGTACCTGGCTATCGTCGAGCTGGATGCGTTCGTCCACTTCGCGCTGTTTGATGGCGGAAGTGATCATGCGGATGGTGCCGAGGCGCTCGCTATCCTTGGCCTTCATGGCGGCCTTCATGTCTTCGGTAACGCGGTCTTTGAGTGAGGACATGTGGCTTACGGTGCGGAAGCAATCGGCGGGGGAAGAATCGACAGGGACGGAGCTTTAAGCAGCTCCGTCCCGGAGACGGTCTATTAGTAAGCGCGGGCGCGGGCTGGGCCGCGGCTGCTGCCGTCACGGGTGACGCGCTTCATGTGGCGCTTCACGGCGGCTGCCTTCTTGCGTTTACGTTCCTGAGTGGGCTTTTCGTAAAACTCCCGGCGGCGCAGTTCCGTCAGGACCCCGGCCTTTTCGCAGGCGCGCTTGAAGCGCCGCAAGGCGGCATCGAAGTACTCGTTTTCTCGGACGCGAACGCTCGGCATTACTAACCTCGGCACTGTTGAACACGGCCCGCTTCGGTCGATTCGAGCCGACGACGAGCGCCGAAGACTGGCGTCGGGGTCGAGGACGAAACGAGACGGGGACGATTGAGAGCGCGGCAGTCTAATGGGGCTCGCGGGGAAAAGCAAAATCGCTGCGGAAAATTACCGTCAGGGCGGCGATTCGGGCCGGTTTTCCGGGCCCGGACCGGCCAGTGGACGGTAAAAAACCGGCGGCGGGCCGGATTTTAGCCGCTATCGGCCGGCTGACGGCATGGACTTGGCGCGGCCGGGGTTTAAGCTTCGCACCCCAATGAATGTGCCAATGAAAGTCCTCGGCATCGAAACTTCCTGCGACGAAACCGCCGCCGCCGTTTATGACGGTGAGCGCGGACTGCTGTCCCATAGCCTGTATAGCCAGATCAAGCTGCACGCCGTTTACGGCGGGGTGGTGCCCGAGCTGGCCTCGCGCGATCACGTGAAAAAGCTGTTGCCGCTGGTTCAGCAGGCCCTGGCGGAAGCCAAAGTCGACCCATCCGAGCTGGACGGCGTGGCCTACACGGCCGGGCCCGGTCTGGTCGGTGCACTATTAGTGGGCGCGTCGGTGGCGCGCAGCCTGGCGTTTGCCTGGGGCAAGCCGGCGGTCGGCGTCCATCATTTAGAAGGACACTTGCTGGCACCCATGCTGGAAGCCGAGGCGCCGGAGTTTCCGTTCCTGGCGCTGCTGGTCTCGGGGGGGCATACCTTGCTGGCCGAAGTGCGCGGCCTGGGCGACTACCGGATCATCGGTGCGTCGCTGGACGATGCCGCCGGCGAGGCGTTCGACAAGACGGCAAAAATGCTGGGACTGCCTTATCCGGGCGGCCCGGCGCTGGCCAAGCTGGCCGATAGCGGCCGGCCAGGTAGTTTCGATTTCCCGCGACCCATGCTGGATCGGCCGGGGCTGGATTTCAGTTTCAGCGGTCTAAAGACCGCGGTGGTCGTGGCGATTCGCGGTCGTCAGCTCGACGAACAAACGCGTGCCGACGTTGCTTGTGACTTTCAGCAGGCGGTGGTGGATACGCTGGCCGCCAAGTGCGCGCGTGCCGCGAAACAAACCGGCCTGAAAACCTTGGTCGTTGCCGGTGGAGTAGGAGCGAATCGTCGCCTGCGTTCCGAGCTGCAAGCGTTGGGCGAGCGGCGGGGCTTGCGCGTGTTGTATCCGCGGCCGGAGTTTTGCACGGATAATGCCGCGATGATCGCGTACGCTGGTTACCGCCGCTTGGCGGCCGGCGAGCACGACGATTTGAAAATTCGCGCTACCGCGCGCTGGCCGCTCGATTCGTTGCGTTCGCCCGCTGCCGTCTGACCCTTCTTAGTCATAAGTCATCGAACCTCTTCGGCATGGATAAGATCTTTCTCACCGCGCTCAGCGTCGAATGCATCGTCGGCATTTGGGATTGGGAACGGCGCGTCAAACAGACCGTCATCATCGATTTGGAAATGGCGGCCGACATTCGTCGCGCGGCGTTGACCGATCACATCGACGACACCATCGATTACAAGCGCGTTTCCAAGCGTCTGCTGACGTTCGTCGGCGAGTCGCAGTTTCAGCTGGTGGAAACGCTCACTGAGGCGATCGCGAGAGTGGTCATCACCGAATTCGGCGTGTCGTGGGTGAAGGTGCGGCTCAATAAACGAGGCGCGATTCGCGGCGCACGCGATGTCGGCATCGAGGTCGAGCGGCGCGCTGAGGATTACGCTGGCGTGGCGCCGCTACAGCAGGCGCAGCCGTGACGGCGGTTTACGTCGCCGCTGGCAGCAACGTCCAACCGGAACATTATTTATCCGTAGCGTTGCGGGCCATGGCTGCGGCGTATGGTCCGTTGACGCTGTCGCCTGCCTATCGCAATCAAGCGGTGGGTTTCGCCGGCGACGACTTCATCAATCTGGTCGTCGGCTTTCACACCGAAGATCCCGTGACCGAAGTGCGCCAGCAATTACAAAAAATCGAAGCGGCCTGCGACCGGCCGCCCGGTGCGCACAAGTGGGCACCGCGCACCATGGATCTGGACATCCTGTTGTTCGGCGAGCTGATCAGCAACGAGCCCGGGCTGATCATTCCGCGGCCGGATTTGTTGAAGCGTCCTTACATGCTCAAACCCATGGCCGACATCGCGCCCGATGTGCGGCACCCGACGTTGGGCCAGAGCATGCGCGAACTCTGGGCGGGCTTCGATGCCGGCGGCCATTCGATGCTGGAAGTGTTACTCGGTGGCGAGCCTACCAACCCACACTCCGCCCCCCGTCGATCGCCAGAATCTGGCCGGTGACGAACGGCGCATCTTTGGCGAAGAACAGCGCGGCACGCACGATGTCCGCGGGCGAGCCGCTGCGCTTGAGCAACGTCTTATCGATGATTTCTTGTTTGACCGCTTCGTCCAGTCCGCCCTCGGGCCACAAGATCGGCCCCGGCGCGATGCCGTTGACTCTGACGTCCGGGCCGAGCTCGCGTGCCAGGGAGCGAGTCAACATGATCAAGCCCGCTTTGGCGCTGGAGTAGACCGGGTGTTGCGGCAAGGGGCGCTGCGCATGGATGTCGATCATGTTGAGGATCGAACCGCGCGTTTGTTGGAGCGCCGGTGCGGCGGCCTGCGACAGGAACAGCGGCGCGCGCAGGTTGGTGCCCATCAAATCGTCCCAGTGCCGGGCGGTGACAGTACCGAGCGGAGTGGGATAAAAGGTCGAAGCGTTGTTGATCAGCACGTCGAGTCTGCCGAACGCACTGGTGGCGCGATTGACGAGCCCCGACAGCGCCTCCAGATCGAGCAGATCGGCGGCGGCGCAGACGGCCGAGTCGGCGCGGAGCGCATTCAGCTCATCGCGCAGCTGTTCCGCTGCGCCGGCCGAATGGTGAAAATGAATACAGACGTTGGCGCCTTCGGCATGAAAGCCCCGGGCCAGCGCTGCGCCGATGCGGCGTGCCGCGCCGGTGATCAGCACCGAGCGTCCCGCCAGTGCGTTGACGTTGGAAGTGTCCATGCAGGTATGGTGAACGAACGGATGATTGCTGCAAGCCCAGCTGATTTCGGGTCCGCTTTGCTGAGGCTGTGCGCTTGAGCGTACCTCTGCCGCTACCGGCGCTGACACCGGACGAATCTGCACACAGCGACCGGCTGGTCGCCCGCATTTGCGATGCCATCGAGGCCGCCGGCGGTTGGATCAGCTTCGAGCGCTTCATGGAAATGGCGCTGTACGAGCCCGGGCTCGGCTATTACAGCGCTGGTGCCACCAAACTGGGCAGCGATGGCGACTTCGTCACCGCGCCGGAAATTTCGCCGCTGTTCAGCCGCTGCCTGGCCAATCAATGCGTCCAGGTGCTGGATTCGATCCCTGGCGGGGCCATCCTGGAATTGGGCGCGGGCTCCGGCGTCATGGCCGCCGACGTGCTGAGCGAGCTCGACCGTCAGCAAAAAATACCCGAGCGCTATTTGATCCTGGAAGTCAGCGCCGACCTGCGCGAACGACAGCGCGCTTTGTTACAGCGCCGCCTGCCGCATTTGATGGATCGCATCGACTGGCTCGACCGCTTGCCCGACCAGTTTCGCGGCGTGCTGCTGGCGAATGAGGTGCTCGACGCATTGCCGGTGCAGCGGTTTCGGATTCGCGGCTCGCTGGTCAATCAGCTGGGTGTGACCTGGCAGCTCGGGCGGCTCGACTGGTCCGAAGTGCATGCCGAACCGGCGCTCGAAGCGGTGGTGCGCGAGATCGAACTCAATCTCGGCGAGCCCTTCGCCGACGGCTACACGTCGGAATTCAATTTGCGTTTGCAGCCTTGGATCGCCGGCATCGCGGCGGCGATGAGCGAAGGCGTGGCGCTGTTCATCGACTATGGCTTGCCGCGACGTCAGTTCTATTCGGCCAGCCGTCGCGAAGGCACGATGCTTTGTCATTTTCGCCATCGCTTTCATGATGACCCGCTGGTCAACGTGGGCGTGCAGGACATCGGCGCGTGGGTGGATTTCACCTCCGTCGCTGAAGCGGGTGTCGCTGCCGGGATGAGCGTTGCGGGCTACACCACGCAAGCTCATTTTCTGATCGGCAACGGTATCGAACAGTTCCTGGCGCCGAAGGAAGACGACGAACTGGCTTCGCGCTTACAGCAGGCGCGACAGGCGATGTTGTTGACGCTGCCCGGTGAAATGGGCGAGCGCTTCAAAGTGATCGGTCTGGCGAAAGGCGTGGAACTGCCGCTGCGTGGGTTCAGCGTGCGCGACTTGGCGGCGAGCCTGTAACGACTGTTATTCGGTCGAATCGTCGTCGTCAGTTTCGTTTGCTGAGCTAGCAGTCGCGTGCTGCGCCTTGAACAGCTTCAGTGCATGCTTGCGCTTGTCGTGCAGGCGCTTGGCGATCTCGAATCCTTTCAGACCAGCGCGTTCCTGTTCACTCAAGGTCGCGTTAACGGCGACCTCTCGCGCACGGCGTAGATATTCCGGTTGCGGGTAGTCGCGTTGTTCCAGGCCTTTGCGACCACGAGCATCCGCTTCGCAGGCGAGCAGGAATTGTTCGAAGCGCGCCGGCCGGCGAAACGCATCCAGATTTTCCAACAGCTCCAGCATGGTCTTGGGCCGCAGCTCGGCGATCTTGTGCATATGCAGGTGATAACGCGACACCAACACGCCGAGCTCACGATAGGCATTGGGAATTCGCAGCCGGTCGCACAGCTGAATCACGATGTCGACGCCGCGTTCTTCATGGGCGATGTGTCGCGGTAGTTCGTGCGTCGGCGTGGTCGCTTTGCCCAGGTCGTGCGTGAGCGCTGCGAATCGTACGACCGGGTCGTCGCTCAGTTGGCTGGCCTGATCGAGCACCATCATGGTGTGCACGCCGGTATCGATTTCCGGATGCCATTGCTCGGGCTGAGGAACGCCGAACAGCGCGTCGACTTCCGGGAAGATCACCGACAGCGCGTTACCTTCGCGCAAGACTTCGAAGAACTGTCGGGGTGCCGGCATTTCCAGCGCGCGCTGAGTTTCTTGCCACACTCGTTCAGACACGAGCGCGTCCAGCTCACCGCGTGCCGCGATCTCTCGCACCAGTTCCATGGTTTCCGGCGCGACCTTGAAACCCAACGGCGCGAAACGCGCAGCGAAGCGGGCAAGTCTTAACACTCGCACCGGATCTTCGACGAATGCCGACGACACGTGGCGCAGCCAGCGTTCTTGCAGGTCGCGCTGGCCATTGAAAGGATCGACCAGCACGCCAGTCGCTTCGTCGCGCGCGATGGCGTTGATAGTCAGGTCGCGACGCTCCAGGTCCTGCTCCAGGGTCACGTCCGGCGAGAACATGGTGTCGAAACCGCGATAGCCCGGCCCGGTTTTGCGCTCGGTGCGCGCCAGTGCGTATTCCTCACCCGTCTTGGGATGCAGGAACACTGGGAAGTCCTTGCCGACCGCCTTGAAGCCTTGGGCCAGCAATTCCTCCGGGCGCGCGCCGACCACGACCCAGTCGCGCTCACGCACGGCCAGGCCAAGCAGCTCATCGCGCACCGCGCCGCCGACCAGATAAATCTTCATACCGCCCACAGTCGCAGAAGACGACCATTTTGTCTCAGTTCTTGGAGTAGGACAAAATGCGGGCTGTCGTAGCCGCTGCGAACGGATGACCTCTTGAGCTTGCTTGCCCGCCTTGGCCGGATCTCCCTGCTGCTCGTTGCGTCGCTGTCCCTCGGCGGCTGCTACCTATTACAGGCGGCGGGCGGCCAGTGGGAGCTCACGTCCAAACGGCAACCCATCGCCAAATTGCTGGCCGATGCGAACACCCCGGAGAAGCTGCGCACTCGACTCGAATACGTGTCGGCGGCGCGCACTTTCGCCTCCCGGGAGCTGGGACTGCCGGACAACGAAAGCTATCGCAGCTATGCCGATGTCGGCCGGCCGTTCGTGGTGTGGAATGTGTTCGCGACCGACGAGTTTTCCGTCGAGCCGCGGCGCTGGTGCTTTCCAATTGCGGGCTGTGTGGTCTATCGCGGCTACTTCGATGAATCAAACGCTCAGGGGTATGCGCGCAAGTTGCGCTTGAAGGGGCAGGACACGGCGGTTGGCGGCGTCTCCGCTTATTCGACCCTCGGCCATTTCAAAGATCCAGTGCTGAACACCATGCTTGGCTGGAGCGACGTACAACTCGCTTCGACCTTGTTTCATGAGCTGGCTCACCAAGTCGTCTATGTGCCTGGCGATTCGGAGTTCAACGAAGCATTCGCCACCGTGGTGGAGGAGGCCGGCCTGCAGCGCTGGCTCGCCTCTCGCGGTCGCTCGCAGGACCTGACCGTCTGGAACGAGCAGCGCGAACGGAATGCGCAGTTCGTTGGGTTACTCCTGCAAACTCGCGAGCGCCTTCAGGCGCTGTACCGATCGGCTGTGCCCGATGAGGAAAAGCGCTCTCGCAAACAATATGAGTTCGGCGTGATGAAACTTCAGTACGCCGATCTCAAGCGCGAATGGAACGGCTATCGCGGCTACGACGCTTGGTTCAGTCGCACGCTCAACAATGCTCACTTGGTTTCCGCGGCAACTTACTACGGCTGCGTGCCTGGGTTGCGTCGGTTACTTCAGTCCGTTGAAGGCGACCTGCCGGCGTTTTACGACAAGGCTCGCGCGCTGGGGAAAGACTCGAGAGAGGCTCGGGCCTTGGCTGTCTGCTCGGAAGAAGCTTCAGTGACTGCGGCGGGTTCGTCGGGCTGAGCGACTCCGGCGAGGCGTATGTCGGTCGTCAAGGAATCCATCCGCGAGTGTTCATCTCGGAGCGTGTTACTTCTCGTCGAAGTTCGCGGTGAAGCCGATCCCACGGCGCTTGGGCTCGGGCGGGTTCATCAGTTCTCGGAGGGTCTTGAGCATGCCCGTAATCGCTTGGTCGTGCGTGGCAAGTTTGCGTGCGATGCGCTCTTCCAGTTCATCGAGGCGCTTGGCGAGTTCCTTGTTCGAGGCCAGCAGATCGCGCAACTGCACGAATGCACGCACGACGTAGATGCTCATTTCTACCGCGCGCTCGCTGTTTAGGATGGTGGCTGCCATGATGGCGCCGTGCTCCGTGAAGGCAAGCGGGAGCTTGCGGCGCCCGCCGCGGCCTGGCTTTGATGTTGCATTTTGCAACATCAAAGCAGTGTGCTCTTCGGTGCTGAGCTGGAACATGAAATCGCTCGGGAATCGCCTGAGATTGCGGCGCACCTGCTGGTTCAATCGGGTGGTCGTCACTCCGTAGAGAGCAGCCAGTTCGGCATCGAGCAGCGCGCGGTGCCCGCGCAGAATCAGAATCGATCGTGCAATGCGCTCGACCGGCACGAGCGCAGTGTCTTTGGTCTTGGTCATCCTCGGCTCCGTAAAAGCGGTCAGATCTGCCTTCTCGGTCGACGCCGGCTAAGCGCAACCGAGAAATCATCCAAGGACAGACCGCTCTTCCCGTCGTGGGAGCCAGCCCCAGCCTGTGGGGCGCCGGGATCTACCGAAGCCTCAACGCATTGCTGATCACTGATACAGACGACAAGCTCATCGCGAGCGCGGCGAGCATGGGACTGAGTAGCCAGCCGGTGAAGGGATAGAGCACGCCGGCGGCAATGGGGATGCCGAGGGCGTTGTAGCCAAAGGCGAAGAATAGGTTTTGGCGAATGTTTCTTACCGTCGCGCGGCTCAAGTGGCGGGCGCGGACGATGCCGGTGAGGTCGCCTTTGACCAGTGTGACGTGAGCGCTTTCCATCGCGATGTCAGTGCCCGTGCCCATGGCGATGCCGACGTCGGCTTTGGCGAGAGCGGGGGCGTCGTTGATGCCGTCGCCGGCCATGGCGACGCGGCGGCCTTGTGACTGCAGGCGAGCGATGACGTCGGCTTTGTCCTTGGGTTGCACGTCAGCAATCACTTCATCGAGAGGCAAATGTTTCGCGACGGCACGAGCGGTGGTCTCGTTGTCGCCGGTGAGCATGACGAGGCGCAGGCCGTCTTGTTTCAATGCCTGAAGCGCGCTCGGCGTGGTGTCCTTGATGGCGTCGCCGACGGCGATGGCGCCAGCGAGTTGGTCATCGACGCTGAGAAACACGACGGTGCGGCCTTCGCGTTGCAAGTCGGCGATTTGATCTGACAGCGACGACGCGTTTGCGCCGACAGCGCTCATCAGCGCTTTGTTTCCTAACACCAACGAACGGCCGTCGGCATGGCCGCGCACGCCTTGTCCGGTGACAGACTGAAATCCTGTGACGTTCGCAGGTTGAACACCGCGTTGTTCCGCACCGGCAACGATGGCGCGAGCGAGTGGATGTTCGCTGGCTCGATCCAGGCCGGCGGCCCAGCCCAGAACCTGCGATTCAGAGTGACCATTCAGCGCGATGACGCGATCGAGCGTTGGCCGGCCCACGGTGATCGTGCCGGTCTTGTCCAACACGAGCGTGTCGACGTTGCGCAGATTCTCAATCGCTTGCGCATCTCTGAACAACACGCCTCGCTGTGCGCCGCGACCGCTCGCCACCATGATGGAAATCGGCGTGGCGAGGCCGAGCGCGCACGGGCACGCGATGATCAGCACGGCGACAGCATTCACTAAAGCATAAGCCAGCTTTGGCTCAGGCCCGAAGAGCCACCACGCTGCGAACGTCGCTACTGCAAGCAAGATGACAGCTGGCACAAACCAAGCGGCGACTTGATCAGCGAGGCGTTGTAGCGGTGCGCGCGAGCGCTGAGCTTGCGCGACTAAAGTGACGATTTGAGACAGCAGGCTGTCAGCGCCGACGCGCTCTGCTTGCACGATCAGGCTGCCGGTTTGGTTGAGTGTCGCGCCGGTGACCGAATCGCCGGCGGATTTTTCCACGGGCATGGGTTCGCCGGTGAGCATGGATTCATCCACGCTCGAGTGACCATCAGTGACGCGACCGTCGACTGGAATTTTCTCACCGGGGCGGACTCGCAACACATCGCCTGTGTGGACGTCTGCGAGGGGCACATCGTGTTCTGTGCCGTCGGCGTTGATGCGACGAGCCGTTTTCGGCGCGAGACCGAGGAGTTGTCGAATTGCCGCGCTGGTGCGACCACGTGCGCGTAGCTCGAGCCATTCGCCGAGCAGTACCAATGTGACGATGGAGCTAGCTACTTCGAAGTAGACGCCGACCATGCCGTGCGCGTCGTGCAGCTCGGCAGGGAAGATGGTTGGAGCGAAGGTGGCAATCAGGCTGTATCCGAAGGCGATGCAGACACCGAGGCCGATCAGCGTGTACATGTTTGGGCTTCGATGCACGATGCCCAGCCAGCCGCGTTTGTAGTAGCTCGCGGCGGCCCAGAGCACGACCGGCGCGCTGAGGATTAGCTCGATCCAGCGCAGGGTGCGCGCGGTTGAATGTGAGATTGCTAGATCGAACAGGTGAGGTGTCATGGCGATGACGACCACCGGCAGCGTCAAAGCGAGCGCGATCCAGAAGGTTCGGCGAACGCTGAGGAGTTCGCTGTCGTCGACGTGCTCGCTCGGCAGCTCAGGTTCCAGCGCCATGCCGCACTTCGGGCAGCTGCCTGGCCCGACTTGCCTGATCTCGGGATGCATGGGGCAGGTGTAGATGGTGCCGGCCGGCACCGGCCCATCGTGCTTGGCCTTCGCGTGATGATCGTGTGACTCGTGAGAGCAGCACGACGCTACGGGCGGCGGAGTAGGTTCGGCGACAGCCGGCTCATGCGAGCAACAGGACTTCGGCGGCGTCGGAGTCTTAGGTGCGCAGTGATGATGGTCGTTCGGCATGATCTTAGCTCTCACTCCGCGCTCGGTAAGCCGGCGAGGTCGGCGAGGATGGGGCAATCGGGGCGGGAGTCGCCGTGGCAATGGTGAGCGAGCTCAGCGAGCGCCGCCCGCATCGACTGCAACTCAGCGATCTTGGTATCCAAGTCAGCGACATGCTTCAGCGCCAGCCGCTTCACCTGCTCACTGGCGCGACGCTGATTGCGCCACAGGCCGAGCAACGTTCCAATCTCGTCCATGGCAAACCCAAGCCCACGCGCGCGCCGAATGAAGCGCAGCGTGTGAACGTCGGCAGCCGAGTAAACGCGATAGTCGCCGACAGTCCGAGCCGCCTTGGGAATCAATTCCAAAGCTTCGTAGTGCCGAATCATCTTGGGCGTAATCCCAGACAGCTCGGCAGCCTTGCCGATGCTGTACAGCCCTTGATCCTTGGCTTGGGAAAATTCCGCGCGTGGCTTGGAGGCGGGCATGGTCGGTCCCATGGTGGAACATGGGTGGGATGATGAACCTTGCCACCATGGCAAGGTCAAGCGCCGACCGATCGAGGCAGCCGCGCCCTCCGCTCCGAAATGGAGCAGAGGGCGCAGCTAAGAGGGAATTACTGAATCGTAAATACCAGCGTCGAATTGCCGCGACGGATGGTCAGAGCAAACGCCGTCGCGCCATTTACAGCCTGGCGCAGCTGTTCCGTCGTGGTCACGCGCACGCGACCGATGGCGAGGATGACGTCATTGGCGCGCAAGCCAGCCTGTTGCGCTGGGCTGCCTTCGATCACGTTCTCGACAAGCACGCCGGCGTTGTTGGCGGCGTTGGCCAGCGCAGCGCCTTCGAGCGCCGGATGGATCTGCGCAGCGCCTTCGGCATCGGCACCATCGCGCTCGCCGATCACGGCGGTGACGCGGCGGGGCTTGCCTTCGCGAATCAAGCCGAGCTCGACCTTCTCGCCGATGCGCAGCAGGCCGATGGTGTTACGCAGCTCACCAGCATTGGAAACATTGCGACCGTTGATCGAGGTGATGACGTCACCGGCCTTGATGCCGGCCTTGTCCGCCGGCGAACCTTCGATGACCTGCGACACCAGCGCGCCCTTGGCGTTATCGAGGCCGAGATTTTCAGCGATGCCTGGCGTGAAAGTGTTCGACAGCTGCACGCCCAGCATGCCGCGCTTTACTTCGCCGTACTGTACGAGCTGCTGCATCACCGCCTTCACCATGTTGGAAGGAATGGCGAAGCCGATACCGATGTTGCCGCCGCTGCCGGAGAAGATGGCGGTGTTGATACCGACCAGCTGGCCTTTCAAATCCACCAGCGCGCCGCCGGAATTACCGGGATTGATGGGCGCGTCGGTTTGGATGAAGTCCTGATACGACTCGGGATTGTTATCCGAGCGGCCGAGCGCGCTGATGATGCCCGAGGTCACGGTGTGGTTGAGCGCGAACGGATTGCCGATGGCCAGCACGAAGTCGCCGACTTCGGCCTTGGCCGAATCGGCCAGCGGCATGTCGACCAGATTCTTGGCCGTGACTTTCAGCACCGCCACGTCGGAGGGCTTGTCGCGACCGACGATTTCAGCCTTGACCTGCCGGTCATCCAGCAAGGTCACGGTGATTTCGTCGGCGTTCTCGATCACGTGCGCGTTGGTGATGATGTAGCCGTTCTTGGCATCGATGATCACGCCCGAGCCGGCGCTCTGGAACTGGCGCTCGCGCGGCCCCGCATCTGGAGCATCGAAGAAGCGGCGGAAGAACGGGTCTTCCAGCAACGGATTGCGCGGCCGCTGTTCTCGCACGGTGCCGCGCGTGGCGATGTTCACCACCGCTGGCGAAGCCTTTTTCACGATGGGCGCCAGCGACGGCACGGGCGTGTCGCCAACCTTTTCCGGCAGCTGCGCGGCGGCGCCCACGTTGTAGAGCAGAGCCGTCGCGGCCAACAGCGCGTAAACCTGTCTCATGAAGCAATCCCTATGGAAACGGTGAAGCGGCGTCAGAACCGCCGTTTGCAAAGACAATGGTGATCGGTATGGGTTCGAATTCTAGGCTCGGATTCTATGGGCAATCCGCTCCGATTGGCATTTCGAAGCGGTCGCCGGCTCGGATGAACGCCGCACGGCCACAAAGCGTTGCATGAGCAGGCGCTTGTGGACAGGCCGGTGGGCACCATGTGGATAACTTGTGGGCTTACCGTGGATGACGGGTGGACACAAGATGTTGTGGTTTGCCGCGTTTGCGGGGATACTGGCGTTCTCTTTTCGGCAGTGCCGAAATCCTCCCGCAAAACCTCGCAAGCGCCTGAACTATCAGGGCTTTCCGAGCCCGTTTTTGTACGGAGGGTTTCTTGACGGCTTCATTACACGGGTCTAGGCTTGCACCCCTGACACAATATGTAGTGTCTCGCGACTGGAAAGAAAAACACGACCACGCGACATAACTGCAGGGTCAGATGGACTGCCGCTCGGGCCTTGGAAGGGGCCGGTTCGGCGGGAGTATTAGGAAGTCAGTTGGGGACGATTGGCTCCCGCTCGCAATCCGGAGTTCTTTGCCGGCATGAAGACCGCAATCAAACTTGAGCCCATGGATGTCAACAGCATTCCGTTCCAGGAAGCCTCGCTGGATATCTGGGACAAAAAGTACCGACTCTCCGCGAAAGACGGCAGCCCCGTCGATCGCTCGATGGACGACACCTATAAGCGAGTCGCCCGTGCGCTCGCCGACGTCGAGAAAGAGGACCTGCGCGACCATTGGTACGAGCAGTTCCTGTGGGCCCTGCGCAAGGGCACGATTCCGGCTGGCCGCGTGACGTCGAACGCCGGCGCGCTGGAACACAAGCCGGCCACCTCGACCATCAACTGCACCGTCTCGGGCACCATTCTGGACTCGATGGATGACATTCTCGCGAAGGTCCACGAAGCGGGCCTGACCTTGAAGGCCGGCTGCGGCATCGGCTACGAGTTCTCGACCATGCGTCCCAAGGGTGCGTATGTGTCCGGCGCCGGCGCCTATACCTCCGGCCCGCTGTCGTTCATGGATATCTACGACAAGATGTGCTTCACCGTTTCGTCGGCCGGCGGCCGTCGCGGCGCGCAGATGGGTACATTCGATATCGGCCATCCCGACGCAATGGATTTCATCCGCGCCAAGCGCGAAGCCGGTCGGCTGCGTCAGTTCAACCTGTCGCTGCTGATTACCGACGACTTCGTCGAGGCAGTGAAGAAAGACGCGGACTGGCAGTTGGCCTTCCCGGTCAGCCAGCGCGAGCTGGAAGGCAACGAGAACCTGCAGGATAAGACCGAGTACCTGTGGCGAGAGTGGCCGACCAAGGAAGGCTACGTCGTCAACGAAACCGGTCTGGTCTGCTGCAAGATCTATAAGACGTTGCCGGCCAAGCGCATGTGGGACGTCATCATGTCGTCCACCTATGACTTCGCCGAGCCAGGCTTCGTGCTGATCGACAAGGTCAACGAGATGAACAACAACTGGTGGTGCGAAAACATTCGCGCTACCAACCCTTGCGGCGAGCAGCCGCTGCCGCCGTACGGCTCGTGCTTGCTCGGCTCGGTGAACCTGACGCGCTTCGTGCTCGATCCGTTCACTGAAGATGCGCGTTTCGATTGGGAAGAGTTCCGCAAGGCCGTGAAGGTGTTCACGCGCATGCTGGACAACGTGGTCGAGATCAACGGTCTGCCGCTCGGTCAGCAGCGCGATGAAATCACGCGCAAGCGCCGTCATGGCATGGGCTTCCTGGGCTTGGGCTCGGCCATCACCATGCAATGCATGAAGTACGGCTCGAAAAAGTCGGTCGCATTCACGCAGAACGTGTCGCGCGAAATGGCGATCGCGGGCTGGGAAGCGGGCTTGGAACTGGCGCGTGAAAAGGGCCCGGCCCCGATCATGCTGGAAGAGTTCGAAGTCACGCCGGAAATGCTCCGCAAGCGTCCCGAGATGACGAAGGACGGCTGGCGCGTGGGCCAGAAGATTCATGGCCGCACGCTGCACGCCAAGTACAGCCGTTACATGCAGCGCGTGGCTGAAGCTGCGCCGGAACTGGTCGATGAACTCGCCGAAGTCGGCGCGCGCTTCACGCATCACAGCTCGATCGCGCCCACCGGCACGATTTCGCTGTCGCTGGCCAACAATGCCTCTAACGGCATCGAGCCGTCGTTCGCACATCACTACTTCCGTAACGTGATTCGCGAAGGCAAGAAGAGCAAAGAGAAGATCGACGTGTTCTCGTTCGAGTTGCTGGCGTATCGCGAGCTGATCAATCAGCGCGCCATGCCGAACTCGAACAACGCGGCCGAGAAGCTGCCCGAGTACTTCACGACGGCGGACAACATCACGCCGAAGGAACACGTCGACATCCAGGCGGCCTCGCAGCTGTGGATCGATTCCTCGATCTCCAAGACGGCCAACGTGCCGACGGATTATCCGAACGAGGATTTCAAGAACATTTATCTGTATGCCTACGAACAGGGCCTGAAGGGTTGCACCACGTTCCGGTTCAATCCGGAAGCGTTCCAGGGCGTGCTGGTCAAGGAAGAAGACCTGAAGAACACCACCTATGTGTTCACGCTGGAAGACGGCACCGAAATGAAGGTGCGTGGCGATGAAGAGATCGAATACGACGGCGAGCTTCACACCGCCGCCAATCTCTTCGACGCACTCAAAGAAGGCTATTACGGGAAGTTCTAACCATGAGCTCCAAGATCGACAAGAAAATCGTCAAGTATCGGGTCGAGAAGCCCGAGGATCGGGCTGCGGCTGAAAAAGCCGCTGCCGAGGCCGTGCAGGCCAAAGAACGCCGGGAAGAATCCAACGTCGTTTGGATGCACGAGAAAGTCGAGCGTCCCGACGTATTGATCGGCTCGACCTACAAGATCAAGACGCCGGTGTCGGATCACGCCATGTACGTGACCATCAACGACATCATCTTGAACGAAGGCACGCGCCACGAGCAGCGCCGGCCGTTCGAGATTTTCATCAACTCCAAGAACCTGGATCATTTCCAATGGATCGTGGCGTTGACGCGCATTCTGTCGGCCGTGTTCCGCAAGGGCGGCGACGTGACCTTCCTGGTCGATGAAATGAAAGCCGTGTTCGATCCGCGCGGCGGCTATTGGCAGACCGGCGGCAAGTTCATGCCGTCCATCATTGCCGAGCTCGGCTACGTGGTCGAAAAGCATTTGCAGACCATCGGCCTGCTGAAAAAGCCGGAGATGGAAGAAGAGCGCAAAAAGCTGATCGAGGAAAAGAAGGCTGAATTCGAAGCGCGTAACAAACAGACCGACGCCTTCGCCAAGAGCCATTTCCCCGAAGGCGCGCAGCTGTGCGCCAAGTGCAGCACCGCTGCCGTCGTCCTGATGGACGGCTGCATGACCTGTTTGAACTGCGGCGATTCGAAGTGCGGATGACGCCAGCAACTCGTGTTTGACGGCCTTGGGGACTAACCCGCGCCGACCACCTGCGCCCCGCCTCGTGCGGGGCGTTTTCTTTTGAGCACGGCCACAGCATGGCACTACCGACCGCGACGCTGATCGAGAGCTTGAAAACGCTGGTGCTCTTCCTCGACCTCGCCGGCACATTCGTGTTCGCTATGGCCGGCGCCACGGCGGGGGCGCGGCGGCAGTTGGATATCTTTGGCGTTTTGGTGCTGGCGTTTGCGGCCGCGTGCGCCGGGGGCATCTTGCGAGATGTTTTGATTGGCGCCACGCCGCCGGCGGCGATCACCGATTGGCGATTTCTGGCGGCTTCAGTGCTGGCCGGAGGCATCGCGTTCAAGTGGCATGCGGTGATCGAGCGCATGGCGAATCCGGTGCGAATGTTCGACGCGGCGGGCCTGGCGTTGTTTGCGGTGGCGGGTGCGCAGAAGGCGCTCGCATATGACCTCAATCCGGTGATGGCGGCGTTGCTCGGTATGCTCACTGGCATCGGCGGCGGCGTGGTTCGCGATGTGTTGCTGGCGCAGATTCCGTTGGTTTTCCGCACCGATCTGTACGCCGTCGCTGCGCTGGGTGGCGCAACGGTCGTTGTGTTGGGCGATCAATTCGGCGCGCCGCCGGTTGCAACGGCACTATGTGGGGCTGCCTTGTGCTTCGTCGTGCGCGTGTTGGCCATCAAGCGCGGCTGGCAGTTGCCCAAGGCGTTTCATCAGCCGCCCCAACATCCGGCCCAAGATCCCAACGCGCGCAAAGAAACGTCCGTCCTCCACCACAAAGACGCCAAGCTCTAGCCCGGTCGCAAGAATGAGCTAGTATCCGGCGGCATTATTTCGCTCAGGATCTGGCATGTCCGCATTCGACCTGTTCAAGCGAGTCTCCAAGGCGCCCACCAATCCGCACGCCAGTTCCGCCCGCCGGAGCTTCGACATTGCCGATTTGTATCGGGGTCCGGTGGTTGCTGCCGACGACGCGGCTCGAGGACCAGAGTTGGCGCTGGATGAAAAGCTGCGCCAGGCGTACTTCTGGATCGTCAACACGGCCATCATCAGCCCGCATTACGACATCGAGTACAACGAAGAGCCGCCGCAGGAATTCACCATCGGCGATCACAAGAGCCGGCTGACGTTACCGACCGGACAAAGTTACTCGAGCTTCGTGCTGTTGCCGTTGCTCACATTCGCTCTGCGTCGCAAGTGTTTGCTGATTGGCGGTCCGGGCCGCGGCAAGACTGCCAGCGCGATTCTGATGGGCGTGCTCGGCGGCTACTCATTGAAGGATGTGCGCCGTTCGATGTTGCATGGTCATCCGCAGATGACCACCGCCGACCTGTTGGGCAATCCGTTGCCGGCCGATCTGATCAACGCGCAGAAGGTCGAAGATATTCGTATCGTCTGGCGCAAGTGGCTGTCGATGCGCGTGAAGATCGTGGACGAGTACAACCGTATCCCGACCCGAACACAGAGCGCGCTGCTCACGGTGATGGGCGATAACTATGCCGAGTTGCTGGATCAGATCCACGAATGTCCCGACTCGGCCTGGTTCCTCACCGCCAATGACGAGCAGGGTGGCGGCACGTATCAAGTCATCGAAGCCTTGCGCGATCGTATCGACGTGATCGTGCAGGCGCTGTCGTTCAATCCGCGCTTCCTTGGTCAACTGCTGACGCGCATCGAAGAAGGTATTCGTCCGGAAGAAGCGATGCCGAAGGAGATCGTATTCGCCGAGGCGCAGATCGATCGCATGGGAGCGGCCATCCGTGCCGTGCAGCTGAGCCCGGAAGTGCGTCGGCGTATCGAGTTCTTTTCCAGTCAGTTCGAGTTCTGCGATGTCGCTGCTGAGCAGTTCGAATACAAGACTAAGGACACCGCGCGTCTGGCGGGCGTCGAGTGGCACACGCTGACCGCGCAGGAGACGGGTAAGGACCGACTCAAAGATCTCGGCGCGCAGTCCAAGAACGGCATCTCGGTGCGCGCGTTGATGACGCTGATGCTCTATGCCAAAGCGATGGCGTTCTTCCGCGGCAATCCGGCGGTGGAGTTGAGCGACGTGCGTCAGATCCTGCCGTTCGTACTGCATGACAAGCTGATGCCGGACATCGATGCGCCGTTCTTCGAAAGCGCCGGGAATGCGATGTTCCGTAGCGATCGCGTCGGTTGGCTGCGCCGCCTATTCGATCTTTCCTGCGCCGAGTACGAGCGCTTGAATCTGGACCAGGAAGATACCGTGCTCGCGCTGACGACGCAGTTCGAGCGCGGCCTCGACGGACTGAGCGAGAGCGACACGCGGCAACAGTTGTTTCGTATCGAGCGCGCCGTGAACGAGCTGACCAAAGGTCAGAAGCTTTACGGCCATCTCTACGATGACCTGCTCAAGCTGAAGTACTTGCACCAGCGCTACACCAATTATTTGCGCTGGCTGCGCGCGGGTTAGCAATGATCAGCGCTCCTCTTGCCGCAGCGTTGGAGTCCCGGCGGTCCGACTTCAATGCGCGCTTCAGGCTCGCCGCACAGCGCTATCCGCAATTGGATGGCCAGGAGTTGCTGCGCTTCATCGCGGATGCGGTGAGTCCCTTGGCTCAAGCGGTTCACGCGAGTCATCCGGATGCCGTGGCCGATGTTGTCAGCGTCGCTTACGACTGTGCGTTACAGCTGGTCGGCCAACGGCTCTCGCTCGATGCCGGACGTTATGCGGCGATTCCGGAAACGTGGCGAGAGGTGTTTCCAGCAGCGGCGGCCGTGATTGCTGGCCAGCCGGCGCGTGTGATTCCGGCACTGACCAATGCAGCTCATCAACTTGCCAGCACCGACGCCGCGGATGCGAGTCGATGGATACGCTCGTTGCAAGGTCTGGCGGCTCAGTGCGCCACGCCCGATGAGTTGTTGATGTTGGGCCAAGTGGTTGCTTGGCAGTGTGGACTAGCGCATTACCGAGAGGGTGTGCTGAGTGCGCTCGGCTCACTGCCGGCAGCGCTCGCAAGCACAGCGTTGGGAGTCGAGTCGCGAAATCATGAGTCGACGCTGCGGCATCTGCAGGACGATCGTTGGTTCGATCCAGCGCAGTCCAGTGCCGAAGCATTTCGCGTCGTGCGCAGCGCTGGCGCGTTTCGAGGTTTCGGCGGCCCGTTCCTGCAACCGCCGCTACTCAAGAGTTCGGACGAGGGTTGGCTGGTGCGCAGTGGCGACGACTATTGGTTTCTGGTTGCTGATGCATTCGGCGCGACGCTTCATCGCAGTACTGCGGAGGAGTGGAATGCCCAACCGGAACGGAAGGCTAACCACGTCGGCACGCGGTTGGTTCACGAGGGCAAGGCGCTCGATATGCCAGGCTCCGGGCCCATCACCAGCAGCGGCCTGAGCGCGGGTGCGATTGGCTGCACCTTCGCGCACTCGCATCGCATCCTGCTGGTCGCCGTGAAGTAGCCAACGTGTCAACCGACGAGTCACTCTCACAGTTGCGTGATCGCTGGACGGCGGCGTGGCCGAAGGCGCTTGCGGTGTGGAGTCGGCACGTCGTACTGCATGCGCCGAGTTTGTGCTCGGACGATGGTGAAGCCAAGAAAGAAGGCTTGACCGACAGCTTTGCGATGATCCGGTTGGCGGATCAGTCGATCATCATCAATCTCGCGGACGTCGATCGGCACGGTCTCGGTGACTACGCGGAGGAAATTCTGGCGCACGAAATCGGCCATCACGTGCTCGCGCCAGCAAATCTGACTGACCATGCTCGGTCGCTCGCGCGCATCCGCCAAGCACTGCCTACCTTGGAAGCGCATGCGCCGATGATTGCCAATCTGTTCACCGATCTGTTGATCAACGATCGATTGCAGCGGAGTGCGGAGCTGCGGCTGGCTGATGTTTTCAAGAAACTGACGCTGGATAAGCAAGAGGCCAGCGGCACGCTGTGGCGTATCTATCTGCGCACCTACGAACTGCTCTGGTCGTTGCAGCGCGGCTCGCTAGTCGACGGCAAGTTGAGTGCGGAGGCTGATGGTGATGCCTGGCTAGCGATGCGCATCGTTCGTCATTATTCGCGCGACTGGATCGAGGGCGCCGCGAAGTTTGCGATGCTGATGCTGCCGTATCTCGCCAAGGATGCGCTCGATGCGAGTGCGGCTCGCGCCTGGCATGACACACGCGGCGCCGGAGCGGGTGGCCAGCCCTCAGGACTGGCGGAAGCGGATGACGTTCAGCCGATGGTGCATCCGTCACGCGATCCGGCAATCACGGGATATGAGACGTCCGCGCCAGCGCCGACGACCAGCACAACGCCGGAGCAAGCAGCTCGTACCATGTCGAGCGGGCAAACTCGCCAGCCATTCGAGTATGGCGAGATTCTGCGTGCCGCCGGCGTGACCATGAGCGATCACGACATCGCAGTGGCGTACTACCGTGAAAAGGCGGTTCCGCATCTGATTCGATTTCCGGCACGCCGTCGCCCTGCCAACCTGGATCCTTTGCCTGAAGGCATCGAGCCTTGGCAGATGGGCGAATCGTTCGACAGCATCGATTGGATGCAAACCATCATGCAAAGTCCGCGGGTCATTCCCGGCATGACCACGGTGCAGCGGGTGTGGGGCTCATCGCCGGGCGCGGAGCCGGCGAGCCTGCCGCTGAATCTCGACGTGTTCATCGACAGTTCGGGCAGCATGCCCAATCCGCAGCAGTTTCTTTCTTTCCCGACGCTAGCGGGGGCGATCTTGTGTTTGTCCGCGCTGCGTGCCGGTGCCAGCGTCAAGGTGACGGTTTGGAGCGGCAAGCATCAAGTGACGTCGACGCCGGGCTTCGTGCGTGACACTCAGCAAGTCATGCGCGCGCTCATCAGCTACTACGGCGGAGGCACGCAGTTTCCGTTGCCGGAGTTGCGACAGACTTATCTGGAGACGCAGCGGACACTCAATCCCACGCACTTGCTGTTCATTTCCGACGACGGCATCACCACCGTCTTCGACAAAGACGAACGTGGCCAGGAAGGCTGGGACCTGCTGCGGGCTGCTCTGGCGAAGGCTGCGGGCGGGTCGACGTTCGTGCTGGCAATGCGCAAAGACTGGGAGACGAGCCAATACTCGTTCCCACATCGCGACTTGTTGATTCGCGCACGTGATGAGCTCGACGTTCGTATCTCTCGCATCGAGGATTGGGAGCAACTGGTTGCGTTTGCCCGAGACTTCGCCGCAAGCGTTTATCAACAGAACGATCTCCCCGCGAGAGTGCCGGCATGATCGTCCTGTGGCGTGTCACAACTCACTGCAATCTCGGCTGCGCCTACTGCGCGTACGATCGAAATCTGTCGCTGCCGCGTGTGGACGTTGATGCGGATTCAGTAGTGCGTTTGGCCCGGCTGCTTGCCGAATATCAGTTGCGGACGGGAGATGCCGTGATGATCAGCTGGCTGGGCGGCGAACCGCTGCTGTGGAAGCCGCTGGCGTCGATTTCGAAGCTCCTGTCCACTGAGTTGGGCTTGCAGCTCAGTGCGACCACCAATGGGACCGCGCTGAAATCAGCGACGCTGCGACAGATGATTGTCGAGCACTTCGCAGAGCTGACGGTGAGTGTCGACGGGCCGCAGCCCTTTCACGACCACATTCGCCAATGGCCGGGCGGATTTGAACAACTGCGCGCGTCGGTAATGAAACTGCGCGCCGACACTCAGCACCGCGAGCGAAGATTACGCTTGCGAGTAAACACGGTGCTAATGGCGCAGAACATTCATCGCTTCGGTGAGCTGTGCGAGCAGCTGATCTCGTGGGGCATCGACGAGATTACCTTCAATCAGTTGGGCGGCAACGATCGGCCGGAGTTTCATCGAACGCACCGTTTGCAGCCGGCGGATGTCGAAGCATTGGCGCACGAGCTGCCGAAGTTGCGCGACCGTCTGTTGGCACACGGCGTTCGGCTCAGTGGCGGGGCTCAGTATCTGCATCGGTTCCGGGCTAGCGCGTCCGGCGAGCGATTGCCCGTCAGCAGCTGCCATCCGGGACAGAAGTTTCTGTTCGTCGATGAACAGGGCCGAGTCGCTCCCTGCAGTTTCACGCTGACCGAGTACGGCGTGCCTGTGGATGAGTTGCGCTCGCTCGACGATCTGATGGGATTGAGCGAGCGTTATGCCGGCGCCCTCGAGCAGCGCCGGTCACGATGGTGCGACGATTGTCCGAGCACCCAGGTCTTTGAAAAGTTCGTGGCCTAAACATGCAAACAGAAGGTCCTCCGCTTCAGCAGCTCTTGCACCGGATCACGGCCACACCGCCGGATTTCATGGCCGAGCCGCGTATCGGTAACAAAGGCGATGTCCACACCGTGGCCGTGGTGAGGGATCTGCTGCTTGCCAAAGGCCATGAGGTAGATGTGGCCGAACTGAGTGCGCTGGCGGGTCGAGACGTCAAAGCCGATCGTAATCGTTTGTCGATTGCGCTGCTGTTGACCTGGCTGCTCGCCGATTCAGCGCTGACGATTGATCGTGACCGTTTGCAGGAAGTGCTGACCTTGTTGAAGGACGACTCCACGCGTCTCGCTGCGTACACGAACGCGCGTCAGTTGTTCGAAGATCCGGAGCGGCGCGAGGAACTGGCGCGACTGACTTTGTCCAAGCTCGGCTTGCGTCCTGCCGGCGAGACCATCGCGCAAGCCCAGGACCGGTTCACGAGTATCAGTTCGCTCGAGCGGGCACGACTGCTGGCGGCATCGCAGGAAGCGGAGGCGCGAGCGCGTGCCATTCGTGAGCAGTTGGCCAAGAAGGCGGCGGAAGAGTCCGCAAACAAATGGACGCGCGAGTGACCGACGAGGACAGTCGCCATCCGGCCATCTCTGAGCACGGCCAGCGAATACTGGCATGGCTCAGGGAACATCCGAATGCGCCTATCTATCGTAATCAAAGCGGTCATCGCTTGTTGCCCGAAGAGGTTCAGCGCGCACGAGTGTTGGAAGAAGAGGCTATCCGTGCAGTTCTAGATTGGCAGCCGAATGTGCCGCCGAGCTGGGTGACGCCATTCGCCGAGCAGTGTCTCTCCACTTCGCCTTTCTATCGCCGCTATGGCGCCCTGCCGCGCAACTTCACCGATATACCGACCATCACGCGCGAGGACCTGGCGCGCGATATGCCGTATCTAGTGCCGGACGACGTGGATATCGAGCGTCTCATCAATTTCCGAACCAGCGGCACCAGCGGACATCCCTTGCTCATGGCGTCGCATCCGCTGGTAGCGGCTCAATATCTGGGCTACCACAAGCGCGCGTTGCGTCGATTCGGTGTCACGCCCAGGTACGGGCGCGGTCAAGTGGGAGTGATACTGCTCGGCTTGCAGTCGATCTGTTTCACGTACGTTTCCATCACACCGACCATGGACGAGTCGGGCCTGGCGAAACTCAACCTGCATCCCAACGACTGGCGCTCGCTGGCAGACCGGGCCAAGTATCTGGAGGCGATGAACGCCGAAGTGCTGGCCGGCGATCCGATTTCGTTCGCCGCTTTGCTTGACATCGATCCGAACATTCGACCGGCGGCGTTGCTATCCACCTCGATGACACTGATGCCGGCGTTGCGTGAGCGTTTGCAAACGCGCTTCGGCTGCCCCGTGTTGGATATCTATTCCATGAATGAGGCAGGACCGATTGCGGTGCTTGATCCCGCCGCGGGAGGTCACGTGCTGCTTCAACAGCGCATGTATGTCGAGATTCTCGATGATTCGGATCAGCCGGTCGCAGCCGGTCAGCG
>NZ_JAEUPY010000191.1 GCF_016790065.1 Steroidobacter sp.
TGCGCAGCGGTCGATTTTGCCACCGGCGGGCGATCCGACGGAGTACGCGGCTGCTTTTGAAGCCGTGTATGCGACCGAGGTCGATCGGCGGCGCTACATCGATGACAAGATCCGCCTGGGCACGCCCTCGTTCGGTCATCGGGTGCTTGCAGCGCTCATCTCGACGGGGCGCGTTCCTTGCGTGTTCACCACCAACTTTGACCCATTGATTGAGATCTCAACTACGCAAACCGATCAGTTGTTACCGGCCGGTGAGCGGGCGATGCCCACGGTCGCGGCTCTCGATTCCGTGGATCGAGCTGCGCGCTGTCTGCGCGAATCCGACTGGCCGCTCATCGCCAAACTGCATGGCGACTACCAATCCATCAAGCTGAAGAACACCTCTGCCGAACTCCAGCACCAAGACGGTCAAATGAGTGCCGTGCTGAAGGGCGTTTGCCAGCGCTTTGGGCTGGTCGTGGTGGGGTACAGCGGACGAGATGCCTCGGTGATGGAGGCGCTGGAGCAGGCGATTCAGTCGCCGGGTGCCTACCCGGCCGGCCTCTATTGGGTGACGAACGCCGTGAAACACTTGCTGCCGGCGGTCCATGCGTTGCTTGAGCGGGCCGCCGCCGCAGGCGTGCAAGCTGCGATCGTCGAAGCACAAAACTTCGATGAGCTGTCCGCCGATATCGTCAGTCAGTTCTCGCTGCCCGCGCCGTTGCACGAACACGTCTTCGAGCTGCGTCAGCGCAAAGTGTTGCATTCGGTCGTTCCACCGACGGTCGAAGCACGCAAGTTCCCGGTCCTTCGGTGCTCTGCGCTCTTGATGGATTCATTGCCGCGCGTCGCGCGGCGACTGACCTTAACCGCGCCGGCCTCCGCCGAGGCAGTCAGGGCGCTGCTGAAAGAGGCCCACGTGTTCGCGGCCGTGGCCTGCCGAGGCAACGAGGTGGCCGCGTTCGGGGACGACGCGGGCCTGCTGCGCGCACTGGCCTCTCTCGGGGCTCGACTCGATGGCACGATCGATCTGAAGCCAGAAGAAGATAGCTGGGCCTTGGGATTGCTCTACGACGCGCTGATAAAGGCGCTCTGCCGAGGACGACCGCTCACGCCGCGCCTGCGTCGCGCCGGACACGCCGTGCTCATCGCGCGAGGCAAACCGGACGAAGATCGGAAGCGCACCGAGGCGCGTCGGCGGCGCCTCGCGAAACTGCGCTCTGCCTACGGTGTCGAACTGGCTGGCACGGTGCCGGCACTCGACTTTCCCTATGTCGAAGGCGTTCGGCTGCGCATGGAGCACATAGCCGACCGATGGTGGTGCGTGTTTGAGCCCGCCACCTTCGTCGATCTGCCCAGGCGAGAAGAAACATTGCATCCAGACCCAGACGCCGATGAGCTATCGCGGGCCTTTGTGCCTGGCGGCGATCCGGTGGCGGATTGGCGTCGCGAACGATGGGCTCTTAAATATAACGTAGCCTGGACCAAGATCATCGATGCCTGGGCGCAGCTGCTGTCGAACTCCGCGGACGAACAGCTCCAGGCCTTCGGTATTGCACCGGGGGCAGGGCTCGATGCGGTCTTCGGTGTCTCTGGCGTCACGGCGTGGAGTCGACCGGCGCACACGCATGCCTACTTTGAGAGGCAGCGGTGATGACGATGAACTATTCGGCGGCGAAGCTCGCGCCGTTCGCGCTCTTAGACGAGCCGAATCTCACATTCGCGGCCGGCGATGCACGTGCAACCGATGTGCATCCATTGCGAGGTCTCGCTCGGTTCGGTCCCTATACGAGCGCAGCATTCAAGCCCTACACCCCGCGGTTGCGTATCGCCACCATCTCGCCGACGAACGGCTGGATCAAAGTGGGCGATCTGATGCGCACGCTCATCGGGCCGCATGAGCCGGGCGATCGCAAGGAATACGTCCCGCGCTATCCGGGGTTCGAACGGGTTTTCGGTATTCCCCTGGTCGCCGCTTCCCCGGCCTCTCATATCAAGTGGGCGAACGATGTGTCGGCGCTTGGATCCTCCGGTCCTCTGGAGGTGCGTTTATTCGCGGCGATGAGTGATGCCCTGCGCCGACTAGCGCTCGTCCGCGATCAGTTCGATGTGGTCGTGGTGTATCTGCCCGATGCATGGGCACCGGCGCTGCGAACCCAGACGTTTGATGGCCACGATGCCTTGAAGGCATTGGGCGCGCAGCTCGGGATTCCAACGCAAGTGATCAATGATCGAGTGTTTTCGTTCCCCTACAAGGCGTCGCTCGCGTGGCGTCTATCGATCGCGCTGTACGTCAAGGCTGGCGGCATTCCTTGGAAGCTGGCACCGCTTGAGGGCGTGCCTGCCGGTACCGCGTACATCGGATTGGCCTACGCGCTGCGCGGCGACCCGCAAACCGCTCACTACGTCACCTGTTGCTCGCAGGTGTTCGATATGGATGGTGGCGGGATGCAGTTCGTCGCCTTCGAAGCACGTGATCGTGTGCAGGATGTCGAAGAGGCACGGCGCAATCCATTTCTGAGCCGCGATGACATGCGGGCTGTGCTCGCTCGAAGCCTCCATCTGTATCAAGCCCGTAACGGCGGTGAGTTACCGAGACGACTAGTCATTCACAAAACGACCGCGTTCAAACAGGAAGAGCTCGACGGTGCGTTGGACGCACTCGCGGGCGTTGCGGAAGTGGAGTGCGTCGAAATCAACAGTCGCTCGACCTGGCGTGGGGTTTGGCTCATTGAATCCCCCGAGGCGAATTCGCCCAGTAAACCGTCGGGGTACCCAGTTCCGCGAGGAACAGTGTTGATTCGCTCGGGGACCTCCGCGCTCTTGTGGGTATCTGGCAATGCGCCGGAGGTCTCAACCAGCGGCGACTACTATCAAGGAAAGAAAAGTATTCCGCGCCCGTTGGTGTTGACGAGACATGCTGGCGGTGGACCGCTTGAAACAACGGGGCTCGAGGCACTCGCCCTCACAAAAATGGATTGGAACAATGATGCACTGTATGACCCCGTGCCCGTGACCATTCGTTACTCCCAGCGTCTGGCCCGAACTATTGCCAACGTCCCGGATCTGCCGGGGAATTCCTATCCCTATCGCTTGTTCATGTAAGCGACTCGAAATGCGGCCCGATCAATGGCACCGGGCCGCCGAAACACAGGACCATCGATGAAGATTGAGAGCATTACGCTGAAAGGATTTCGATGCTTCGGTCCCGACGGCACCACCGTGGCACTTCAGCAACATCTCACCGCTCTCGTGGGCGGCAATGGTGCGGGCAAGACTGCGCTGTTACAGGCACTCTCACGTTTGTTTGGAGTGACACCTACCCAGCGCCGAATTGTTCCGCTCGATTTTCATTTGCGTCCCGATCAGTCTGAGCTGCCTTCCGGGGCGCAGCTCTCGATCGATGTGCGGTTCTCTTTCCCGGAATTGCAGGCGGTCGAGGCGGCGAACTACGGGGATGCGGTGCCCGAGTTCTATCTTCAGATGGCCGCGTCGGCACCGAATGCCCCGTTACAGGTGCGGATGATGCTCA
>NZ_JAEUPY010000197.1 GCF_016790065.1 Steroidobacter sp.
CGTACGATCGCTACGGCCATGCGCTCATGCAGTCGTTCCTCGCGTCACGCTTGGTGGTGGATACCGGTTTGAACTACTTCGATTGGCCGCTGGAAAAAGCTCGTGCTTACATGCGAGAGCACACGTTCGAGTCGGACGTGCAGATTGCGTCCGAGTCGCTGCGCTACTCGACCGATCTGTTCGCCCAGGCGCTGGGTTATCGGCTCGGCTACGAACAGATCTGGGCGTTACGTCGACGGGCCGAAGCCGAACTCGGTCCGCGCTTCGATATTCGCGCCTTTCACGCAGCGGTCATCGGGGAGGGCGGCATGCCGCTGGATGTGCTCGCCGAACAGGTCGACCGGTACATCGCCGCCGCTGGGAAGACGGAATAGAGAAACTTTCTGATCGTCGTGAAACCTCTGAAATAACCGCGCCGCCCGAACAAAAAGAAGATTTCGGGCGGCGCTCGATACCGCCGCGCTTGAGGTACGATGCCTGCCGAATGGACATCGGCATGGCGTCGGTACACCAATGAAAAACTATCCGCGCACTATCGGTCTCGGCATCGGGGCACTGTATGGATTGCTGCTGCGGCTAATGTTCGAGTGGGAAGTATTCCACGATTCATACGAGATCGTTTCGGCGTCGTTTCTGCTGCTGGCGCCGTTCGCCACGGGCGCTATCGCTGTGTTCTTCGGCTCGCGCGCCGGTCGCCTTTCGGTCGGTGCACAGATCGGCACGGCCGCCGGCACGATGCTGTTCTTCCTGATCGCCATGTTTGTGTTGTTCATCGAAGGCCTGATTTGTATCGTGCTGGTGCTGCCGGTGTTCACGATCGCGTCGGTCATCGGTGGGCTGGTGATGGGGCTGGCTTTGCGACTGGTTCGATACAACCGTGCGGTCGTCAGTTGCTTCGCGCTGCTGCCGGTGGTGTTCGCTCCGTTGGAGTCGCAGCTGATCCCTGACTCGCATGAGCGCACGGTGGTGAACACCCTCGTGATCGACTCGAGCGCCGAGAACATCTGGAACAATCTCATCTCCGTTGCTGACATCCAGAAGCAGGAGCTTGGGTGGTCTTTCACCCATGCCATGGGCGTGCCGCGTCCGTTACAAGCGGCGATGAATGGCGCCGGCGTCGGTGCAGTGAGAACGTCGCAGTGGGAGAAGGGCGTGCAATTCAAAGAGGTCGTCACGCAGTGGCAGCCGCCGTATCGACTGTCCTACGACTTCGACATTCCACCCAACTCGATCCCTCGCGATGCCCTCGATCGGCACGTGGAAATCGGCGGCGAATATTTCACCGTGGTCTCCGGCGGCTACTCGATTCGGCCCCTGAGTGCCGAGCAGTGCGAAGTGACCCTGCGGACGACCTACGCCAATCGCTCGAACCTGAAACTGTACGGCGATCTGTGGGGCGACTTCGTGTTCGACGACTTTCACCGCTCCATCCTGCGGCTGATCCAGCATCGCTCGGAACGGGCAGATCGGGTGCAGTCCTTTTAGATATTCTTTCCTGGGGAGTACCGAACCATGAGCGCGCAGCTTCGATCTCTCGATGAGCTTCCCAAGCGGAATTCGACCCAAGTAAAGAACAACTGGAGTGAGGTTCTGCGTCAGGTTCAGCAGGCTGGCAGCATCGCGATCACTCGTCATTTGACCATCGAGATGGTGATGATCTCGGCTGGTGCATACCGAGAAATGGTCGATCTGTTTACCGAACTCAGGGCACGTGAGCGCAGGGCTAAGCTTGATGATCTCAAGCGTCGCTTCGATGAGAGGCTTGCCGTGCTTCGGCAGCGGGAGGCGCGAGAACGCCTGGATGCGATGCTTGCTGGCCGTGGCAAGCTTGCGAAAGGCAAGCGGCCGCTTGCGGGGGACCCTTTGTAGCGTGCTGGGCCAGGCCACCGCGGGCCCTGATCTAGTCATGACGAACCACCGCCCGATTTCCTGCAGCGGCGGCAAATAAAGAGTTCCGGGCCTACCGAGCCGCAAAAGCAGCGGGTAAGGTGGCGTCCGGGATGAAGACCTCGTTAGATCACTGGTTCGCGACCGAGATCCTGCCGCACGAGGCGGCGTTGACGCGCTATCTCAAACGCATCTGGTTGAACTCGGCCGAGATCGCCGATCTGCGGCAGGAAGTGTATGTGCGTATCTACGAGAGCGCCGCTAAGGCGCGGCCGTTGCCGCCGAAGGCGTTCTTGTTCACGACGGCGCGCAACCTCATGGCGGATCGAGCCCGGCGTGAGC
>NZ_JAEUPY010000198.1 GCF_016790065.1 Steroidobacter sp.
CGTTCTACAACACGCGCTTCTGGGATCTCACTTTGAATGCCATGTGGCGGCCACAAGGTGACAGCGCACTGTTTATGGTCTCGCTGCTCGTACTCACGTTGACGGCACACGCATTGCTTATTCTGCTCTGGCCAACGCGGCTCCTAATGCGAATCGCGACCAGTGTGCTTTTCGTGATCGCCGCCTCCAGCAGTCACTTTTCCAATGAGTACGGCGCCATCATGAACAAGGACATGATGCGCAATGTGCTGCAAACCGACGTGGCGGAAGCCGGCGCGCTGATGAACGCGGAAACCGTTCTGCACGTGGCGGTGCTCGGCCTGATCCCGGCGCTGTTAGTATGGAAGGTCCGGCTGCCGAAGATTCGCTGGAAAACTCAATTGTTCCAGCGCGCCATGTTCCTGGCCATCGCATCAATGCTATGTGTCGCCGGGCTGTTTGCCAGCTCCGCCGAGTACGCGACATTCCTCCGCGCGCACAAGCCGGTGCGATTCACCTTAAGCCCCGCGGCCGCTTCCGTCAGCATGGTAGGTGTGCTCTCCGCCGGAACCACCAAGAGCGCGAACCAAACGCTGCTCAACCCTGCCGGCGCCTCGATCCGAACTGCGGAGATCACCGCAAAGCCACTCGTACTGTTTTTGGTGGTCGGTGAAACGGCGCGCACGCAAAACTTCCAGCTCGCCGGCTATTCCCGACCGACCAACCCGGAGCTCTCGCAAATTCCCAACCTGACGTTCTTCTCCAAAGCCACCGCCTGCGGAACCTCGACCGCCATCTCCGTGCCGTGCCTGTTCTCACATCTGAGGCGCGATGATTTTAAAGTGGACGAAGCCGGCCGCTATGCCAACCTGCTCGATGCGTTGAGCCAAGCCGGCCTGGACGTGGAATGGCGGGACAATAACTCGGGCTGCAAAGGTGTATGTGCCCGCGTGGCGAGCGTTGACTACACGGCCGCCGCGAATCCCGCATTGTGCACGGAGGACAACTGTTACGACGAGGTCATGCTCACCGACCTGCCCGCCAAGCTGCAGGCCCTCACGCGCGACACCGTAATCGTGTTCCACATGAAGGGCAGTCACGGGCCGTCCTACTTCGAGCGCTACCCGCTGTCGTTCGAAAAATTCGCCCCTGCCTGCCGATCCAATCAACTGCAGGAATGCGCGCCACAGGAGATCGTGAATGTCTATGACAACACGATCGCCTATACCGACTACGTGCTTGAAAAGCAGATCCGGTTGTTGCGAGAGGCCTCGGATCGCGTCGATGGCATGCTGATGTATGTTTCCGATCACGGGGAGTCTTTGGGTGAAAACGGCATTTACCTGCACGGCATGCCCTACTCATTCGCACCTGCGGGGCAGAAAGAAGTGCCTCTGCTGATGTGGATGTCTGATGGCTTCGTTGCGCGGACCCAGATCCAGCCCGACTGCCTACGTGCCGAGGCGAACACCTCCGTCAGTCACGACAATTTCTATCACACGGCGCTGGGCGCTGCGGGAGTGCGCAACCAGGTTTACAATCGCACTCTGGATCTCATCTCCGGCTGCCGTCGTGGCCACGGCGGCGAATGAGCGGCCATGACGACGGGACGCATAGAACCTGAGTCTTCCGATCGCGGCATCAAGACGTTGCTGCGAGCGGTCGGCGCGCGTCACGAACCTCGCGCCGAAGTCACCGACGATGTGCGGGCCGCCGTGTACGTCGAATGGCAACGTCTGATCAACCAACGGCCCCGCCAACGTCGAATAGTGAATTGGGGTCTCGCTGCCAGCCTATCGCTGGCCGTATTTGCCACCGCCATCGTTACGCGTGCGGTGGATACTCCACCCGCACAGGTCGCTTCGATAACAAACATCAACGGCGAGCTCACCTCGAGCGCAAGCAACTCCGGTGTGGTCGACGGTGCCGTGGGGCAGTCTGTAAGAGTGGGCGACGAACTGCAGACCGATCACAACTCACGAGCCGCCCTCACCTTTCCAAAGGGACTATCGCTACGCCTGGACCACGGCACCCGCCTCAGCGTTGCAGCCACCGACCGGGTGGTGCTCACGACCGGGGCAATCTATATCGACGCGCCGCCCGGTAACGACGCTGCGAATTCCCTCACTGTCGAGACTTCCTCAGGCTCGGTGCAGCACGTGGGCACGCAATACGAAGTTCGTTCCAATGCCCAGGGAACGGTGGTCAGCGTTC
>NZ_JAEUPY010000224.1 GCF_016790065.1 Steroidobacter sp.
TAGCCCTGGCCCGCAAATGGCGGCCGCGTAGTTTTACCGAGCTGGCCGGCCAGGATCACGTCATGCGCGCATTGGTCAATGCGCTGCAGACCGGGCGAGTGCATCACGCGTTTCTGTTCACCGGGACGCGAGGTGTAGGCAAAACCACCATTGCGCGCATTCTGGCCAAGTCGCTGAATTGCGAAACCGGCATGACGCCGACGCCGTGCGGTGTCTGTACCGCCTGTCGCGAAATCGATGAAGGCCGTTTCGTCGACTTGCTCGAAGTCGACGCCGCCTCGCGCACCAAAGTCGATGACACTCGCGAGCTGCTCGACAACGTGCAGTACGCGCCGGCACGAGGCCGCTACAAGGTCTACCTGATCGACGAAGTCCACATGCTCTCCACGCATTCGTTCAATGCGTTGTTGAAGACGCTGGAAGAGCCGCCGCCGCACGTCAAATTCCTGCTCGCGACCACCGATCCGCAGAAGTTGCCGGTGACGGTGCTGTCGCGTTGCTTGCAGTTCAATCTGAAGCGCTTTCCGCCGGCCATGATTCTGAAGCGCCTGGCATTCATCTGCGAACAGGAAAATATCGAGTTCGAGCAGGACGCTTTGCGCATGGTGGCGCGTGCCGCTGAAGGCAGCATGCGTGACGCGCTGAGCCTGCTCGATCAGGTGATCGCGTTCGGTGGCGGCAAGCTCACTGCGGACGACACGCGAACCATGCTCGGCACGCTGGATCGTGCGCAGGTGTTCGGCATCGTCGAAGCGCTGATTGCTCGCGACGCGCGCAAAGTGCTCGAGCAAGCGAATGTGTTGGACGAGCATGCGCCCGACTATCGCGAAGTGCTGGCCGAACTGGCCGCGCTGTTACAAAAGCTGGCGCTGATGCAGGCCGTGCCCGATCTGCAGATCGACGAGTCTGAAGACGTCGAGGCTTATAAAAAGCTCGCTGCCGCGATTACCCCGGAAGACACGCAGCTGTTTTATCAGATCGCCATCATGGGACGGCGCGATCTGGAACTCGCGCCCGATGCGCGAGGCGGTTTCGAAATGGTGTTGTTGCGAATGTTGGCGTTCAGCGCGCAGGAAGTCGTTGCGGCTGCCGGCAGCGCACCGCCGACGCCGGCTCGCTCTGCTTCGGGCGGAGTGCCGGCTTCAGTGCGTGCCGCCGCTGCGGCTCCGGTGTCTGCTCCGGCTGCCAACGTTGCGCCGGCTGCGAGTGCCGCACCGGCGGCCCCGGCTGCTGCTGCGGGCGCCAGCGGCGATTGGAACGCGATGGTCGCGCAGATGAATCTGGGCGGTATCACGCGTCAGCTCGCTGCGAATTGCGCGTTCCTCGGCAAGCAAGGTAACAAGGTGCGTCTGTCGCTCGACCCAGAGGGCGCGCACTTCCGGACTGCCATGATGGAGGACAAACTCCGGCAGGCGCTGAGTACTTACTATGGCGAGGCCGTGACGCTGGAGTTCGTCGAGGGCGCCGGCAGCGATACGTTGAACACGCCGGCTCGTCAGAGCAAGGCGGCAGCCGACGATCGTTTACAGAACGCGCGCTCGTCGCTGGACAACGATCCCAACATTCGAGCCATGAAAGAGATCTTCGGTGCCACTGTGACGCCTGAATCAGTGCGGCCGACCGACAATTAAGCGACGGAGTCAATTATGAAAGGCAACATCGGCAACATGATGAAACAAGCGCAGCAGTTGCAAGCCAACATGCAGCGCGCGCAAGCCGAGATCGCACAGCTCGAAGTCACGGGCGAAGCGGGCGGCGGCATGGCCAAAGTGGTGATGACCGGCAAGCACGAAGTGAAGCGTGTGACGCTGGATCCTTCCATCGTGAGCAGCGACGACAAAGACATGCTCGAAGACCTGGTGGCCGCGGCCATCAACGACGCCGTGCAGAAGGTCGATCGCACCACTCAGGAAAGAATGTCGGCGCTGATGGGGGGCATGAATTTGCCGCCCGGCTTCAAGATGCCGTTTTAAAGGACTATCGCTCGCGCCGGCCGCAGTGTTCGGCCGGCGCTCTGATATCGCATGATCTATCCGCCTTCCCTGATTCGCCTGATCGAAGCATTGCGTTGCCTGCCCGGGGTGGGGCCGAAGTCGGCGCAGCGCATGGCGTTTCATTTGTTGGAGAAGGACCGGAACGCCGCCGGGCTGCTGGCCGATGCCTTGCAGAAGGCGGTTGCTGGGGTAGGGCGCTGCCAACGCTGCCGCATGTTCGCCGACTCTGAGCTGTGTCCGATCTGTGCCAATACCTCGCGGGATCGCGGTATGTTGTGTGTGGTCGAGTCGCCGGCCGACGTTGCCGCTATCGAGCAGTCAGGAAGTTATCGCGGCACCTACTTCGTACTGATGGGGCATTTATCGCCGCTCGACGGTATCGGTCCCGACGAACTCGGCTTTGCTCAATTAGAAACATTGCTGGCAGAGGGCTCGGTGAACGAAGCCATTCTCGCCACCAGCACCACGGTCGAGGGCGATGCGACCGCGCATGTGGTGGCTGAAGTCGCTGCCCGTCACGCTGTGAAGTCCAGCCGCATCGCGCACGGCGTGCCCATCGGCGGCGAGCTGGAATATGTCGATGGCGGCACGCTGGCTCACGCGCTCGCCGGCCGACGCACGCTGACTTAAGCCGTCTTCTTAGAGCGCGTCTTGGCTTTGGCGGCCGGGGCTGCCGGTGCACGCACCACTTCGGTCGGTGGCGACAAACGAGTTTGATCGTCGCCGTGCAATTCCATCAGCGACTCCATCAGATCTTCTTCATCGGCACTCGAACAGATGCCGAGCACCATGGCTTCGTCGCAGCCTTCCGCGGCGACATAAGCGTGGCCCATGTTCGAGTCGATATAAATGGACTCGCCGGTGTCCAGCACCATGGGATCGTAGAACTCGGTGTGAATCTCCACCTTGCCCTCGAGCACGAAAATGTATTCCTCGCCCGAGTGATGCACCAACTCACCGAACTCTTCGACGCTCTTGGCGCGGATGCGGGTCAGGATGGGAATCATCCGTTTACGCCGCAGCTCGGCACATAAATAGTAGTAATCGTAGTTGGGCGTGTTGACCCGAATGGCGCGGTCCATGCGGCCGATGCTGCGTCGAGCCGTCACCGATTGCGCCGGGCTTTCATTGCTCTCGGCGAACAAGTCCGACATCCGAATCTTCAAGCGCTCGCTCAGTTGTAACAATTTGTCGTAGGTGAGCGTGAGTCGATCGTGTTCGACCTTGGCCAGGGTCGACAGCGGAATGCCGGTGCGATCGCTCATTTCCTTGAGCGTCCAATCGTTACGAGTGCGCAGCGCGCGCAGCACCCGGCCCAGGGTCGGTTTGTCGCCAGCCCGTTCGCTGCGTCGGGCGGTAGCGGCTTTCGCCGCGGGTTTAGTGGTTTTCATAGGGAAGATTCTACCGGCATCTGGAGGCCCCGGCTCACAGCCGAGGCGGGTTTTGCACGATCAGGTTGACGATTCTCTAATCAGGACTATTATTGCCAATAGGAGAAAATACCGCCGCCACGAAAGCGGCCCCCTATTCAGGTGAGGAAGCGATGCGCGCACGCATAGCAGCGATGTCGATGGCGGTCTTGGCTTTGCTGACGAGCCCGTCGTGGGCCCAGGAAGGGGCGCAAATTCCGCCGCCCGCACCGACCACCGAAGCGGTGCTGCCGCCGGCCGAGGCATCCAATGTCGCTCCGCTGACTCACGAGAACGTCGAAGCCTGGCTCGATGGGTATGTGCCCTATGCACTGCAGACCAGCGGCGTGGCCGGTGCGGTCGTGGTGGTGGTCAAGGGCGGCCAGGTGTTGGTGCAGAAGGGCTACGGCTATTCGGACGTGGCCGCGCGCAAGCCGGTCGATCCCGAACTCACATTGTTTCGTCCCGGTTCGATTTCCAAGTTGTTCACCTGGACGGCGGTGATGCAACAGGTGGAGCAGGGCAAGCTCGATCTGGATGCTGACGTGAATCAGTATCTGGATTTCAAGATTCCCGAGCG
>NZ_JAEUPY010000243.1 GCF_016790065.1 Steroidobacter sp.
GGAGGAGCAACGCTCCGACGATGTCAGTACCGACGAATATCGGGCGACTCTGCACCGCTTTTTGATGCGGCATTTGCGCAACGCGCAGGACGCGTTCGATCTCGCCCAGGAAACCTACGTCCGCTACTACCAGCTGCCCGACATCGAAGTGGTGCTCAAACCCAGGAGCTATCTGTTCCGGGTGGCGCAAAATGTGGTGTACGAGTTCCGACTCCGGCGGCGGCGGGAGCTGGAGGTCTTGAGTATCGATTCGGCGCTGTTCGACATCGAGGCCAACAAGGCGATCGACCCGGCGAACCTCGATCCCAGCCACGAGCTGAGCAACGCGCAACTGCTCAACCGGGTACTGATGCAGGTGCCGCCCGGCTATCGCAAAGTGCTGGTCATGCACAAACGCGACGGACTGTCGTGCGCGCAAATCGCCCAGGAACTCGGCCTGACCCGGCGTAGCGTCGAGATCTACCTGGCACGCGCCATCTCCTACGCACGCGCCGGCATGTGGAAGTAATCGATATGAATGTGACTAAGGACAGCAGCATGAAGCTGACCCAGAAAGATCGGCTCCGCCTGAGCGAACAGGCGGCGCTGCGACTGATCCGGCTTCAGGAAGACACGTCCAAGGAGGCGCGCGAGGACTATCTCGCCTGGTCGCGGCTCTCCGCCCACCACGTGCATGAGATGCTGTTCGCACAGGCGGTCGTCACCGAACTCGATGGCATGGATCCACTGCGCACTATCGATGTCGACGCGCTGCCGACGCTGCCGGAACTCGCCTCGACCCCGCTGGACTCGCATTTGGCGCAGACCGAAATCATGCCGCAGCGACGACGGCACTGGCCGCGGATAGCAGCGCTCGCAGCGTCGATCGTGATCGCAGTGTTCGGCTGGGCTTTCTTCGGAACGATGTGGTTCGACGCCAACACCTATGTCACCGCCGTCGGCGAACAGCGCTCGGTCAAGCTGGAAGATAGCTCGGTGATGGTCCTGAACACTGCCACTCGGGCCAAGGTCGAGTTCTCCGGCACGCGCCGGGCGATCCGACTGCTCGAAGGCGAGGCTTTGTTCATGGTCCGGCACGATCCTTCACGCCCGTTTGCCGTGTCGACGAACAGCAGTACGGTCGTGGCCGTCGGGACGCAGTTCAACGTATATCAACGTGCTGACACGACCCGCGTATCGGTGATCGAAGGTGTCGTGCGCATCGATACCGGCGCCGCGAAACAATCATCGACGGTCGCGGCCGAGCCGGTGCGCGCAGCTGGCCAGGCCGCCCGACTCAACGCCGGCGATGAGGCCATCATTCACGACGGTTTGGTCGCCCGGGCCGAACAGCCTGACGTGCAACGCGCCGTCGCCTGGCGCACGCGCCAACTCGTGTTCCGGGACCGCGAACTCTCCGAGGTCGCCACCGAGTTCAATCGCTACAACAAGACCAAGATTGTCGTCGAGGGCGACGCGTTACGCGCGCGGAGCATCAGCGGTGTTTTCGAGGCTGACGACACGCAGCCACTCATCGATTTCCTGCGCAGTAACGCGGAACTGGAGATCGTCGACGGCAAGGATGAAATCCTCATCCGGCGCAAAGACACACACGACGACAGGATGCAGTAAGGCGGCAGCCTTAGCGTCACTCCCCTTTGTTGAAACTCCGCGCCTTCTGCGCCACCCCGGCCAGTATCTCGTCCAGCTCGGCGCGCTCGAACAGGCGGCCATTGAAGACGACCATGCGAGTGGCGTGGACGTTGCGAATGTCGGCGAGCGGGTTGGCATCGAGCACCAGCAGGTCGGCGATCTTGCCGGCGGACACGCCGCCGAAATCGTTGGAGCGGTTGGCGTAGCGAGCGGGAGTGATGGTCGCGGTCCGCAGCACTTCGGCGGGTGACAGGCCCGAGCTGGCCATCAACTCCAGCTCTTCCAACAAAGCGGAGCCGGGGAAACAAAAGCTGTCGCCGGTGTCCGTGCCGGCCAGGACGTTGACGCCTGCTTGGTAGGCGAGCCGCGTCACTTCCAGTCCTTTTTCGAAGAATGCTTGGTAAGCCGCCGCATCGGCCGGACCCGAAGCGCGGGCGCGAGTTTGTTCGACGTCCTTCAAGGCTCGCTTGACAGCAGTGGGATGAATCAGCTGCAGCCGAGGGTCGTTGAGCATCTTCTGATCGCCGGCCACCGCCAGCCAATCGAAACGGCGAGTCAAATGGGTCGGCACATAATAAGTATCGTGCTTTTTCATCGCAGCGAAGATCGCGCGCAGCATCTTCGGATCGTGTTCCCGAAGAACTCTGGTCAACACAGCGGGTGGTTGATCGCGCTCGCCCGGCGGTGCTTGTCGGGCTTCGAAGTCGCGTTGTAACTGCGCGGCGCCCGGGAAGCTGTCCAACAAAATCTCGCGGGCATGTTCGATACTTCGTTGACCCGCATTGACGGCTTCGATGAAGTCCACGCCGAGCGGCTTGTGACCAACGACGGTGATGCCATGCTGGCGCGCCTCATCCATCAGCGCGAAGAACGAGGCTCGTGGCAAACCGCTGTAGACCTTGATCGAGTCCACCGGCGATTCATCGACGAGGTAGCGCACGAGTTCGCGAGCGTCCTCTGGAGTGCCCGCACCGAGAAATGCAGGCAGCTCCGGACGACGACGCAGCAGCGCAGGCCCGTCGACCACCAAGCTCGCCGTACTGATGACGCGTGGCCCAACACGAAGACCGGCGCGAGCTTCGGCATCCCAACGTTTCGTGGTAATCGCACCGCTGTAGCGATAGTCGGGACCAGCAATGTAATCGGACATGTCGCGCACGGAAGTCACGCCGTTCGCGATGAACATGGGCAACGTCAGCTCATCCGCTGCGGCCTCCGGCGTGCCGACGTGCACATGCATGTCCCACAAACCAGGCATCACGAAACGGCCAGCGCCATCGACCCGCTGTGCCTTGACAGGCGCCGCCAGACTCTTGCTCGGCCCAGTGGCCATGATGCGACTTCGCTGCCACACCACGGTCTGGTCGGGCAGCAGCTTGCCGGCCTGCACGTCGACGATGGTCACATGCTCGAGAGCGATGATGCCCGCGTCGTCAGCCCGAGCGGTCAGTGTGCAAACTACGGCGGCGACCAACACCAGCCAAAGGTTGATTCGTCGTGCCATGGTCGAGCCGCTCCCCACAGAATTCCCCATGACCTGTGAAGAGGGGGCGCGAGTCGATTTTATTGATCGCCTGACCGCCTTTTATGTTCCTGTCGGATAAAAGGCATCGGCGTAGATGTGATCGCGCGGTACACCCCGCTGCTGGAGCAATAGCGTGGTTGCTTCGACCATGGCCGGAGGGCCGCACACATACGCACGTGCACCGTTCGCGTCCGCCCAATCCGCCGCGACGGCCTCCGTCACCAAGCCCGATCTGCGGCCGGGATGCTCGTTGCCGGTAGTGATGACGACGTGAAGCTTCAGGTTCGAGTGAGCCGCAGCGAGTTCGCGCAACCACTCTTCCCCATACAGATCGCGAGGTGCACGCACACCGAAGTACACATGAATCGGATTCGTCATGCCATGGGCCAGCGCGCCCCGAACGATGGAGAGTATCGGCGCAAGTCCAGTGCTACCCGCGATACATATCATCGGCCCCGCATGGTTACGACGCAGATAGGCGGTGCCCAACGGGCCGGTCACGCGGAGGGCCGCGCCCGGTTGCAAATTTTTAGCGATGTGTTGAGTGCAGCGCCCGTCCGGCACGATGCGAATATGAAATTCGAGCGTGCCGTCAGCACCCACGCCCGCCATCGAGTAAGGCCGGACCAAGCCGGTGCCGACCTGTAGCTGCACATACTGGCCCGGCGAATAAGACAAAGGTTTCGGCAGCTGTAACAGCAGACGTTTTACATCGTGCGTCAGATCTTCAATCGCGACCACTGTAGCCTTGGCAATGCGAGCCGGATGCACGACGACTTCATCCGGCTCCGGGATCTCGATGGTGCAGTCCTCGGCCAACACCGTCTGGCAGGCGAGCACGAATCGATCGCCAGTCACCATCGGCGTCTGCGACTCATGCCCGCCGGCTTCCAGCACCTTGCCCTTGAGCACTTTACAACGACAGGTGCCGCAGCGGCCTGCCATGCAGCTGTAGGAAACCGGCACGTCGTTCTGACGTAGCACGTCGAGCAGATTGGCCCCCGCCTTGACGTTCAAGGTACGATTGATCGGAGAAACCACCAACTCCACGATTGTCTGCCTTCCACCGGATGGGCACGCCGCCGTAAGCTGGTGATGATGCAGGATGCTCCGGCGACCGTAGAACCGCTGCCGCTAATACGATCTATAACCGACGTGAATGACCGTTGCCGTGGAACTCAAAGACATCGATCTGAACTTGCTGGTGGTGTTCAACCAGTTGCTCCGCCAGCCGCGTGTCTCCGCCGTTGCTGAGAGTCTGGACCTCAGTCAGCCGGCGGTGAGCAATGCGCTCAAGCGCCTGCGTAAACTGTTGGGAGATGAGCTGTTCGTGCACACGCCGAAAGGCATGGTGCCGACCGCGTTCGCGGAACAGCTCGCCGAGCCCATTGCCTATGCTTTGAGCGCCATCCAAAACACCCTCAGCCAACATTCTTCATTCGATCCGGCCACCAGTACACGCAGCTTCACGATCGGCATGACCGACATCGGCGAGGTGTACTTCATGCCCGAGCTGATGCAAGCACTGAGCACCGAAGCGCCCGGCGTGAAGATGAGCACGGTCAGAAACACCGCGATCAATTTACGAGATGAGATGGAGTCCGGACGAGTGGACCTGGCGATCGGGCTGTTGCCGCAACTCACCGCCGGCTTTTTTCAGCGGCGCCTGTTCTCGCAGCGCTATGTCTGCATGTTTCGTCGCGGTCACCCGTTGGATAAGCGAGCCAAGAAAATCACGTTGGATGAATTCGCTGCTGCTGAGCATATCGTCGCGATCGCAGCCGGCACCGGGCATGGCAAGGCCGACGAGTTGCTCGAGCACCAGGGCATCAAACGCAATGTGCGAATGTCCGTGCCGCATTTCATCGCCGTCGCGCCGACCCTGGCATCGACCGACATGGTGGCAACCGTTCCGGAACGCTTGGCGGAACGTAGTGTGAAGCCATTCAATCTGACTTACGTGCCGCATCCCGCCGACCTGCCGGCCATTGCCATCAGCTTGCTATGGCATTCGAAAATGCATCGCGATGCCGGCAATCAATGGCTGCGCTCGTTGTTGTTCCGATTATTCTCTGACGGACAGAAGGAGGCCCAGTAATGGCCCCATGCACCGGCGGTTGCCTGTGCGGCAACGTGCGAATCGTCGCATCGGGACAGCCTTATCGCGTCGGCATTTGTCACTGTCTCGACTGTCGTAAATATCACGGAGCGTTGTTTCACGCGTCGGCGATATTTCCTGAAAGCTCGGTGACTGTCGAAGGCGAAACGGGCAACTACGGCGGGCGATTCTTCTGCCCTCGCTGCGGCTCGTCCGTGTTCTCACGCAGCGCTGACGAAGTCGAAGTGAACCTGGGCTCGCTGGATGCCCCGGACCAATTCACGCCAACTTATGAACTCTGGACCATTCGCCGCGAGTCCTGGTTGCCGCCGTTTGCGCTCGAGAGACGATACGACCGCGATCGTGACGCGACGAGTCGCGCTGAATAGTCGGTCGCATCGTCTCCGAGCATCGCTGCTTAGAACTTCATGCGTGCGGTGACGCTGAAGCTCCGCGGTTCGCCATAGTCCGCGTAGCCCCACATCGAGCGGTTGTACTTCTTGTCCGTCACGTTGTTGATGTTGGCCGACAAGGAGAATGAGCTGGTCACCGGATAGCGCGCCATCAAGTCCAGCAACCAGTACGGGTCTTGCTCCTGCCGCACGTCGATCGGCGTCGCGCTCGGGTCGACCCCGGACATATTGATGACGAAATCGTAGTAGCTATCGCTCTGCCAGCGCACACTGCCGCCGACAGTCAGGCCCGACAACATGCTGTCCAGCTTGAAACTGCTGGTGATCTTGAACATGTCGTTCGGGATATAAGTGGTGCGCTTGTTGCCATCCTCGTCCTTGGCGGAGTTGTGCGTATAACCGCCGCTGAGTTCCCAGTTGGCGGTCACCGCGCCGGCGATTTCCAGCTCATATCCCTTGGTCTTGATGCCATCGACGCTTTTGTAGATCCACTCGCCATTGGGCAACATGCCCTGATTGGCCCACTCGGCCACATTGTCCTTGTTGGCCTCGTACACGGCGGCGGAAACGTTCAGGCGGTTGTCGTGAAACGCCAACTTCACGCCCACCTCGTTGTTGGTGCCTTCGGTGGGTTCGAGCATCTTGCCATCGGCGCCGTAGGAGCTGTTGGGCAAGAAGATGCCGGTGTGACTGGCGTACAGCGAAGCGAAGCTGTTCAGATCGAACACCAGGCCGAAGTACGGCGTGATCACGCTGTCTTCTTTCGCCGAGCTGCGTGGCGCACCGGTGTTGGCATCCGAAGAATCCAACTCCCAGCGACTGACCCGACCGCCAGCCATCAGCTTGAGCCGATCCACCACACTCAGACGCAGCGTGCCGTAGACCCCATCCTGCGTCGAAATATCCTTGTTGGCGTAAGCGCCGTAGGGTGATGACGGCGACGACGGATCCGGCGCCGGCACCACCAACTGATTCAGCGAGAGCGCCTGCACATCGTAGTAGCGACCCCGCAGCACGAACTCATTGCGTGCGTAGTTGTATCCCAACACCGCGTCATGCTCGCGACCGAACAGCGAGAACTTGCCGGTGGTCACGATGTTGAAGCTCTGCGTGTCCGAAGTGCGGTCGGAACGCAGCGCATACGGCGTACTCCACGGGTCCACCAACTCCAGCGTGTCCGAATCGACATACGAACCGGGGCTGGCGTTCAGTACGTTGATCTTGCCCTTGGAAAAGCGGTACGAACTACGCAGCGTCCAGCCGTTGTCGAAGCGATGTTCCAGCTCGGGCGTGACGCTCCACTCGGACACTTTGCGATACGCCCAACGCTGACCGGTGGAGAAAGAAACATCGTGATCGATCGGCGTGCCGTCGGTGAAATAGGCCGGATTCGAGCTCCAGTTGTAGACGCCGGTGTACTTGGACTCGACGCGATCGATGGCCAGCGACAGCTTGGTGCCTTGATTGAAGCTCTTGTCGACGATGCCGTACAGCACGTTGCCACGGCGATGGTAGCGATCGATGAACGAATCCTCATCCATCCACGAGCCGACGAAACGACCGCGCACACTGCCGTCTTCGCTCAGCGGCGTGGCCACGTCGCCTTCGGCACGAAACGAGTTCCAGCTGCCGCCGGTCAACGCCATCGAGCTTTGGAACGTGTCCTTGGGGCGCTTGCGGATCATGTTCACCGTCGCCGAGGGTTCACCCAAACCACCCAGAATGCCAGCGGCGCCTTTGAGCACTTCGACACGCTCGACGATGGCAGCGTCGATGCCCTGGCTGAGTGCGCCGGAGTAAGTCAGATTGGCGGGCGTGGTGATCAAGCCGTCGACCTGCACGGCGCTGTCGAGTTGGAAACCACGGATGAAAATCATCGCGTCTTCGGAGGCGTCGCCCACCTGCGAGATGCCGGGCACGTGCTCCAGCACTTCGCCCATGTCGACCAGGCCTTTGTCCTCGATCATTTGCTCGGTGATGATCGTGACGGTCTGCGGCGTTTCACGCAGCGTCATGTTCAGGCCGGTGGCGCTGTTCATGGATTGTGTGGTGTAGCTGCCAGTCACAATCACCTCGTGCTCCGCATCCAGCGCCGATAACGGCTGTGCCTTGGTGCTCGGTGCGATCGCAATCGTATTCGGCGCTGTGGTGGTGTATTCGAGGTTGGTGTTGGCAAGTAGCTGCGCCAGCGCGGCCGCAATGGTGTGACGGCCAGTAATACCGGTGCTCTGCCGATTGGCGAGGTCCACTCCCTGGGACATCACCTGTACCTGCGTCTGCGCGGAGAACGCGAGCAGCGCGCTCACCAGCGGTTGCGCCTTGATGTCGAAGTTGACCTGACGTTGCGTCAACTCGGCTTCGGCGGCCCAGGCATGTGACGTCGCCAGCAATGCCAACAATAGTGCGAGCCATCGGCCTACGCCCACGCGTGCCGTAGATATGAATGAATCCATCAGCCCTCCCAGTCTTCGTTGTGTTGCGTTCGATCGCACGGCTTGAGCTGTGCGCATCCAATACGACGACTGAGCAGCACAAAGCGGCCCACGCACCCACCGTTACTTGCAATTAACTTGTAACGAATTGTCAGTGCGTGCTGTTACGACGAGTAACCAACGTCACCGTGGCATTGTCCAAAGCCACCATCTCAATCGGATACACCCGCGGCAATGAGTCGACCCACTCATCCACATGACTGCGGAAAATCGTGCCTGAGAATGTCAGATCGCCGACTCGCGGATCGTCGATGACCAACTGTTTCGGCGCGTACTGATTGACGACAGCCAACACATCACGCAGCGGCGCACCGACGAACTCGACACGGCCGTCGCTCCAACCCTCGATCTCCGGCTTCGATCCAGGCACGCCGGTGCGCGCCATCGGCAACTCGACTTGGGTTTGTTGACCTTGCGAAAGCTGGAGATCGACAGCTGCGCCTGCTCCATTTGGGACCGACGCCACCACCGGCGCGCGACCTCGCTGCACAGTCGTGGCGCGTGTCTCTGTATTGGTGACGCGCACGCGTCCGTGCGTCACAGTGACCAGGACCTTATCGGCATCTCGTTCGACACTAAATGCAGTACCAACGGCAGCGACTTCCACATTCGCCGCGGCCACCACGAACGGCCGAGTGGGATCCGGCTCCACTTCGAAGTACGCCTTACCTTGATGCACCGTCAACGAACGACGCTCGCGCGAAAACGTCACATCGACGACGGCCTGCGCACCGATGACGAGCGACGAACCGTCGCTCAGCGCCACAGTGCGATGTCGATCCGACGGAGCAGCATATGTAGTAGTGCTCTCGTACGCCGGGTACATCCACACCCCGAGCGCCACAGCGAGTACCAACGATGCAGCCAGAGCCAGCGCCACCGGTCGGCCGGCAGATCGCTCCGGCCTGGGCAAATTCAAACGTTCGCGAAACGCCTCACTCAATCCCTGCGGTCGGCGCACGGTGCGCTCGATGAGTTCTTGCCGGCGCTCCGCTGGCATGCCGCGCAATCGGCGACGCACGGACTGCAATTCATCGAAAGCATTGCGATTGGCATCCGAAGCACTGAGCCATTCCAGCCACGCTTGCAAGTCTTCGTCGGTCAGCGCTGGATTATCCAGCCGCAGCAGCCAATCGGCCGCGACGCGCGCCGGCTCGTCCCCGATGAGCGCATCGGCACTCCCTTTCATTGCTGACCTCGATGGCTGGCGTCCAGGCGCTGGCGACAATGCAGTAATCCGCGAGCGACGAACTTGCGGACGGTTCGCTCATCCACTGCCAGCTCGCGTGCGATCTCGGAAGTGCTGTAGCCCTCGATCACATGGCGCACGAATGCTTCTTTATGCCGCGCCGGCAATTCGTTGAGAGCGTCGCAAACGATGTCGAACTCCTCTTGAGTGATGGCCTGGAGATCCAGCGCTTCGATGTCGCTGAGCTTGTCCAGCATCTCCGTCGACACCTTTTCGCTGATGCGCCGATGACGCAGCCGGTCGATGGATAAGTTGGCGGCAATCCGGAACAGGTAACCGCGCAGGAAGCCCACCGTGTCCGGGTGATCCAACTGCAGCAACTTGACGTACGCCTCCTGCGCCACATCGAGCGCCTCCTGCTCGGAGGGCAGGCGGGTCAGCAGGAAATTGATCAGCGCGCGGTTGTGCTCCCTGAACAGCTGCCGAACCATCGCGTAGTACGCAGGCGACGTCGCGCCCGACATCGGGGCGGACTCCGACTCGGCGGTCGGACCGTTAGCACAGCTCGTTTCAGGTGTCGTGGACACGGGCATGCTCTACCCCGCGAACGAGCGGGTGGTGTCTCTAGGACGAACGAACGCGACAAAGCGGCCCTGGCATTTATTCTCTGAATGGAGCATTCTGTCCTGATCAGGCTAGTTCAACCGATTGCACTTGCAGGTCACCCGCATGAAACAGTGGATCGTCGCCATCATGGCAGCCCTGGCTCCGGCCGTCGTCTGGAGCGCCCCTTACGAACTAGTGATCCGCGGCGGACGCGTGCTGGATCCGGAGACCGGGCTGGACGCGACCATGAACGTCGGCATCAACGGCGGCCGCATCGCGCGCATCTCAGCCGAACCGCTCACTGGCACGCGCACGGTCGACGCCAAAGGCCTGGTGGTGGCGCCGGGTTTCATCGATCTGCATCAGCATGGCCACGATGAAGTTTCCGGCGTACTGAAAGCGTTCGACGGCGTCACCAGCGGCCTGGAAATGGAAATCGGCGTGCCGGATGTAAAAGAGTTTCTGGCGCGTAAGTCCGGCCGTTCATTGATCAACTATGGAACGACTGCCAGTCACGCAGCTGCGCGTGCCGCCGCTTTCGGCTCACCGCTGCCAGTGACCGATCTCATTCCGCAGAGTGGCCGCTCCACGAATGACCCGGCCACGCTCGAGCAAATTGCGCAGATGCAGGCGCAGCTCAGCAACGAGATCAATGTCGGCGGTCTGGGTGTCGGCATGGGCATTCAATATGTGCCGGGTGCGACTCGTCAGGAAATCATTCATATCTTCCAACTGGCCGCGAGCCGCAACGTGCCGGTGTTCACTCACATCCGCAGTGTTGGCCGCAAAGAACCCGGCTCCAGCATCGAATCCGTCAGCGAAGTCATCGGCGCCGCCGCAGTGACCGGCGCGTCCCTGCAGATCGTGCATCTCAATTCGACTTGCTTGGCCGATGCTCCCGAGTGCTTGTCCATTCTGGCCGGCGCGAAAGCACGCGGCCTCGATGTAACTGCGGAAGCTTATCCGTACATCGCCGGCATGACTTCGATCAACTCGGCGCTGTTCAATCCCGGCTGGCAGGAAAAGTTCGGCATCAGCTACGATTCGTTGATGCTTCCCGAGACTGGCGAGCGACTCACCAAAGAACGTTTCGACGAACTGCATGCGTCGCCGAAAATGACCGGCGTGGTGTTGTTCGTGAATCGTCAGGAGATGGTCGACACCGTCATCACCAACCCGCTGATGTCGATCGCCAGCGACGGCGAAGTCGGCCACCCGCGCAATGCCGGCACTTACACCAAAATCCTGGCGCGCTATGTGCGCGAACTGCGCACCATCAGTTTGATGGACGCGATTCGTAAGATGAGCTTGATGCCAGCACAGCGGCTCGAAAAAGCCACCTTGGCCGCGCGCCGCAAAGGCCGCATTCAAGAAGGCGCAGACGCAGATATCGTGGTGTTCGATCCGGCAACAGTGACCGACCGCGCGACCTACGAGCGCCCCACCGAACGTGCCACCGGCATGCGTTACGTCCTGGTGAACGGCACGCTGGTGATCGACAAGGGCGCGCTAGTGTCCGGCGTGTTGCCGGGTAAGGGCATCGTGTCGGATTTGAGCGTCGCGGCCGCGAAGTAGCGCGCTCTTACGCTTGCTTCGCCGCCAGCCGAGCTGTTTCTCGGTCAACATGCCAGGCCAGGTCATTCAGCGGTAGCGAGCCTGGCCCGAGCACCGCTTCGTGAAAGTCACGAATGTCAAAGCGTGCGCCCAGCGACGAGCGCATTTGCTCTCGCAGCTCGATGATCCGTGTGTCGCCAAGCTTGTAAGCGAGCGATTGGCCGGGGATGTCACAGGAGTATCGCAGCGTCTCCGAGCAGATCTCCGTTTCAGACATGCCACTATGCTTACGCATATAGTCGCGCGCTTGCTCGAGCGTCCAGCCGAGTGCGTTCATGCCGGTGTCCACGACGAGTCGGCAAGTGAGGAACGCATCCATGACCAAACG
>NZ_JAEUPY010000295.1 GCF_016790065.1 Steroidobacter sp.
GCTTCACGTCCATGTGGCGCTCAGAAAACGACATCCATGTCGTTTTATGCGCCGGCGAGGAGGATCCCCCCGGCACCCTCCGCCTCAAGCTCGGCGGTAGCCCGCCATCGCCGCTCGATGCCGCTTCTCTCAAGCTTTGCAGCAACCAACGATCTTCCGCGATGCTTCTTCTCTAGAGCTCGGCGGTAGCCTGCCATCGCAGATCGATGCCTCTTCTCTCTAGCTCGGCGGCAAACAACCATCTTCCGCGATGCCTCTTCTCTCACGCTCGGTGGTGCCCACCATCGCTGATCGATGCCGCCTATCTCAAGCTATGCGGCGCGCACCGGCGTAGAGAGCCATCAGCTTAGTTTGTATGAGCGCTGGGCCCGGCCGCTCTGGTGAAGACGCAGCGAACCGGTCGGGCGGTGGTGGGCGGGGGGACTTTGTTCTCCCGGCGCATAAAACGGCATGGCTGCCGTTTTCTGAGCGCCACAGGGAGGTGAAGCAACGGCCCCGCTACGCGGGGCGAAGGGCTATGCGCGTCGCCGGGAGGACAAAGTCCCCCCGCCCACCGCCGCGAACCACTGAGGCCTCCGTCCGGCAACCTCAGCAATACAAACAAGCGTCAGCCTGAAAACCCAATCCAGCGGCCGGAGGCCGCGACCAAAAACCAAACCGACATAGAAGCTAAAGCCATCATCTTCAAAGTAACCGGCCGAAGGCCGGCGTGATCGCCACGAAGTAACGGCTGTTTCAAAGTGAAAACAAACAAAACCCCAATCAACAAAGCAGCCATCTTGGTCCAATAAAAAGGATTGTGGTAACACTTGGTCGCAACACCCGCCAACATCGGCACCCCGGTCAGCAGCAACATCCACAACCCCACCTTGAACCACCGATGTGCCTGCTCAACAACCACACTCGACGGCACATCTCTCAAAATCACATTCAGCAATCTCAAGTCTTGAGCAAGGACCGTCCCGCCTAGCAACGCCAGCCCCATCAAATGCACAGCCTCGACGACAGCAAACGTCGCCGGCAGGTCCTTCATGAAGACGCCGAGTGCCGAAGCTTCTAGCCACTCAAAAAAAGAAAACAACATGGCCCTGTCCCCAAGGAGTGAAGCTACTCAGCCGCCACGCAGCCGGCGGCCCAATCGACGAAGGCGGGATTGTCGTTGCCGCAATCGAACCAGTCGTAGGCGATGAAGCGCCCGGTGACGACCACGCCGGCCCACAGCGCCAACGACAATCCGGCAGCGACTCTCGCTCGTCTCGGAGCCACGGCATCGAGGTCCCAGGATTTTTTAGCAGCGAGTAGATAGCCTCGAAACAGCCACGCATTAACCGCCGCAGCGATCAGCAGCAGCACTTTGATGCGAAACCATAGGCTCTGCGTAGTCCGCACGGGGATCGAGACGTACAGCAGGAGGCCAGTGAGGAACATGAGGGAGAAGCCAATCAACATCGGCTTGTCGAGCCGCTCGGCGATCTGCGATGCGGGCACGTTTGCGAAACACAGCCCGAGCATGCGCAGGTCGACCACGACCAGCATGCCGAGGCTGAGCATCAGCGTCATGACGTGCGTGGTCTCGATCCAGTTGTAGAGATAAAAGGATTCGTGCAGCCCAATGCTGAAGGAGCGCTCGCTCAACCATTGGGCGAATTGTAGTAACGCCGAATTCACGCGCTTTGGACTCCCCCCGATGACGATTCGATTCTAGTCGGGGCGCCCGGCGCGGGCGGACAAGAAATATCAATGCTCGGTCCGCGCCGGGTGAAGAGTCAGGGTTTGGGTGGCGCGTCGCCTTTGACCTGGCGTGATTTGAACCGCCAGCCGGCCGGGGTTTTTACCAAAACATCGGTGTACTGCCCGGTGCTCGCGATCGCCGGTGGCGTGGTGCCGACGTCGAGCAACATCAGCATTACTTTACCGTTTGCTCCGTCCGCTGACGGTGTGATGCTCAGGTTCGAGTTCCAATGCCGGCGAGTCGCGCCGTTCATTTTTTCCCGCCAGGTTCTGATGAAACCCACCAGTGCGTCCTTGCCTGCAAATCGATTGAACGTCCCGTCGGGAGTGAATGTCGCGGCCCACGCCTCGCCGTCACCAGCATCGATTGCGTGGTTGTAAGTGGCGTACAGCTGTTCAATGTCGATGTAGTCCTGCGTCGTCAGCTCGGCGGCGCTCGCTACTACAGCGACCAATGCCAGGACGGTCACCGCCGTCGCCTGAGTGAGGAATCGAACGAGGGTGTTCATGAGAAGGGGTCCTTGTTGGTGTAGTGAGTTCTCTCGGTGCGACGGGAATCTTAGCGTCGTCACTGACGCTAACAGTGCTGCTTGGACTTTCTTAGCTCGTCTCGCCGCGTCAGCGGCAAGAAAATAGAAATATTGGCCCCTCCCAAGGTGTATGGACAAGGGGAGAGGGGTTGGGGTGAGGGTCCGTTCTTAAGTCTTGCAGAGCAGAAGCAAAGCCGTCATCGTCGCCCCATGACCCATGCCTACGACACTCAGGCGCTGGACGATCTCCGCCACTGGCAATACGAAATGCAACGTCCGCCCGGTCTGTGGAACCGGGCCACCAGTGGCGTTCAACGCAAGATCAACAGCTACATTCCGGAGAAGCTCCACGCCAGCATTACCGCCGTCATTAAACAAATGACTCGGGCCGTGCTCAGCGGCTCTAACTTCACTGCTTCTTCACCCCTACTCGAAGGCAGCCTTGAAGATCGCGAAGCTCGCGTACGAGCGACAGTGGATCGTTATAGGAAAACGGCCGCCGTCGAAGGCGGCATTACTGGTGCGGGCGGCTTCCTGCTAGGCCTCGCTGACTTTCCGCTGCTGTTGAGTATCAAGTTGAAGATGCTGTTCGAGATCGCCGCGCTGTACGGCTTCTCCGGAGAGGATTATCGAGAGCGCTTGTACTTGCTGTATGTCTTCCAGCTGGCGTTCTCCAGCGATCAGCATCGCGCTGATGTGTATCAACATATGCAGCGCTGGCATGAGGAGCGTTCACACCTGCCAGGGTCGCTGGAAGAGTTCGACTGGCGAAGATTCCAACAGGAATATCGCGATTACATCGATCTCGCCAAGCTTGCTCAGCTGTTGCCGGTGATCGGAGCGCCAGTGGGAGTGATTGTGAACAACCGGCTACTGAAGAAGCTCGGTGTTACAGCAATGAACGCGTACAGAATGCGCTGGTTCGAACGACCAGCGCTGCCCAATGCGGATGAGCCTGCTCGTCTGCGCTGACGCGCGACGAAGACACTAGTGGCCGAGGCGTCGTCCGAGCTGCCGCGCCGAGCAAGCCACGGCGCCGCGTGACGCCTTATTCGAGTCGCACGCCTTCGAGTAGCGCAGCGGTCATAGCTCGCGCTTTAGCGCGAGCCTCATCGATGGTCGAGCCTAGCGCCAGCGACACACCCATCCGGCGCTGGCCGTGAACTTCGGGCTTGCCGAACAAACGCACCGCCGTGTCGGGCTCAGTCAAGGCCCGCTCGACATTCTCGAACCGAACATTCTTCGACTCGCCTTCAACCAACAACGCACACGACGCGGCCGGGCCGCGCTGGCGAATCACGGGGATCGGCAATCCCAAAATCGCGCGGGCGTGAAGCGCGAACTGCGGCAGGTCCTGAGAAATCAAAGTCACCAAGCCGGTGTCATGCGGCCGCGGCGACACTTCGCTGAAATAAATCGTATCTCCGCTTACAAACAACTCCACGCCAAAAATCCCATTGCCGCCAAGATTCTCAGTCACAGCATGCGCGATCCGCTGCGATTCCTGCAAAGCTGCATCGCTCATGGGCTGCGGCTGCCACGACTCACGATAATCGCCGTCGATCTGTAAATGCCCGATGGGCGCACAGAAACTGGTCTGCCCGTTGTGACGCACCGTCAGCAAGGTAATCTCGAAATCGAATTTGACGAAGCCTTCGACGATGATGCGGCCACCGCCGGCACGACCGCCCTGCTGTGAATAATTCCAAGCGTGAGCAACATCCGCCTCAGTGCGTACCACACTCTGACCTTTGCCGGACGAACTCATCACCGGCTTCACCACGCAAGGCATGCCGATGTCACGCACCGCCTGCCGATACTCTTCCTCCGTATCGGCGAATCGGTACGGCGACGTGCGCAACTGCAGCTGCTCGGCGGCGAGTCGTCGAATGCCTTCGCGATCCATGGTGAGCCGCGCCGCGCGTGCAGTGGGAACGACGGTGAAACCTTCCTTCTCCAGCTCCAGCAACGCCGGTGTAGCAATCGCCTCGATCTCCGGCACGATGAGATGCGGCCGCTCGCGCTCGACCACCTGCCGCAGCGCCGCCGGGTCGAGCATGTTGATGACATGCGAACGATGCGCCACCTGCATGGCCGGCGCGTTGGCATAACGATCCACCGCGATGACTTCGCAGCCGAAACGTTGCAGCTCGATCACCACTTCCTTACCCAGCTCGCCGGAGCCCAGCATCATGACGCGGGTAGCGGAGGACGACAGCGGAGTGCCTAAAGTAGTCACGGTAATTGCTCGAACTGGAGGTGAGGCCGCGAAGTATCCGGCGGATGGCCATTGCATACAACCGGGGCCGCTAAATCACATTGCGAGCCACGGTCAGGGTCATTAGGCTGCGCGCTTTCGTCAGCGAAAGGATGATCATGTCCGCATCACGTTCGTTGTTGGCAGCGATACTGGCCACACTCGCCGTCGCCGCCCAGGCCGCAGAGGAAGCGAAGCAAGCCTGGGACGTGAACTCGCCGCCGGGCGAGCGCCGCGAAATCCCCATCGACGTGCGCTCCGGCACCTGGATGAGCGTGGACGTGAGCCCCGATGGCA
>NZ_JAEUPY010000298.1 GCF_016790065.1 Steroidobacter sp.
AAACGCGTGACCGTCCAACGGCCAGCTGGTCCGTTCGACTTTGTGCCCTAGCCTTGCGCAGAGATCAGCGGTGGATGCCACTGCACGCGCGGTGTCTGCATGAGGCACGTTGCCACGCAAGCCATGTTCGATCACGGCGATGCGTAGACGGCGAGACGATGGACCAGTGACGACAGCACGTTTGGAATCGGTATGGGCAGCGGCGAAGCCCCAAGCGACGTCACGAACGCTGCGTGAGTGCAAGCTGTCCGCCACCAACAAATCTTCGACCAGGTGACGTGCACGCACGCGCACCGTGCTGTCACGGCCGGGTTTCAATCCAACCACGCCACAGCAAGATGCCGGCAAGCGAATCGAGCCACCACCATCGCTACCGTGTGCGAGTGGTACGAGTCCAGCTGCGATGGCAGCGACAGCACCGCCGCTCGAACCGCCAGGTGAATGTTCGAGCGACCAGGGATTACGCGTCACCGGCCCGGCGAGCGGTTCGGTGGAAGCCAGCAAACCGAACTCCGGCATCGACGACTTACCCAGCGCCACCAAACCGGCCTGCTGCAAGCGTTGCACGTAGGCATGGCCATGTTGAATGGCTTTGCGGCTGCGGCTGCGCGAGCACGACGTTGTCGGCATGCCGGGATAGTCGAGTGAATCTTTCGGCAGCCACGGCACACCTCGCATCGTGCCGCCGCTCTCGCGAAGCGCACGAGCTTCGCCCCGAGCGAGAGTGGGATCGTAGTGACTGAGCGCGCGCACCGTAGGATCGAGCGCGTCGATGCGCAGGATCGCGGCTTCGGTCAACGCTTCCACCGGCAGCTCGCCATCGCGCACCAGTCGCGCCTGGTCGTGCGCATCCAGGCGTCCGAGCGCCAGCGCCTCGGAGAGTGAGATTTCCCGAATCGTCATCAGTGAAGACTTCCCGAAAGCTCGGCGGTCGCGGCCGTCTGCAGGCGTCGTGAGCGCGGCTTGCCGTAGAACAAATAAATCGCCAAGCCGATGGCCATGTAGGTGAGTAACAAACAGGCGGGCAACAGTTCGCCATGGCGGATCTGGCCGACCAGATCCAGCAGCACCGGCAAGGTCATCAGGAAGCTGACCAGGATGGCGAGCACCGGCACCGTGCCGAACCAAATGCCATTGATCCAGACACCGCCCAAGGGCACTTGAAAGCGCCCGGCTTTCTCCGGCTCTTTGCTACGCAGCTCGATCAACGCGATAGCCACCATCGCGAACGTGAGCGCCACGCCCAAAGAGATCATGTCGGCGAGCACCGAGATAGGCAGCAGTGCCGCACCGAGGCCTGCGAGGCTGGCGAGCGTGAGGTTGGCTTTCCACAGACTGTTGCGCGTCGGGTGAACATGCGAAAACAGTTTCGGCAGGAAGCCGTCATTGGACATCGCGTAGCAAACACGCGAGTGACCGAACGCATTGGCCAACAGCACCGAGCCCAGACCGGCCAGCGCGCCGACTTTGATCAACGTCGCAATCGCCGGCCAACCGATGCGATCGACGGCAAGCGCAATCGGATCGGCAACGCCGAGTTCGCGGAACGGCACCAACCCCGTCAGCACCGTCGCCACCATCACATATAACAACGCACAGATGGACAGCGAACCCAGAATGCCCACCGGCACATCCCGATGCGGATTGCGTGTCTCGGCGGCAGCCGTCGACACCGTTTCAAAACCCAGGAAGGCGAAGAACAACAACGAAGCCGCGCGTGCGATGCCTTCCCAGCCATAAGTGAAGCCACCTTCGTTGGCTGGGATGTACGGCTGCCAGTTGCCCGGATCGACCGCGTGCGCACCGGCCAGCACGAAACCGACCAGCACCAGCACCTTGATCACCACCAGGATTGAATTGACGAGTGCGGAGCGTGAGATGCCAAGCGCCAGAATGATGCCGGCACCGAGACAGGCGGCAGCAGCAACCAGATTCACGCTGTTGCCGATGCCGAATTGAAAGCCGACGCCATCCACCAGCGTCGCGGTGACCAACGAGGTCGACACGCTCGCCGGCACATGAATGCCGAAGCCGCCGAGAAAGCTCACCAGATAACCGCCGAAGCCCAGGCCCAACATCGAAGCTGCGATGCTGTACTCGAGGAATAACAGCCAGCCCAGCACCCAACCCGGCAACGCGCCGAAGGTGCGCCGGCAGTAGGTGTACGAAGAGCCCGACTCCGGCAGTCGCGAGGCCAGCTCGGCGTAACACAGACCGACCAGCAAACAAGCAAAGCCCGCGAGCAAGAATGAAATCGTGACCGCCGGTCCAGCGAACGACGCCGCGGCAGTGCCGGTCATCACGAACACACCGGCGCCAAGGATGTTCGCCACCCCCAGCACCAGCAGGCCCGCCCATCCCAAGGTGGGACGCAGCGACTCGGACGATTGCGACCCGGGTTGTGTCATTGCTTCGGCTGAGAGCTTCATTTTGGGGATGGCCTGAGGGTAAATATGGATACTGTCGCGGCCTGCGTCTAGCCGGCGGCCGCGGCCACGGACAGTAGCAGAGTCCTTGATACACAAGGACTTTTCCCCAAGTCGGCGCAACAATCGGCGCGCTGGGCCGGCAAAAGACGCAGATCCTTTACCGGCGTGTCCGAGAGATTGATAGGATCGACCGCGCTACTTCAGCGCCGGATCGGCAGCTCGATGTGGCTCGCGTCCGGGCCCGCAACGACGACCTTCTGCGTGGCCTTCACATAGTCGGCGGGCTTGGCCAGAAAAATGTTGGGTACGAACGTCTGCGGGTTGCGGTCGTACAGCGGGAACCAGCTGGACTGGACTTGAACCATGATGCGATGGCCGGGCCGGAACACATGATTCGCATCGGGTAGCGCGAACTCATAACGCAGCGGCACGTTGGCCGCGAGCGGTTCGGCTTGCGCTAACGACTTGCGATAGCGGCCGCGAAAAATCTCCATCGCCACCGGCAGCTGATAGCCGCTCATTGTTGAGTCGTCAGCGACCTGATCCGGATACACATCGATGAGTTTGACGACCCAGTCGCTGTCGGTGCCGCTGGTCGATGCCGTGAGCTTCACTATCGGCTCACCCGCGATGCTCACTGCCTGATCGAGTACCTTGGAAGTGAACGTGAGAACGTCGGGTCGCGCCGAGCTGTTGCGTTGGTCGCTGGTGAGCCACGTCTCCCACTGCTGATCGTCATCAGTGCGCATGGGACGCGGCACGAAGGTCACCGGACGCGCCGGATCGGAAACGTAATCCGCCGTTTGCACCGGCCCCGCCGGCGCATCGAAACCCAATTCGCCGTTCGGCTTCAAATACAGCTTGGCATGCGCTTGCGCCAGCGGCCATCGATCGAGCCGCTGCCATTCGTTAGTGCCGGACTGAAACACGGTGACCGGCGCCACATCCATCGGCGTGCCTTTCAAGTGATGTGCGAGAAATGGCGTGAGCACGTTCGCTCGCCACCATTTCGACGTGTCCTGTCCCCAGCGAATGTTGCCGATGGCGCTGCCGTCCATAATGGCTTGCACGTGATGCCAGGGACCCAAGCTGAGATAGACCTGCTTGCCGGTTTTATCCCTCGGCTCGATGGCTTTGTAGACAGCGGTGGCGCCGTAGATATCTTCCTGGTCCCACAGCGAACCCACCAACATCGTCGGCACTTTGAGCGGCCGGCTCGCCAGCACCTGGTCCATGGCCTGCGACTGCCAGAACTCATCGTAAGCCGCATGCTCGACGAGGTTTCGCCAGAACGGCACCTTGTCAGTGCCGTTTCGGCGCGCCAGATCTCCTACCGAACCCGCGCGAATGAATGACTCGTAGAGATCGTCGCTCTCCCACAAGAACTCAGTGCTGTTGTCGCGCGCCTCGCTACCGTGAATCGATGCGATGGCGTACTGACGGAAAGCGCCGTTGTGAAACCAATCGTCACCTCGCCAGCCGTCGACCATCGGATCCATGGGCACCGCGACTTTGAGTGCCGGATGCGGATTCACCAGCGCCATCATCGACGTGAAGCCGTTATAGGACGTGCCGATGATGCCCACCTTGCCGTTGCTTTCAGCGACATGCTTCACCAACCAACCGATGGTGTCGTAAGCATCCGTCGATTCATCGACCGAGGTGCGGTTGAACGGCGTGCCCGCCAGCGGCCGAGTCATCACGAAATCGCCGCCCGAACCATGCTTGCCGCGAATGTCTTGAACGACGCGAATGTATCCGCCATCCACGATCACATCGACGGCGTGGTCGAAGCCATCGAGCAACTCGCGCATGTCGTTGCTCTCAGCCTGCTGAGTCATGGACTCGGCGTTGTAGGGCGTGCGCGTGAGCAAGATGGGCGCGTTCTTTGCGCCCTTCGGAACCACGATCACCGTGCGCAGCTTCACGCCATCACGCATGGGAATGTCGAGCACACGGCGTTCGTAGTTAGCGGCGGCTAGATCTTGCGGCTCGGATCTGACGACTCGGAATCCGAGCGTGTTGTTTCGGCGTGTTGGATCGTCACCCGCATAACGCTGCGCCGAGCGCACTACGTCAGGTTTGTTGTACCAACCGCCGCCACGAACCAGACGTTTGCCACAATCGCCAGTCAACCAAGCGCGACCGTCGGCAGGCGCGCCTTGATACGTCGGGTTGCTGCAATCCTCGACCCATTCCCACACGTTGCCGACAGTGTCGTGCACGCCGTAGCCGTTGGGTTTGAAGCTGCCCACTGGCGCTGTTTTCGCGTAGCCATCGTTGCAATCGTGACGCGGCCAGTCTGGATGCTCCTGTTTCACCGACTCGTCGCCGACATTGCCGAACTCGCAAGCGCGCTTCGAGTCCTCACCCCAGAACCAACGCGTGTTCGATCCGCCGCGCGCCGCATATTCCCACTCGGCCTCGCTCGGCACGCGATACTGCTTACCGGTTTTCTTGGTCAGCCAGTTGGCATAGCCCTGCGCCATCTCGAAATTGACGTAGATGACAGGGCGACGACCGCGACCCCAGCCTTCATCTGTCACCGCCGCACACGCCTTCGCCGCCACGCAAGCATCCCACTCGTCGAAGGTGACTTCGTATTTGCCAATCGCGAACGGCTTGGCAAACGTGACGGTGTGCAACGGCCCCTCGTCGGCGAGTCGCCCCTGCTCGTTCTGCGCAGAGCCCATCTGAAATTGGCCCGCGGGTATGACCACCATTTCCGGGCACTCGGCGCAGTCCCGCTTGCCCGGCCCGGTGAACTCAGGCGCGTCGGCCGGACCAGCCCACACGATGCTGGCAGCAAACATCGCGCAGCTCGCTGCGAAAGCACCCAGCGATGGTTTCGACATCGATCTCATCGGCACTCCCATCTGCTATGGACTCGGCGAGGCCGTGGCGGTGGCCTCGTCGCGAAATTTCTTATAAACGGCGCGCGCTTCATCGAACTGCGCGAAGACGTGGTCTTTTTCCTGTTGTGAGCGCCAGCCCGGCCACACTTCCGCCATCTGCCGGAGCTTGTCGATCCAGTTCATACCGTAAGTGGCCGCAGCCGCGTTGCGCACGGGCTGCTCGCCGACAGTCACCCACACTGGATTGGTGAAGGCTTGTGCGAAATCAGCATCGAGGGGATAGCGCTCTTTAGGATTTCCTTCCGCGCGCAAGTGATACCAACCACTGCGAGCGACCTTGAGCTTCTTATTCAGCTGCGCGCCTTTGCGATCGCGCGACAACGGAATCTTCTCGACGACCTCACCATTCCACACCAGCGTGACGCTCTCGAGCGGCGTGATCGATTGCACGCGCGCCACGATGCTGACCTCACCGCCAGCAGCCGGCAGTTTGACGTCTTCGCCGGGGATTCGATCGTTGACGGTGAGCTCGACCAGCGGCCCGGTCGATACGAACGCACGCCCCTTGCGCAAACCTTCGAACCACGCGTCGGCATCGAGCCCGCGATCGCCGGTGTGTATGTACGTGCGCACCGAGCCGATCAACTTGGAAGCGTGCATGCTGCTGATCGAGTCTTCACCACCAACAGCCGTCACGCGCAGCCCGTTGTTGAGAGCCGCGTACCACGGATAGAAGGTGCTCGTGTTGGCGTAAGACCATTCCAGCGCATCAGTCGTGCCGAGCGCGGCATCGACCATGAAGCCCTTGCCAGCGCCGAGATTGCCGATCAGTGGATCTTTGCTGCCGCCGAAGGGGTGCACGTAACCAACCGTCGCGCCCTGCGCTTTCGCCTTGCGCAACATGTCCGTGTTGCTCGGGTACAAGCTCTCGATCGCCGTGCCTTCGTAGCCAGTCGTGAACGGGCTGATGAGATGGTCACGCAGTTGGAACATGAACACGTGGCCGTAGAACGCCGGCCGATATTCCTGACCCACGATCAGCAGCCGCTCCGGCGTGGAGATCGGGTGCGGTTGGCCGCCGGGAATGAAGTGCTGGTAGTCCAGAATCCGATTGTCTTTGTTGGCGACCTGCTCATTGACCATGTCCTGATCTTCGGCGGCCGACATCATCATCAAGTTCGGCAGTGTGTTGTGCAGGTTGCCCGCATAGTTCATGTGGACGTGAGTCGAACCGTTGTACCAGCCGCGCGCCGACAGATTAGTCAGCGGCTGCAGTTTCAACTCGACCTGCGCGACCTTGCCGTCGACGGCCTGCACCGTTGATTTGACCGGCGTGTACTCGAAGCCTTTCACGGCTTCGATGCTTACGGGTCCCAGCGGCACTTCGACGCGGAACGCGCCGGTTTGATGGAAGATGCGATCGCCGGCGCTGCTCACGCGAGCGTACGCATCTTCAGGCGCGTACATCTTTCCATCCGACGCTTTCAGATGAATACGCGCGGCGGTTGGCTGGCCAGTGGTTGCATCGATGGTTCTGCCTGACACGACTGCCATGGGTCGCTTCCAACGTCGCTCGGTGATGGCGATTTTCTTTAGCGCGCCACCGTAAGTCTCCAGCAATTGCAGTTGCGGCAGACCGCCTTCATTCGAAATGAACGCGATCCACTCGCCATCGGGCGACCAGCGAGGATGAAACGCGTCGTGCTGGAAGAAGGTCAGCTTGTACGGTTCGCCGCCGGCCGTCGGCTGCACGTAAAGATTGTTGAATTGATCCGCGGCACCGCGCGTCGACGAGTAGACGAAGCGCTTGCCGTCGAGCGACACACTGGGCCGAGCGCGATACAGCGACTGCTCATTGAGTACCGTGATCGCCTGTTCGATGCCGTTCGCCACCGCCGGAACTCGCAGCACGTTGCCTGAACCGAGTGCCACATTGCGGTTCGACACCAGCAACAGCTCTTTGCCATCGGGCAGCCAGGCCGGCGTGATGTGCAAGTCCATGGGCCCGAAGTAGAGCCGCTCGCGACCGAAGTCGTTGTCACGCGTAACAGCAACGTCCTCGCCCGCCAGCCGACCGTCTTCGAACGCGCGGATGTACACGTTGAAGTTGCCCTTGGGTTTGGTCGAGACATAGACCAGCCGCTTGCCGTCGGGCGAGAACGCCGGATCCATGTAGACCTGATCGTCGGCAGTCAGTGGCGTGCTGTTGCCGGTGGCAACGTCGGCGATCTCCAGCTGAATGGTGCCACCGCCGTCGTCCGCCACGTAAACCAGCCAACGGCCATCGGGCGACCAGGCCGGCATCGAGTGGTACTTGCGGTTGTACGTGAGCTCACGCGCACTGCCCGAGTTTGGCTCGACCAGCCAGATCGAACCGCTCATGGCCACCGCGATCTTCGAGCCATCCGGCGACCAGGCCGGGGCCCACGGCGTGGAGCTCGGTGCCGGAGCGAAGTAATAATTATGTGTGTAGAAGCCGCCTTGCGTGGACGCCGGATAGGCGCCGGCCGAACCGACGCTCTGGCTGAAACTGTGGCTGCTGGCGAACAGCAGACCGGCCGCGACCAAACTGACCAAGATCCCAGGTGGTGTCATTTCTTCAGGCAAGCCGTAGAGGTGGAGTGACGGGTGTCGGTAAATATGGATATAGTCGGAACCCTCGTCCAGCTAGGGACCGCCGTATCGGCGTGGCACTGCGCCGTTGATACGCAAGGTTTTTTCGCTGTAACCACGCAACAATCGGCGCGGCGGGTCAGCAAAAGACGCAGATCCTTCGCTGCTTCGTCCGAGAGATTGATAGGATCGATCGCCCGCCCCGCCGCTGCTTGAACAGGTACGTGCCATGACCGCCCCGCACGAAAAGAAAGACACGGCGATGAACCTCGAAGAGGTGGATCAGATCGACCTCAGGATCATGGAAGTGTTGCAGAAGGATGCTCGCATCACCAACCAGGCGTTGGCCGATCGGGTCGCGCTGTCGCCCAGCGCCTGTCTACGACGGGTGCGTGACCTCGAAACTCGCGGCTTGATCAGTGCCTATCGAGCGCAGATTCAGGTCGACCGGATTCGTAGCGTCACGGTGGTCATGGCGCACATCTCGTTCTCCCAGCACACCATCAAGAACCTGCACGACTTCGACGCCTGCATCGAGAACATCCCGGAGATCGTCGAGTCCTACCGCGTCAGCGGTAACGTCGATTACATCCTGCGAGTGGTGGTGCCCGACATGCACGCCTGGAAACGCATCATGACCGTGCTGGTGAACGGCGGCTTCGGCGTGGAGAAAATCGTCTCGCACTTCCTGATGGATCAGGTGAAGACGTTCAAGGGC
>NZ_JAEUPY010000319.1 GCF_016790065.1 Steroidobacter sp.
CGGCCACTCGGGTCATAGCTCAACGTGCCAGCGGTCGCACCGCTGGCCGAAAGCAGTCTATTCTCGGCGCTGTAGGCGTAGCTGCTACCGGCGTAACTCGTGAGATTGCCGCGGCCGTCGTAGCCGAGCGCGACCCCGTCGACGCTGCTGTAGCGATTGAGGCCATCGGGCGAATAGCTCTGACTGGTATTGGTTGCGGTCCAGTTGTAGTTGGAATTGGACCGCGTGAGCGTCCGCAACTGCGAAGACGGCGAGTAAGTGAAGCTGCTCGACGTATCACCACTGTCACTCAAATCGTGCGCCAGCGATGACAGCCGCGACGCTCCGTCGTAGTCATAGCTCGTCGTCGTACCGTTGCCTCGAGTCAGAGTCTTGCGTTGACCTAGATTGTCGTAGCTGAACGTCGCGAGCACGCCAGCGCCTGACGTCGCACCGTACTCACGAATCGCGCTGAGTGCGTTCGACGCGTCATACGCGTAGCTCACCCACAAACCATCCGGCCAGGTAAGGCGCTCGCGTCGACCGGCCGCATCGTAGCGATAGCGCACCGCTCCAGACGAGGACGCCTCGGACTCCAGACGCCCGAGCGCATCGAAAACCCATTGCAGCGTACTCGCCGACGTGCTGGCACTGAGCATCCGATTGGCGTGATCGTAGCTGTAGGAAACATCTAGCTCGGATCCCGGCAGATTCTTTAGCGTCGTGCGGTTGAGATTGTCAGGCGTGTAGTAGATCGTCTGCCCATCTCGCAGTCGAGTCGAAATGACATTCGAGGCAGCGTCATAGTCGAGCTCCTCGTAATCCGTGGTCGAACTCGTGTTGACGGTGCTCGGGCTCGGATAGCGCGTCCTCTTCAGTCGATCGAAGCCGTCGTACTCATACGTCGTCCGGTTCCCTTTGGCATCGGTGAGAGTGTACAGCCGACCGTTCGAGGTGTAGGTCATCGAACGCGTGTCCTGCTGCAATCCCGTGCCGAGCGCGGACTGGATCTTCTGCCGCTGCCGCCCCACGTAGAGATTCTTGGTGATCCGATCTGGACCAAAGTCGTTGACGCCAATCCCCTGCGTGCCCAGCGCACAGGCCGAACCTGGGGGCGACGCAAAGAGCGAAGGGTTCATGCGGACGGCAGCACACTCGATACGGTTTCTCAAGTCGTAGCTGTATTGAGTGAGCGCGTGGACCACGCCGCCTGAGACGCGCTTCTCCGCCCACTTACGGCCGTCGGCATCATATTCATTGATGCTCGCCTGGAGTGAGACGAAGCCGGTCCAGTCGCCGTCGGACTGCCCGTCAACGTAACCTTGTTCAATCTGCGTCGGCTGTCCATCCACGTTGTAGGACGTGCGAATGGCGCGGAAGCGCAGCGGCCCGCCGCCATCAGGATCCGGCCCAACCTGCCCCAGCAACTGGCGCCCGATGTCATAGTGATAGCGCGTGGTATCTGTGGCCCCGGTTAACGGGCCGTCAACGGTCCGAACGGTACCGACCGAATTGTAGGTGGTAGTCGTCGTTGCGCTCAGCACGCCATCGCCAGACTGAACGGTGCTGGTGAGCGGCAGAAGATTGTTGGCCGCACTGGAACTCCCCGTGCCGTAGCCCAGAATGGTCAACGTCTCATCGCCGCTACCCACACACCCCGGGCTCGCGCCGTCGGGAGCAACGCCGGTGTTACATACCGACGTTCCGGTCAGCTTCGAGATCGACGTTGCTGCTGTGGCGATCGCCCCAGCACTGTTTTTATACCAGGCAGACAGCGGACTATAGGCGTATCGCGTCTGCGCTCGAACGCCATCGGCATTCGCCGGAAGCGTCACCGTCTCGAGCGCTCCCGTACTGGCGTGATAGGTGTAGTTGGTGACTTTGCTGCGCGCGTCCGTGACCGTATTCGGCTTGTTGCATTTCTTGGGGTCGGTACAAACGGTGTCATAGGTGGCGCTGGCGACGATATCGGCACCACTCGCACCATTGTTCTTTGATCTGGCGCGGGCCTCCGTGATGTTGCCGCGACCATCGAGCGTGTAGATGACCCGGTTGAGCTCCGGCGCAATGACCGCTGTCAGCCGACCATAAACATCGTGCTCGAAACGCCACGTTTCCCCATCGACTTCGTCGTAAGCCACGACGCCGAGGTAATTATCGACGACAGCTTCGAAGGTCGCGCCGTCCGGTGTCGTGCCCGTCACCAGAGTATCCGACATCGGTGGTGTACCGACGATCACGTGCCGGGTGTAATCCGACGAACCCGACGGACCACCGGTCACGGCGGACACATAGGGCGGTGTTTCAGGCTCCAACAGAGGATCGTGAACATACCCC
>NZ_JAEUPY010000320.1 GCF_016790065.1 Steroidobacter sp.
GAACGCGTAGTACACCGACGCGGTGAGATTGAGTCGACCGAAGTGACCGTCGCCGTTGTAGCCAACGTAAGTGACGTCGTACTCGCGGAAATTCTCCAGACCTAACGACGCCGGCCGCTCTATGAAGCCGTTGGCGTTGTAGCGCAACTCATCTTCGCGATTACGGTTGTAGAGCACCGTGGCTTGCGACGTGAAGCCCAGCACTGGGAAATCCTGGCGATACAGGTTCGCGACGAGCACGTCGTCTTTTCTCGGCGATTCGCTCACATCGTTGAGGCCGCTGTTGGTGTCCTTTTCCAAGCGGCGGAAGTACGCGAGGTTGTACTGCCATTTGTTGTTGCCGCGTGTGCCGAACAGCCGCGCGCCAAGCTGATTGTCCTGGAACAGGAAACCTCGGAAGTCCGACGAGAATGGCTGAATGCCGATACGGAAGCTGTCGAAGTCGAAGTTGTCGGAGACGTTGCGCAGGTGTTTGTCCACGAACGCCGCCTGCAAGCCGATGAAAGTATCGTCGCGCGTCAGTCCGCGACGAGCATCGGAGTTCACCGCCTGCACTTCTTCCAACTCGGTGTAGTTGTATGAGATCACCGGTGTCACCCGGAACTCCCAATCGGGTGGCTTGAACACGGTGTTGCCTTTGTAATAGACAAACTCCGCGCTCAGGTTCTGCGATACCGACCATTGGTCGGAGCTACCGAACACGTCGATGCCGCCTGGCTGATTGGTCGAAATGGCGCCGATGGGCGTCGGCACTTCACGCAGTTCGTAAATGGTGTCCGAGATCAGCCCGAGATTGAAAAACCAATCGTCGCCGACCACCGGCTTGTCGGCCTTGAGCACGTTGCGGTTGTAGGGATCCCACCAGCGCTCTTGATAGCCGAGCGTGTCGACGATGCGCCAACGATCCGGCATCGGCACGGAGTCCACGAAGTCGGCAAGACCGGGACGCGGGATGGGTGAAACCGATGCCGGCGGCGCGCGCTCCATGACACGCCGTCGTGGCGCACGACCAGTGTCGTCGAGCGTAGGAGGCAGCGGCACGACCTGCTGTGCTTCTGGCGGCTGCGGCGGAATACCCTCGCCTGTCACCGGCGCCGAACGTTGCGTGCCACCTTCTGCAGGACACGGCACTTCGGTATAGCCCGGACGCCGCCGCTTCACGATACGACCGATGTCGTCTTGGTAGCAGACCTCGGCAGCGCTTGCGATGCTGGACCAGGCGGTCGCGGTTACCACAAACGTGCTGAGAGTCAGCAACGATGCAGTCAGTGGTGGACGTCTACGCTTCACGTCACTTTCCTCCACACACGTTATCGTCAGTGCCGTCGATGAACGGCGCTTGCGGACACTGCACGTAGCGCAATCGCACGCCTTGCGGTGTCAGCGTGTCGGCGCGTCGTTCCGACGGTGCGTTGCCGATGGCACCACTCAGCGCTTGCCCGGCGTTGTGCAAGCCCATGAATGCGACCATGTCGTCCTGATCGATGCCGTCACCGGACACGCCGATGCCGCCGATCAGCGTGCCGCCGCGATAGATGGGCACACTGCCCGGGAAGATCTGTAAACCATTGCCCAAGCGCACGCCGGTGATGGTCTGCCCCACGCTGCTCAGATCGGTGGCGAGTTGCACGCCGGCACAGCCGGGCGCCACATCGGGAACGGGCACGCCGCCGACGAACAACACGTGCTGCAGAATCGCGTTCATCGCCAGATCCAGCTGCATGCCGGTGGAGAATGGGCTCCACTCCCCTTTGGGTTTACTCAGCGGACCCTGGTTTTCGTAGTTGATGCCGTCCGGATAAAACGGTCGCGCGAGATTGCCGGAAGCGCGATCTGTATAGGCGATCTGGCCGTCGGCCAGTGCATTTGTATCGCCAAGGAAAGTTCGAAGCGCATCCACATAGCCGCTCAACTGGATGGAGCGCACGACACTCACCGATGCATCGGTGGTACTGAGATATCTCGCATCCGGCAAGGTCGCGATGAACGCGCCAGCCGAGCTCGATGACATGAACGCAGCCGTGCGGGCTTTCTGTAGCGACACATCGGTGCCGAACAACGGCGCATCGCGCGTGCGTGCGATGCCAAGAATCTCGCCTTGAGAATCGACGACCGAGATAGTCACGCGCGCTTGCGATCCCACCGGCCGTCGAATCTGCGCACGAGCGCGATTGGCGACATCCAGCGATGACTGCAACAGCGTCCGCACTTCAGACTCGGCCAGCACGGCGCCACCGACGATGGTGCCATCCGTGCCAGCTCGCGGCGGATAACGCAGAGCGTTGGTTGCATCCACCAACACGAAGGCATCGCGGCCCGGGAAGTTGAGATCGCCGTCCGGTCGAATGCCGGATCCCGGCTGACCGAACGCCGTGCCGTCGCGAATCACACCGTCCGTGTAGCCCAGCACGGGAATCACAGCACCGACGGCCGGCGTCAACGTAGCGAATGCTGGTGCCGACAATGGATTGCTGTTGAGATCGGCGAACTCCACATCGGTGAAGCGCAACACCTTGCCATCGACGGTGATGCGATCGGAACGACGATCCACCGGCGCGCTGAAACTAAAGGTCGCCGCCAGCGCAATGGCTTCATCGACGTCTCGGTCCCGATCCAGAATGCTTTTATCGATGGTGTAGAAGCCGTCGGCCAGCACACCGACGCCGCCGACCACCGTGCCGCCTTTATACAGCGGGAAGCCGCCAGGATCCGCCGACAGTCCCAACGGCGTGCGTTGCGGACCAACACCGGGTGCGCCGTTGAACTGACTCACCAGATCCGAACAGGCGAGCGAGCTGAACTGCACACCGAACAACGGCCCGGCCGGTTGCAGACTTTCGCCGGGATTGAAATTCTCCTGCACGATCTGACTGGCCACGCGCGTGGAGAACGCGTTGCCTTCCGAAGACAGATAAGCGCCCGTCACTGCTTTCGCAATGGCAGCGGCATGATCGATGTTTACTGTCGCCGCGGCTTGCACAGGCAAGCGAATGCCTTCCAAACCACCGGACACTGGCGAGTCGCCCGCGGGCGACGTAGTTACGGTCACAACACGTGTCGCCGCATTTCCCATTCGATACACAGCCAACACGTTGCCGACCCGATCCACCACGGCAATAGTTGCATTCACGCCGCGTGCCTGCGCTTCAGCAACGCCTTGAGCGATCACCTGTTGAACATCGGCGACGGTGAGATTCGAACTGGCGCTTGCACAGCTGCCCGTGCAAGAAGGATTGCTACTGTCCGTGCCCGTGGTCGGCGTCACCGACGTGCCACTACCCGAACACGCGGTCAGCAGCAGTGCCGTCAATGGCAATAGCACTGCCCGCCACGCCGGTGGAGATGTGCAAATCTGTTTCATAATCCAGAGAATTCGCCCCTAGAGGCGGTTTTGGTTTCGCTGCCGCCGAAGTGCGGGTCGATTCGGCTGCTGAAGCCATTGGTTAAAGCCTCCAGCAGCGATCGTTCGCGCGGGTGATATTCGTGACAGCTCACACATTGCACGGTGACTCGTTCGGCTGCGGCCTTGTCGCCGTGACACTCCGTGCATTTCGTCATCCCGGGCACCATCAGATCGCTGCTGTCCTCGGATTTCTTGGCTGCATGGCAGGACAAGCACGCGGCGTCGCCGGTCAGCTTGTTCTGAATCTGATGACTGCGATGATCGAACCGATTGGCCGGGTAGTAATCGCGCTGGAATCGGATCGGAATCACTTGGAAACGATCGAAGACATTGGCCGCTTGCGTGTCGATCACGCCATGGCAACCGACGCAACCACGGCGCGTGAACTGACTTTCGATTTCCTTGCGAGCACTGCGCATCGCGCAGTCGAACGGCACGCCAGTACAGGTCTCCTCCTCGTCTTCATGCCCTGGTAGTCGGCGGCGAGCTCGAGTCGGCTTGCCCGCATTCGGGTCGGAGAACTTGCGCGTGAAATAGTCCTGCAACGTGAGCACGACTTCGCGCGGCTTGCCATGTGGTAGCTGGCGATCGGGTGCTCCTGGATCGAAGGTCAGCTCATGACATGAGGAACACTGACCTTCCATCGAAATCGGCGCGAAATGTTCGCCGTCCGATTCCAAACGATGACAGTCGGCACAGTTCATGGGCTGGCTGTCGCCACGACGCAGCACCTGCTCTGGATCCAAGTGCTGTTGGTGCGAGAACTTCAAGTTGGACTGTTCGGTGGCCTTATCCAGATCAGCGATCAGCGTCTTCCATTCGTAGCTGAAACCCGCGCCCGCCGGCACCGTGCTCGATGCGAGCAAATGGGGTTTGAACTCGGGATGGCGCTGAAGCGCGAAACCTTTGACCGGCTCGAGTTTGATCTGACCGAAATCGGTCGCTGGGTCGCCATGACAATCGACGCACATGCCGTCGCCGCTGTTGACCAGGAAGGTCTGCGGCTCGTTGTGTTCGCGATGACAGGTCGCACAGCGCGGTGTCGGCCCGAGCTCCGTCATCGCCAGCCGCGCCGGCAGGATGTGATCATGAGTCGTGCGATGACAGTCGGTGCACGCTGAATCCTGTACGCGCTGGAATAATTTCTGGTGACAGGTCTCGCAGCGATCGCCGATGGCTTGTTGATGCACCTGATGCAGCGGCCCGCTGTTCCAGAACTTGTCGCCGGGCAGCCACGAGGGCGTCGCCTGATCGGCGTGATGCAGCTTCATCACGAACATCGGCAGTCCGAGACCGAACAACACCACCAGCATCACGCCAGTCCACGCCATCACGCGCTTACCCAGCCAGGTCTGCGACAGGTCGGTTCGAAACGCGCTCTCGAAGGCGCTGGCGTCGATACGGTCGTTGGGTTGCAGCTCGATAGCTGCGTTGAAGCCCGGTGGCGGCTGAGAGATTCGTAAGCGATGACCGGCCAGCTCGATCACGTCGCCGACATTGAGCCGCGCCGTCGCCTTCTTCTTGCCGTTGATGCGAACCACTTCGCCGCGCCGGCACTCCAGCACCAGCTGCGAGCCTGCCAGCAAGATCACCGCATGTTCAGGCGCGATGCCGCGGCCGAGCAGTTGGATGTTGCGATCGGCGGCACTGCCGATGGTCAGTTGTTTGCTGGTGATCTCGGTATCGTAGTACTCAGCGATACCGTCCGGCCCTTCTCGTAGTTCTCGTAGCAGTGCGTCCATACTTTGCTCCGCGCACTACCAGTAGAAGAACGTCGAAGCGATGTGCAACACCAGCGCCACCAGTAGCGCAATGGTGATGGGCACATGAAAGTACAGCCAGATCTTGAGCCAGCCGTATAAACGAATGTCGCGGCGGATGCGGCGTAACACGGCCTGCCGCCGGCATAGCAAAACGATGAGCTGCTGGAGATTGGCAGCCTCCGCACCCTTCGCGGCACGCGGCAGTCGAGCGCCGACGAAATCCACGACCTGTTGCTGGTCGGTGTTACGCACCGGCTTGCCTTCGCCACGCACGAAGTACGAACCGTCGCGGCTGAACAGCTGGGAGTAGATGCCACCGCCGAGCGTCGTGCGCTCGATGCTGCTATCGACGGCGATGGCGACATCTGGAGCGCAACGGCTCGCGATCGAACGCGCGTTGCGATCCAATTCAAACAATTCGGCAAACAGTTCCGCGCGTGCCCCGCCCTCGCGGTTCTTGGAAATGAGCTGGGGATAGCTCATGTAGGTGTACAAGCCGAAGAAGCCACTCAGAATCACCACACACATCAGCACGTACGCAAGCGTGTGCAGATTCCAGCCCACCTGGACGCCGGAATGTAACGTGGCAATGACGATCAGAGTCGAACCGAGATAGACATGAGCCGAGGTCCAGCCTTGCACCGTGCCAGTGGTCGAGCTGTAACGGCGCTTGCGAACGCCGAGTAACGTCAACCAAACAATCAACAACGCGCCGGTCGTGCCGAGCACATAGCCCTGCCAAGTGCCTCCGTTGGGCGGTTGCGAGTCGCCTTGGGTGAAGTACAAGACTATCGCGGACACGATCAGCGTCAGCGACCACCAGAAATAGCGAGCGCCGCGATAGAGCAGCAGATTGCGATGAATCACCGCTTCCGCTCCTCGACCAGATCGATGAACTGCTCCGGCCCGATGCGAATCGCCGCGCCGGTCGGGCAGGCGCGCACGCAGGCCGGCCCACCCTTGAGGCCGACACAAGCGTCGCACTTGGTGGCCTTCTTGCCTTTTTCCTTGGCCTGGGCTGAAGGCTTGTAGTCAGGCTCCTCGCCCGGCCCGCTGCCCGAGGCGAAAATCATCCACGACACCAGGCCCGGCTTTTTCGGCGCGTCGTACACCATCCGAATCACGCCGTAGGGGCAATTCGCCTCGCAGTTACCGCAGCCGATGCAAGTATCGTTGATGTAGACCTCGCCGGTCTCCGAGCGGCGCAAGGCGTTCGGCGGGCAGTCCTTCATGCAGTGAGGCTGCTCGCAATGCCGGCAGGAAATGGGAATGTGAATGTTGGCGAAGGTCGCACCGGCCTCTCGATCCAAGCGCGAAACACCTTCGTGAGTCTCGGCGCAGGCCTTTTCGCAGTTGTCGCAGCCAACGCATAGACCTTCATCGATGACCAGGACGTTGGTCGCCTCGCCCAAGCCTTCTTGCATCAGGAAGTTCATCAGCGTGCCGGCTTCGGGCCGTACTTGCATGCGCGCGTTGTCGACGACACGCCGGCTGACATCTTTCTGCAATGGATCCAGCCGCGCATCGTCGCGACGCGTGAGTTCCAGAAACTCTTTACGTTTGATCTCGATCAGCTCGGCTGCCACGTTGGCAGTCGCGGTCTCACGCCGCACCGGATCGCCCATCAACGCCATTTCGCCGATCAGCTGACCGGAGCGGACTTGCGACACCAGCTTGTCTTCGTCGCCCTGGCGACGTAACAACGTGATCGCCCCCGAGCGCAGCACGAACAGCGAATCGCCGACGTCGCGCTCGCTGAACAACACTTCGCCGGCTTTGAGCCGACGGAGCGTAACGCGAGTGGCGATGCTTCTCAGCTCTCTGAGCGTGGCGAACGGCGCGAAATGCCGCTGCAACTCTCGCACGATGAAGATCCAATCGATGCCGCTGCGAACTTCCTCGTTGGAGTTGATCAGCTTCACCATGGTCCGGCGCGGTGTTTCCACCAGAATGCAGCCGGGACCGGCCACCGCTCGCTCCAAGCGCGGCCGACCGGAGAGCAAACTCATTTCGCCGAAAAACTCGCCGCGACCCAGTCGTGTGCGAATCTTTTGCGGGCCGCTCGCTTCGAGCAATACCTCGCCATCGACGATGGTAAAGAACGACGTGCCGAACTCGCCGGGCCCGTAAATCACTTCGCCCTCGCGAATGACCCGCGTCATGCGCGGCTGCGGATCTTTCTTGGCCAGCTTCTTCTGCAGCTGCCCCATGCGTTTGCGCGCGTCGTCGAACTCGGCGCCGGACGGGAACGTGACGATCAGGTCGCTCTCGATCACCAGTTCGCGGAACGCCAGCGCGTTCATCTCACGAAACATGGGGATCAGGGTCTGGAAGCGTTCGACGATCTCGTCCACCGAACGCTCGAACGGCAAGCCGAAGAATTGATACTCCAGCAATGGATGATCGGCCGGCTTCACGTCATTGCCGTTGATGAACTCGACGACGTCGTAGCCTTGATTCATGGCCTGCTTGATCAGCGGAAAACCCGCCAGCGAGCCGATGATGTAAACGCCGGGAACGTTGCTTTCGTAATGCCGAGTCAGCGCCGGAATGGCATCGGCGCGCTCGTTGGGAAACTTGATGCCGATGGACTCGACGAACTTACGCGGCGGAATGGCACCCAAACGGGCGACGATACGATGACATTGCACCGTCTTCTCGCCCGCCGCTGTTTGCATTACCACGGTCAGAGGCACAGCGCCGTTGTTTTGGGCGACGCTCTTGATGCTGGTCTCGTAGTAACAATTCAAGCGCCGCCGCGGATCGGTGATGGCCGCGACTACGGCGTTGAGATTGGCGTCCTTGGCGCGGCTGAATTCCTTGCCTCGATTCAGAATCCAAACATCGTTTTGTTCGGCCAGCGCCAACGCATTTTCGATGGCCGAATCGCCGGCGCCGACCACCAGAATGGTTTCGTTACTGAATTCTTTGGGATCGTCGAGCTGATATTGAACCCGCTCCAGATCTTCACCGGGCGCGCCGAGCTTGCGTGGATTGCCTTCCAAGCCGATGGCGAGCACGACGCGCGCCGCTTGTATGGTTTCGCCGCTGGTCAGTTGAATCGCGAAAGCGCCTTTGGCGCCGCTGATTTTGCGGACTTCGGCGTTGTGACGAAGGTTGACGGCCAGGCTGTTTAAACCGTCGCCCCACGCCGACAAAATTTTCTCGCGGCTGCCGGCGGCGAAGCCCAGATCGCTACGCAGATCCAGGAACCCAGGCTCGGCCATCACATGCTTACCTTTCTGGTAACGCTGGATGGTCTTGGCGTGTGCGTTGAAGCCTTCTAACAGTATATA
>NZ_JAEUPY010000344.1 GCF_016790065.1 Steroidobacter sp.
TGCACTTGCAGCGCGGCGCCGTCGCTGCACAGAGAGAAGAAGCCGCGAGGCCCGGTCGGGTAGATCAGCGCGCAGCCCGCCGTTTCGATCTCTCCTAAGCTCTTGCGTGACACCGTGTCGATGACAGTCACCGATTGCGCCGGCGTAAAGTTATAGACCCACAGGAAACGTTCATCGTCGCTGAGCCTGGCACTGGCGAGCATCGGTATCGACGAGACACGCTTGGGCGGAATCTCGATCTCCGTCACTGGCGCGAGCGTGCGGCCGTCGTAGAGAGTTACGACGTCGGTGCGTGTGCCACGCGTACCGCGCGAGAAATAAATCTCTGGGGAGTAGATCACCGAGGAGTTTTTCGGCCACACCAGGCCGCCGAAACCGAAGCCGGTGCTAAGCATGCCGAGCATCGAGCCACTGTCGCCGTCGAGCAGGAACGCTTTGCCGTCGGCCATGTGATTGAACACGATGTCATTGACCCAAACCCAATGCGGGCCCGGCCGTTCCGGCAGCTGAGTGGCTGCCAAAGGATCCACGGCGACCTCCGCCGCAGTCGCGCCCCGCATCAGGGCTAGAAGTGCGACCACCGTCGACACCAGCAAAGCGTGCCACCGGCCGATGCCATTGTCCTTCACTGCGCCACCCCTCGCTACGATCGAACTTCGCATGATTCGGCTCGAACTGCCGATAGTTTGCACTGAGGGAGCGCTGCAGGATTGGCGCACAGCGAAGCCGGCTTGTACCAGCGCGCATCCGCGGACAGCCCACCCCACCAATCAGTCGTGACGCTCGCGGGCCACGAACTGTCCCGGGGGCGCACCGTATTCCTCCCGGAAGCAGCGGGTCATATGCGACAGGTCGTAAAAGCCCCACACCACGGCCAGATCCGTCAACGACCATTGGCCCGCTCTGGCGTTCTCCACTGCCTTGCGACAGCCGGCCACTCGCAATTTACGAATGTACTTGCTGATCGACGTGCCCTCGCCTTCGAAGATGGCATGGATGGAGCGGGTGCTGACCCCGAAATGCCGAGAGATGGTGGCCGGCGTCAGCTCACGGTCCTGCAAATGATTCGCAATGTATTGTTTGATCTGGGTCAGTTGTTGGGTGCGGGTGATGGGCCCGTGATGATCCCGTTCGCTGAGCACGCCGCCGAGCAAATCGAGAATGGAAGCTTCCACTCGGCGCGCCATGTGCCCCGACAGCTGATTCATGCGCAGCGCCGCCTGCGCCACGAAATTGCTCAGCAAGGCGCAATCGGCATCGTCGCCGCACAGCTTTCGGCCCAGGAAACGATCCGGTTCGGGCGTCAGTCGGCGCATCACCGAACGGCTGACCACCAGCACCGGCATTTCGTAGTAACCCTTGAAGGTCAGTGTGTAAGGTTCGGCCGTCGAGCCAATGATGAAATCACCGGGCTTGGCATGTACCTCACGGCCGCGCTGGGTCCACAGCGATTCGCCTTTGATTTGAAATTTCACCAGGTACGGCGGATCGTCGATCCGGGCGATATCCTGGGCCCGCCGGCGCACCGCCAACGGGCTGGTTGCCACGCGCACCATATGAGTATCTTCGAGCGTGACGGTTTCCAGCGCCGCGTTGAAGGAGCCGCGCATGCTGCGGTCCGTTTCGATGTGCATGGGGCAGAAGATCTGGGTCACGACCTCCTGAAAGAAGTCGAACCGCTCGTGCGGCTGACGGAGTGCGATCGGATAGCGTTGATACATAGTTCGCGCTTCCCCAGGACCCAAATCGCTTGACTCTTCAAGTTATACACAGGATCGCGGGCGGCTGCCAGCATTGGCCGAGCTTCCGGTATGCTGGCGCCCCTCAGGGTGTGCCGTCGCCACCGAAACCGCCGAGGAAGCATGCCCAGCGATCCATCCCCCGCCCGAACCAGACGCGCCACTGGAGTACACGCGCGCACCAGTCCGGCCCACGAGTCGTTTCGCATCGCGGACTATCCGTTCTATCGGCTCAATCGAGTCACGGCGCTGTATACCGAGTGTCTGGAGCGCGAACTCAAGCCCCGGGGCATGGACCAACCTCGGTGGCGCGTGCTGATGATTCTCAATGAGCACAATCCCGCCGCCATGGGGCTGATCGCCGAACTGGCCGTGATGAAGTTGCCGACCCTGCTCAAGGTGGTGAGGCGCATGGAGGACGAGGAACTGGTCCGCACTGGGGCACGCCTCTCCGATCAGCGTGTCACCGAGGTCAGTATCACTCCGCGTGGCCGCAAACAGCTGGGCTGGGTAAGAAAGGCCGCCGCCGACGTCTACCACCGAGTGACTGCCCAGCTGGCGGGGTCGGACATCGAGACACTGAATGTTTTGTTGGCCAGCCTCGAGCAAAGCCTGCTCGGTTTGCGGCCGGCACGCGGTCGGAGCACGCTGAAAGCAACGTCACTGCGAGGCACGCCATCATGAACGAGTCCGCGACCGCATCGTCCCTCGGCAGCGTTCAAGTTACCCAGGTTGTCGACGGTTGCGCCTTTCGCGGACTGCCTCTCACGGTTTTTGTCTTCTCGGTGTTGACGCTGGTGTTCGACGGCTTCGACATCCAGGCAGTGGGTTTCGTCGCCCCCGCCCTGTTGGCCGAATGGAACATTACGCGCGCCGAACTCGCACCGGTACTCGCGGCCGCAATGGTTGGAATGGCGCTAGGCGCGATGCTCATGGGGCCGGTCGGCGATAAGTTGGGTCGACGTAGCGCGCTCGTTCTATCGATGAGCACTGTGGCCATCGGCTCACTGCTCAGCGCGTATGCCGACACTCCGGGCGAGCTCTCACTCTATCGATTGATCACTGGCTTAGGCCTCGGCGGCAGCCTGCCCAATGCAACCTCGCTGGTGGTCGAGTTCGCACCGCTGACGGTTCGCAATGTCGTGGTGTCCGTGACCATCGTCGGCGTTCCTATCGGCGGCGTCGTTGGCGCCGAAGCCGCCGCCCAGTTATTACCCGCGTTCGGCTGGCGCTCGGTATTTCTGGCCGGCGCGCTGCTGCCCCTGCTGCTCGTGATATGCATGTGGTTATGGATGCCGGAATCGCCGCGCTACCTGGCACGCCGGCCGCAGCGTCGCGCTGAGCTTGCAACGATTCTCAACCGACTTACACGCAGCACGCGTTACAGCGCCGAGCATACATTCACGATCGCCGAGCAAGCCGGTGCTGAACAGAAGGAAGGTCTCGCCGCGATCTTAGCGCCGCAGTATCGGACCGATACTTTGTTGTTGTGGGTGGCATTCTTCGCCAGCATTTTCAGCGTTTACGCCTTGTTCAACTGGCTACCCACCGTGCTTTCCAGCATGGGATTGCCGGTCACAGTGGCGCTGCGTTGTGCGCTCGTTTTCAATCTCGGCGGCGTGGTGGGCACGCTCGTCATGGCCACCGCAATGAATCGTTTCGGCTCGCGCCGCGTGCTGATCGTCCTCAGTCTCATGGGCGCACTGCTGGCCGTTACGCTCGCAGTCTTTCAAAGCACGCTCTATGACGCCGACCGTTTGACTCCGTTGCTGTTAGTGATGGCCGGAGCCGGTGCGTCAATCCTGGCAGTTCAAGTTGGCCTGTATTCGGTCTCAGCCCACGCCTACCCGACCTCGGCGCGCTCGAGCGGCGTCGGAGCGGGATTGGGCATCGGTCGGCTCGGCGGCATCTTGAGCGCGTTCGCCGGCGCCGCTCTGTTCAGCGGCGGAGTCACGCCGTTCTTCGGCGGCATCGCCGTTGTGATCTTGTTGATGGCGGTCAGCATCGCACTGTTCAAGCGACACATTCCACCAGTACACGCGCAGGCTCAGCTAACTCCTTTGAACCAGCGCGAGCACACGTAGCGGACTTCCCGAGCCGTTGCGGATCTTCAAAGGCGCGGCGAAAACCACCGCCCCGGTGGCTGGCAATCGATCGAGATTGGTCAGGCACTGCAAGCCATAGCGACCCGCGCCATGCATCAAGGAATGACAGGGATAAGGCGGCTTCAAGTGATATGCCTGGCCGGCGTCGGTGCCAATGGCTTCCGAACCAAAGCCGACGATGTCGCGCTCCTCGAGCAAGAATCGAATCGCTTCGACGCTCGGGCCCGGTGTGTGTTGGCCAGTGTCGTCGAAGTTTTGATATGCCACTGGATCCTGTCGTTTCGACCAGTCCGTGCGCATCAGCACCCAGGACTGCGCCGGGATCCGACCGTGAGCCGCTTCCCAGGAATGCAGGTCGTCGACGGTCATCAGATAATCGGCGTCGGCGGCCGCTTGACGCGAACAATCGATGACACAAGCCGCACCCACCAGCTGCTGTACCGGCACCGTATCCGTCGCGTTGTTCGGTAGATCGCGGCCGGAGATCCAATGAATGGGTGCGTCGAAATGCGTGCCGGTGTGCTCGCCGCAGGAGAAGTTGTTCCAATACCAGCCTGGGCCGCGCTCGTCGTAATGCGACACTTCCTCGATACGAAACGGCCAGCACTGACCTAACTCCGGCGGCAACACGATTTGCGGAAACTCCGGCGTCAATGTCTGAGTCAGATCGATGACCTCGATCTGTTTCGACAACAACTCCGTAGCCAGTGCGGCGAGCGTGGCAGACATCGCGACTCCTCCAACTACACGTCAAAGCGACAGCTCGCGCTCCAACACCTTGGGATTCTCTCGCCAGCGCGCGAACCATTCCTGTGCCACGTCGCCGGGATAGACATCCTCGACACCGTCGCGCAGCGCGCCGGCCACAGCCTTGGCCAGAGCCTCCGGGGTGAGCTTGGGCGGCGGCAACGCCTGGCTCCATTCGTCTTCGATGGGGCCCGGGAAGACGTTGACTACGCGCAATCCAGCCGGCCTCATTTCTGCACGCAAACATTGTGACAACGACAGCGCCGCTGCCTTGGACGCCGAGAACGTGCCGTGCGAAGGGAAATTGCTCAGAGCGAACACCGATAGAATGTTCACCCAGGCCGTCGCGCTCGATTGTCCGTCGGCACTTCGGCCTTTGAGTGCCGGCCCAAACTCCTGCGCCAGACGTAACAGGCCGAAATAGTTCACATCCATTTCAGAGCGCGCCACCTCGACACCGGCGCGACTGGCGATACCGTGAGCACGATGCACTTCCGCGTTGTTGATCAGGATGTCGACGCGCCCACCGATCTCACCAGCTAACTGCGCGACCGAACGCGAGTCAGTCACGTCCAACGGCACCACAGTGATCTTCGGATCCTCGGCGAGCCGATCGAGTCCGGGAAAACGTTTCCAAGGCTCGGCTTGCCCGACCCACACGATATCTGCGCCTGCGGCCACCAGCGCTTTCGCCAGCGCCTGCCCGGTCGCTGTTTTGCCATCTGTTATCAAAACTTTGCGGAAGCGCGGATCGCATGTCATCTCTCGCAGCTGGCGATCGTCTGCCATGTTCGTGACCTCATCGATGGGGAACGCCACCAGAACCCCTTGGCCGGCTTTGTCCAGTCGTGCACCCACGCGAACGCGCGTCGGAGCAGCAGGACAAGCGGAATGTAAGTGTGCGACC
>NZ_JAEUPY010000360.1 GCF_016790065.1 Steroidobacter sp.
AAGGCAATGGCGGCAAGGTCAAGAGTCAGATCTATCACGACGTGTTCGGCAAGGTGCGATTCGAGAGCGACACCGGCAGCATGCTCGGCCGCGTGCTCGATGGCTTGGAAGTGCAGGCTGGTATCCGCAACGTGTTCAACAAGAGCCCGCCGTACGACACGGTCAACGGTTACCAGTTCTATAGCTGGCTCGGCGACCCGCGCCTGGCGACTTACTACATCACTCTGAAGCAAAGCTTCTAAGAGGCCCCATGCGTAATTTGATCTGGGCGGCCCTGGCGCTGCCGGTGTTGTCGTGCGCCTCGACCTTGCCGCCTGGCTTCGATTTTCGTTTGGCGTTCGATCCCATTGAAGTGCCGGCCTACGACAGGCTGGCACTGACCGACGACGGTGCGCGCTTGGCGTTCACGTTACAGAAGCGACCGGATGTGATGCCGCCCGAGCAGCCGTTCGATCCATTCGCGACCATGACGTTTTACTACGGAGCCAAGGTGCGCCTGGTCGATCTCACGGCGCGCGGTGAAGCGGCTACGCCGAAAGCGCCGTGTGCCGATGGCAACAGCTGGTCGCCGGCATGGTCACACGACAATCGTCAGCTCGCGTTTTATTCCGATGCCGGCGGGAAACCTGGCGTGTGGATCTACGATGGCAAGAGTTGTCGCGCCGTCGGGTCGTTGCCCACCAATGGCATGCTGGGCGATCCGCCGATTTGGTCGGCGGACGATCGCACGTTGTATGTCGTCGGGCCCGGCGGCAACGTCAAAGCGAAACCTGCGAGCGATGCCACGTCGGATCAACCGAGCGTCAAGGTGTTTCAGTCGGGGAATCAAGCCTCCGCCGCGGCGAAGGCCGAGAAGTTGGCGTTTATCCCGGAGAAATTCTTTATCGGTGCTGTCGATGTGGCGAGCGGCGTGTCGAAGATCCTCGTGCCCGCCGAAGGCGATGCTTCGCCGACCTCGGCGCGGATCTCCACCTCCGGGCGTTGGATGACTTATCTGTCGCAAACCACGCAGCCAACCTCGCAAGCCGAGTTCACCAAAGAGCTTTGGGCACTGCGCTTGCCCGACGGCAAGCCGGTGCGACTCGTGAATGAAGTGCCTGAGCTATGGGGCGATGCGTATCGACTCACGTATCGATGGCATCCGGAGCAAGACAAGCTGGTGTATTGGAAGGATGGCGCCGTTTATCTGATTGAATTCGGTGCGGATGGGCCGCAGCCAGCCCGCCGAGTTGCGGCGGATCTCGGCCGTCTCGAATCGACGGTGTATTGGTTCACGCGCGACGGTCGTCTCATCGTCGGCACCGATCCGATCAACCCGCAGAAAAGCGGCCGGTCCGATATCACGCCGCGTGGACTGGCTGTGCTGTCGTTGGATTCCGGCGCTCCGGTTCGTTGGCAGTTCGCGGCGGGCCAGGAGTTCTTGAGTCTGTTGACGGTCGGCGACTCTACGATCTGGCAGCACGAGCCGAATCTCATCACTGCACAGTTGCGCGACAAGGCGTCGGGGAAGCGTTCCATCGTGCGCTTCGACATGCGCACAGGTCGCGAAGAAACGCTGTGGCAAGGCTATGGCAAACGCGGCGAGAACGTTGCCGCCAGCGCCGACCACAAACTGTGGTTAGACCTGAATCAGGATTTGCAAACGGCGGACAACATTGCGTTCTACTCGGAGCGGTACGTTGCCAAGCGGCCGGCGCTCGTGCTCGATCCGCGTCTGGCGGGAGTCAAAGTCGGTAGCGCGCAAACATTCGATACGCCGATCCCGACTTACGCCGGCGCCATAGAGAATGTGCGCACGACGGTGTTGTTGCCGCCAGGGGCCAAGCGGGGCGATAAGTTGCCGGCGGTGGTGATGGTCTATCCCGGCGCGGATTTGTCCAATCGGGTCGAATCGTTCGGTGGCGGCTCGGGTAACACGACCCCCAGCATTCTCTACACCAGTCGCGGCTTCGCGGTGGTGATGCCGTTCGTGAAGCTGGGGCCGGAGAAGCAGCAGAACGATGTGGCTAAACAATTGGTCGACGAGCTGCTGCCTCAGGTGTTACGCGCAGCCGAGTTGGGGTACATCGATAGCTCGCGACTGGCGGTGAGTGGCCAGTCTTACGGTGGGTACAGCACCGCGATGCTAGCCAGCCAAACCAATCTGTTCCGCGCCGGTATCGCGGTGAATGGCGCTTTCGATCTGGGCGGAAGTTACGCCGCCATGAACGACAAGGGCTTCGCCATCAACGTCGGTTGGTCGGAGAACAGCCAGGGCCGGCTCGGCGTGCCGGTGTGGACCAATCCACTGCGCTATCTCGACAACTCGCCGTACTACCGCGCCGACCGCATCTTCACGCCGCTACTGTTGGTTTCAGGCGAAGGCGATACGCGGGTGCCCAGCGAGGAGTCCAAGCGATTGTTCGTGGCGTTGAGGCGTCTGGACAAGACCGCTGAGCTCGCGTTGTACGCGGGGCAGGGACATGTCATCAGCGATTGGTCGCCAGCGCAGGCAGTGGATGCGAGCCAGCGCATTCTCCAGTTCTTACAGAAGTATCTGGTTGGGATCTAGACGCAGGCCTCGACCACTTCCTCTACTCGTACAGGATCTTTTTTCCAGGCCGTGGCTATTAGACTCGACCCATGGCGGGGTGCGTGCGCCGGTGGAGGCGGGCGATCCATACGGTGTGGTCGCGAATGTTTGTTTCGGCCGGTGCTCGAAATCTGTTGAACAAAGAGCCGGACCATTCGGGCTCGGGCTACGGCGACACCGGCTATGACCCCTACATCTATGACCTGATGGGTCGCTACGTTTGGATCCAAGCAGGGTTATCACTGTAACGGAGCGTGTACATGTCTTCCTTTCGTGTTCAGGCAGCGCGCTGGGGCGCTGTCGCGATTCTGGGTTCCCTGGTTGCTACCAGCGTCGGGGCCGCTGCGACGCCGAGCGCGTTGCCCGCCAGCGCGGTGGTGAGCGAACTCGACACCGATATGTTCAGCGGCCTGCAGACGTCGCCAGACGGCCGTTGGCTTGCGTTCGATGTCTCGGATCCACGCGAGTCGTTCACGTTCGAGTATGCGTCGCAAACGTTCACCGCCACTGGCATGCCGATGTGGGCCGGCGGCTCGATTTTTCGGTCGCAGCTGTTGGACACGGTCACCGGCGAATCGATCAAGCTCACGTCCGAGCGCGGCGCCAGTTGGAGCGGCAACTGGTCGCCCGACGGGCAGTCGTTCGCTTTCTACTCGGATCGTGATGGCACCGCCAAGGTGTGGCTCTGGGATCGCGAGACTCGCCAAGTGAGGAAACTCTCCGATGCGGCGGTCCGCATGTTTCGTAACAACGATCGACCGCAATGGACGGCTGACGGAAGTCGCATCGTGTTCAAGGCCGTGCCCGAAGGCATGACGTACACAGATCTCGCGCGACTCGACAACAACTATCGGCAGAAGATTGAGAAGTCGGGCGCTTCGGGGCGCGTGAATGTATTCACCACTGAGAAATCAGCCGCCGAAGCGCTGCCCGCCGATTGGTCGGCGTTCATGGACTATCGTTTTCTAGCTGACATCGTGTCGGTCGAGGTGAATAGCGGTCGCTTACAGCGTGTAGCTCGCAACCTGCGTCCGCTGCGGTTCCTGATTTCGCCGAACGGCAAGCACGTGGCAACCATCAATTCCGACGGCCGGGTGCCGAACATGCTGTTGGGAACGACGTCGGTGCGCGTTTATTCGCTCGCCGACGGCACCGAAAAGGTCCTGGCTGATACTGTGGTTCCGGATGACCCGGCGGAGTTCAGTTGGTCTCCAGATAGCAGCCGCGTTGCCTATGTGTCGCGCGGCGGCGAGTCGATGGGCACTTGGTCTGCGTATGTCTCGTCCATCGACGGCGCCGCGAAGACGACACTGAAGCTGCCAGCGGGGCAACAGCTCAAAGGCGTGCGTTGGGGGCCGATGCTGTGGAGCGCGGACGCCACCCGTCTGTACCTGCTGGATACGCCGCAAGGCATGGAAGCGGCCACCGAGCGCAGTTGCATTTGGGAGTTGCCAGCCGATGGTCGCGTGGGTAAGAAACTGGTGACGATGGCGGATCGACGCATCGCCGATATCGTTTTGCCAGCCTCGCGCAACACCTATTGGTCGGATCCTAGCGACTCGATGATCCTTCGCACGCAAGCACCCCAAACCAAGCAGCAAGGCTTCTATCGACTCAACGTGCGCACAGGGAAGACGACGCGCATTGCCGAGTACGACGCGCACCTTCAACACCACCTCCAGGGCAGTATCTCGGGTCCAAAGCAGTTCGCGTATTTCAAGGAAGACGCTGGCCACGCGCCGGAGATTCATTTGCTGGATCTGAAAACCGGTCAGTCGAAACAGCTGTCACGCTTGCACGCCGAACTGGCAAGTTACGCCATGGGCAAGACGCGCCTGATCGAGTGGCAGTCGCTCAAAGGCGAGGCGCTGCAAGGCTCGCTACTACTGCCGGCCGATGCGACACCCGGCAAGCGCTTGCCGTTGGTCGTTTGGGTGTACGGCGGTAAGTATGGTTCCAACGATCTGAATCGGTTTGCCTTCGGCTGGGGGCCGACGTTCAACATGCAGATGTTCGCGACCCGCGGCTATGCGGTGCTCTATCCCGACGTTCCCATGCACAAGGGTGCGCCGGCGACCGACATCTTCGATGCCGTCATCCCGGGTGTGAACAAAGCTGTGGAGCTGGGATTCGCGGATCCGGAGCGGCTGGCCGTGATGGGACAGAGTTTCGGCGGTTACAGCACGCTCGCGCTGATCTCCCGCACGCAGCGTTTCAAAGCGGCGGTCATCACCGGTTCGGGCGCGTCGAATCTGTTCGAAGGCTACTCACGATTCCAGAACAGCTTGGACTCGGGCATCGGTTACTACGAACGCGGGCAGGGCGCGATGTATGCGACCCCGTGGGAAGAGCCACTGCGCTACTTGCAGAACTCGCCGTCGTTCTTTTTCGATCAGGTTCAGACTGCGTTGCTGATCGCGCGCGGCACTGAGGACCCCATCGCAGCGGATAGCGGTGCGGTGTTCGCGTCGCTCAAACGACTCGGCAAGATGGTGGAGCTACGTGACTATGAAGGTGAGGGGCACGTGCTACAGCGGCCGGACAACGTTGCCGACCTGTGGCAACGACGCATCGAGTGGATCGGTCGCTATCTCGGCGCTGAGACTCACTGACGTTGATGTCGACGCGCGCGGCCAGTAAAGCCGCGCGCGTCGTATCAACTCAGATCGATGACGGAATCACGAATTCCGAGCCTTTCTCGGTGCTCTCCGGCCAGCGCTGCATGATGGACTTCTGGCGCGTGTAGAAGCGGATGCCTTCCTGTCCATAGACGTGAGTGTCGCCGAACAGGCTGCTTTTCCAGCCGCCGAAGCCGTGCCAGGCCATCGGTACCGGAATGGGCACGTTGATGCCCACCATGCCGACTTCGATGCGCCGCGCGAACTCACGAGCGACGTGACCATCGCGCGTGTAGCACGATACGCCGTTGGCAAACTCATGCGAGTTGACCAGACGAACCGCTTCAGCGAAGTCGTTGACGCGCACGCACGCAAGCACGGGTCCGAAGATCTCTTGCTGATAGATCTTCATGTCAGGCTTTACGTGATCGAACAGCGTGCCGCCGAGCCAGAAGCCCTGTTCGCGGCCCTTGACTGAGAACGGTGCGCCGCTCTTTGGATCGACACGGCCGTCGACGACCAGCGATGCGCCGCTGGTGCTGCCTTCTTCGATGTGGCCGCTGATTCGCTGTACCGATTCGCGCGTGATGATCGGGCCCATCTCGGCATCGTCAACGGTGCCGTCGGCAATCTTCAGTGTCCGAGCGCGCTCAGCGAGGCGCGGAATGATCTTGTCGGCCACATCGCCGACCAGCACCGCGACCGAGATGGCCATGCAACGCTCGCCGGCGGAGCCGTAGGCTGAACCGACCAACGCGTCCACGGCTTGATCCAGATCGGCGTCCGGCATCACCACCATATGGTTCTTGGCGCCGCCCAGCGCCTGAGTGCGCTTGCCGTTTCGCGAACCTTCCGTATAGATATGCTTTGCGACCGGGGTCGAGCCGACGAAGCTGACCGCCTTGATGTCCGGGTGCTGCAGGATCGCGTTCACCACCGTCGCGTCGCCCTGAACCACGTTGAACACGCCGTCGGGAATACCAGCTTGCTTCAACATTTGAGCGATCAACAATGCCGCCGACGGATCGCGCTCGCTAGGCTTCAGAATGAAAGTGTTGCCGCAGGCGAGGGCGATAGGAAACATCCAGCATGGCACCATGCAAGGGAAGTTGAACGGCGTGATGCCGGCGACGACGCCCAGCGGTTGGCGAATGGTCCAGTTGTCCAGGCCCGTCGCCACTTGATCGGTGAAGTCGCCCTTCAACATGGGCGCGATACCACAGGCGAACTCGACGATCTCGATACCTCGCATGACTTCGCCACGCGCATCCGACAGCACCTTGCCGTGCTCTTCGGTGATCGCGGCGGCGAGCGCCTCGCGCTGCTGATTCATCAGCTGCAGAAAGCTCAGCAGGTAGCGAGCCCGACGGATCGGCGGCGTGTCGGCCCAAGCGGCCTGGACTTTCAATGCCGCATCGACGGCGGCCTGCAAATCCTGCGTGCTTCCCAGCGCAACGTCACGAATGCGTTGGCCGGTGGCTGGATTGAACACGGGCTGGGTGCGCGTGCCGGTGCTTTCGACCCGTCGACCGCCGATCCAGTGTTGAAGGACGGCGGGGGACTGAGTGGCCTGCACTGCGTTCATGTCATTCGACCTCATGCAAAGATTCACGAACCGTTTCGACCAGGCGATCGATCTCCGCCCGCTCGATGATGAAGGGGGGCGCGAGCTGTAGTGTATCGCCGCCGAATCGGACGTAGACACCTTTGCGCCAGCATGCCAGTGCAGCTGCCATCGGCCGTATCGCGGGTTCGCCGGGACGGGACGCAAGCGTAATGCCTGCTGCCAAGCCGAAGTTGCGGATGTCGACGATGTGGCGCGAGCCTTTCAGGCTGTGCACGGCTTGTTCGAAGTAGGGCGCAATGGTGCGGACTCGTTCGATCATTTGATCTTGCTGAAGCACGTCGAGTGCAGCGATGCCTGCGGCGCAGGCCACAGGATGAGCAGAGTAGGTGTAGCCGTGCGCGAACTCGATTGCATAGTCTGGGCCGCCAGCATCCATGATGGCGTTATGAATCGTGTCGCTCGCGATTACCGCACCTAAGGGCTGTGCGCCGTTGGTCACTTGCTTGGCGATGTTGATCATGTCCGGAACCACGCCGAATGCCTCAGCGCCGGTCAGCGCCCCGCAGCGGCCGAAGCCGGTGATGACTTCGTCGAAGATCAGCAGGATGTTGTGAGCGGTGCAGATCTCACGCAGCCGTTGCAAATAGCCTCGCGGCGGCACCACGACGCCGGCCGATCCCGACAACGGTTCGACGATCACGGCGGCGATGTTGGATGCGTCGTGAAGCGCGATCAGGTCGAGCAGGCGGTCGGCCAGCTCGGCGCCGTCGTTCGGCATGCCGCGTGAGAATGCGTTCGACGCGAGCAGGGTGTGCGGCAGATGATCGGCCTCGACGCTCGGACCGAACATCTTGCGATTCGCGCCGATGCCGCCGACGGAAATGCCGCCGAAGTTGACGCCGTGATAACCCTTCTCACGACCAATGAGGCGCGTCTTATTGGCTTGGCCTTTGGCGCGCCAGTAGGCCCGGGCCATTTTCAGCGACGTGTCCGCGGCCTCGGAGCCCGAGTCGGTGAAGAACACGTGATTCAAGCCGGCCGGCATCAACGACTGGATCTTGTCGGCGAGCTCGAATGCCAGCGGATGGCCGAACTGGAAGGCCGGCGAGTAATCCAGCTTCGAAATCTGACGCGACACCGCCTCGCTGATCTCCGGGCGGCAATGGCCTAAGCCCGTGCACCACAGCCCGGACAGGCCGTCCAAAATCCGGCGGCCCTGATCGTCGATCAGGTAGGCGCCTTCGGCCTGCACCACGATTCTGGGGTCTTTCTTGAAGCTGCGATTGCCGGTGAACGGCATCCAGTAGGCGTCTAGGCGGCTCATTTTTTAGCTGAATGGTGGCCTGAGGGTAGGGGAACCAGCACATTGTTGGCAAAACCGGTACTCTTAGAAAGTCACAAACATCACTCTTTAGTTGCGTATTCATGAAAGTGACTGGACAGCCCCGCGAACGTGCCATCTTGGGCCAGGTCAGCGACCTGGACCTGCGCTTATTGCGGGTTTTCAAGGCGGTGGCGGAGTGCGGCGGCATGGCTGCGGCCGAACTGGAACTGAACATCGGCACCTCCACCGTGAGCCGCCATATCAAGGATCTCGAGACTCGGCTCGGGCTGCGGCTGTGCCGTCGCGGGCGAGGGGGATTCGCGCTCACCACCGAAGGCGACCGCGTGTATCGCGAAATCCTGAAGTTGCTCGGCTCGGTCGAGGCCTTTCGCAGCGGCATCGACGAGATTCACCAGCGCATGGGCGGGCAGCTGGAGATTGCGCTGTTCGACAAGACCGTGAGCAATCCGGAAGCGCACATTGCCCAAGCGCTGGAGCGCTTCAACCGGATGGCACCGGAGGTGGGCTTGAGCATTCACGTCGACTCCATCAACGGCATCGAACGCGGCCTGCTCGATGGTGCGTATCACGTCGGCGTCATGCCGACTCATCGCAGCTCCAAAACGCTGGCCTACACCGATCTGTTCGGCGAGCACATGCTCATGTACTGCGGCGTGCGGCATCCGCTGTTCAACGCCAACAACGATTCGTTGACCTGGACCAAGGTCCGCAAGCTGCCGTTTGCCGGGCTGGGGTATCACTCGCCCAACATGGTGTTGAGCCATCGCACGCGCCTGGAACGCGCCGCCACCGGGTACGATCAGGAAGCGATTGCGACC
>NZ_JAEUPY010000373.1 GCF_016790065.1 Steroidobacter sp.
GTGCGATCCGATGCGAGCGGGAACAGTTCGCCCCGGTTCCTTGCTGAGTCGAACGTGGCTGAAAACCGCGCCACCTTTTTGGCTCAGGCCGGTCATGTCATAAAGATTCGCACCGTACCCGTCGAGGTGCGCGGCCATGCCGACGATGGCGCTGACCGTGACGATGCCCGTGCCGCCGACGCCGGCGATGAGCATGTCGAAGCTGTGTTCGAGTGAGGGAATCTGAGGATCAACCAACGACGCAATCAACTCATCGGAAAGGGTGGCGCCGGAACGACGCGGCCGGCCGCCTTGCACCGTGACGAAGGACGGGCAGAAGCCTTGGCTGCACGAGAAATCCTTGTTGCACGCGGATTGATCGATGGCGCGCTTCCGGCCGAGCTCGGTCTCCAAGGGTTGAATGGCAAGACAGTTCGATTGCACCGAACAGTTGCCGCAGCCTTCACAAACATGACTATTGATGAAGATTCGTCGGTCCGGATCGGGATGCTGGCCCCGCTTGCGACGCCGACGCTTCTCTGCCGCGCAGGTCTGGTCATAGATCAGCACTGTCACACCGGGCATCTCACGCAGGGCTTTCTGAACCGCGTCCAGTTCATCGCGATGTCGTACGTGTGTGCCGGGTGGCAGCTCGCCCGATTCGCGAAATCTTTCGGGATGTTCGGAGACAACGGTTACTGAGTTCACGCCTTCGGCAAGCACTTGAGCGACGATGCGCCCGACGGTGAGTGCACCTTCGACAGGTTGACCGCCGGTCATTGCGACTGCATCGTTGTAAAGGATTTTATAAGTCAACCGGGCTCGCGCTTGCACGGCGGCGCGAATGGCGAGCGATCCCGAGTGGTTGTAGGTGCCGTCGCCCAGGTTCTGAAACACATGCTCGGTGCTCGTGAACGGTGCCATGCCGAGCCAGGTCGCGCCTTCGCCACCCATGTGCGTTACCGGCAGCGGATTGCGCTCCGGCATGAACATCGCCATGGCGTGGCAGCCGATGCCCGTCATGCCGATGGAACCTTCCGGCACTTTGGTGGAGGTGCTGTGGGGACAACCGGCGCAGAACGCTGGTCGGCGAGCGAGGCTCGCGACACTTGCTGAGATGACTTGTTCCGATCGTTTGCGAACGCTGTCGGCGCGTTCCACAAAGCCGGGCACCGTCGCACCAAGGTCGGGGAAGGCTTCAAACAGTCGCTCGGCAACCACCTTCGCCACCGACAACGCATCGAGTGGCAAGTCGGCCGCTAAGAGGGCTGCGCCGCTGGGATCGGTTTTTCCGGACAGACGTGGGCGATGCGAAGCATTGAATAGCAAACTCGCCGCCTGTCGCTCCATGTGCGCGCGTTTTTCTTCGACGAATAGAATTTCTTCCGCCGTCGCAGCGGCGGCGCACAGCGCTTCGGGCTCGAGCGGAAAAATCATCACCGGCTTATAGATCGCGATGCCGACGCGTCGTGCCGTGGCTTCATCGATGCCTAACATGGCCAGGGCCGCGAGCACATCCGCGTAAGGTTTGCCGGCGGTAACGATCAGGAAGCGCGGCTCGCTTGCGCCAAACACCAGTCGATCCAAACGGTTGGCGCGTGCGAAGGCCAGTGCTCGTGGCAACTTGTGTCGCACGATTCGAGCATCCTGTTCCTGGAGCGCTAAAAGCTCTTTGCGGATGTGCACACCCCCGGGCGGCGAAGCCAGCGACGGCTCGATGAAGTCACGCGACTCTGCATCCACAGCGACCACGGCGGTCGCATCCGCAGTTTCATTCACGATCTTCAGCGCGACCAACAATCCGGAGTAACGAGACAAAGCGAAGCCTGCGAGACCCAGTTCCAGTATCTCCTCGACCGAGGCCGGGTAGAGCACAGGAATATCGTTGGCGGCGAGCGCGAGATCGCTCTGATGCGCGGTCGAGGAGGATTTGCCGGCGTGATCGTCACCAAACACCAGCAGCACACCGCCGTGCGGCTCCGTGCCTTGTAGATTGGCATGCTTGAAAGGATCGCCGGAGCGGTCCACGCCTGGGCCCTTGCCGTACCAGATCGCGAACACACCATCGACTTTACGTCCCGGCACGAAGCCGACCTGCTGAGTGCCCCAGACGGCGGTGGCAGCGAGATCCTCATTCACGCCGGGTTGAAACACGATGTCGTGTGCTTCGAGCACGCGACGCGCTTTCCACAGCTCCGCATCGTAGCTACCGAGCGGCGAGCCTCGATAACCTGAAATAAATCCCGCCGTGTTCAAGCCGCGCTTACGATCGAGCTGACGCTGCAGTAACGGCAAGCGCACCAGCGCTTGTCGGCCCGACAAAAAGATTCGACCTTGATCGAGTCGATATTTGTCGTCCAGCGCCGGCGTTGGCAAAGACGGGGCGTTCATATCAGCGCCCCGCGCGGGCGATCAATTCTTGGGCGATGCGTGTGGCCATCGCCTCCGGCGTGGTGCGCTCGAGTTCGGCGCGGTTGAAAATATCTCGCAATCGTTCATGGATTCGCAGCAAGCGTACTTCGACGGGTTCCAAGGATTGCTGCGCTCTGCCCGGCACTCGTGACGCTTCTTCGACGGCGCCGATGACGCCACCGGCGTTGATCACATAGTCGGGCGCGAACAAGATGTTTCGTCGCTGCAGCTCTGCGCCCAGAGTTGCGGCGGCGAGTTGATTGTTGGCCGCGCCTGCAATGGCTTTTGCTTTGATCTGCGGCAACGTACGTTCATTCACGATGCCGCCCAGTGCACAGGGCGCGAAAATGTCCGCATCGACGGCATGGATCAGTTCGGCATCGACAACCTGAGCGCCAAGCTCACGAGCCAGTTGGTCTGCACGCTCGGAGCGAACGTCAGCAACCGTCAATCGCGCTCCGGCTTCGGCGAGTAACTGGCACAAGCGGGAGCCAACATTGCCGAGACCCTGTACGGCGACATGCACGCCGGAGAAATCATCTCTGTCCAGACGCGCTTCGAGTACGGCGCGCAGGCCGTGGAATACACCTTGCGCCGTGTGAATCGATGGATCGCCCGCGCCGGCGCTATTGGTGCCTGCGATATAGGGAGAGACTTCGCGAATGATTTCGCAGTCCGCCACGGAGAAGCCGACATCCTCTCCCGTGCAGAACACGGTCCCGATCCGATTCAGATACTTTCCGTAGGCATGTAGCAGCGGGCGAGTCTTCAACACACCGGGGTCACCGACAATCACCGCCTTGCCACCGCCGAACGGCGCACCGGCGAGCGCGCACTTATAAGACATGGCGCGCGACAGTCGCAGGGCGTCGTCCACGGCCAGGCGTTCCGTTGGATAAGGCCAGAAGCGCGTCCCGCCGACTGCTGGCCCGAGCTTGGTGCTGTGAATGGCAACGATGGCTTTCAGCCCGCTGGCCGGATCGGCAAACCAGCAGACTTGCTCATGCTGATCGAACTCCGAGGATTCGCTGATGGCCATGGGGGCTCGCTCATTGGGCGCTAGCTGGGGTGCCCATCATGGCGCGATCAGGCCGGTGATTGATTGCGAAGTGCGCGTTCTTGGCTAGACTAACTGCGCAGAGTGCGCACCTTTGCTGGCTTTTGGAGCAGAACATGCCAAGTGTCCCCATCGATGCTTACGACCGCCGAATTCTCGAAGCCCTGCAGGCCGACGGCCGGCTCACCAATCTGGAGCTGGCGGAGCGCGTGGGGTTGTCGCCTTCGCCCTGTCTGCGGCGAGTGCGGGCCTTGGAAGCGGAGGGTTTGATCAAGGGCTATGGCGCGAGGCTCGATCGCAAGAAGATCGGCCTGGGCATGACGGTGTTCGTGGCCGTGAACATCGAGCTGCACAAGGAGGTCGAGGCGGCGAAATTCAGAGACGCCTTGCTAGCCTTTCCCGAGGTGGTGTCTTGTTACATCACCTCGGGCGATTTCGATTTTCTATTGCAAGTAGTCACTCCCGATCTGGATGCGTATCGGGAGTTTTCGCTGGAACGGCTGATCAAAGTGCCGGGCGTCAAAGGCATCCATAGCAGCTTCGTCATCGACACCGTCAAAGACGGTGCGCCGTTTCCACTAACCCATTTGAGTGTTACTCGACCCGCTGCAAGATGACGCCATTGGCGCGGTCCGAATTGAAACTCAGCGAACGAATCTTGCCGGCACGGTCGCGCTGGAACAGCACGGCACTGCTCCACCACAGCTCCGATTCGAAACGGTCGGTGACCACTTGCTTCAGCGTGCTCGGCTCCGACATCCACAGCGAACTCAGCGTGAGCTGATCGCCTTTGACGCGCACGTCGTAAGTGATATCCAGCTCGGCGCTGTGATAGCGCCCGGCGTATGGTGCCAATCCAGCAGCGTTCAACTTTGAAGGCTGCACGCGCGGATAGCGTAGCGGTGCGGACTCGTAGAGGTTTTTGATATCGAGCGCCGTCACTTGGCCTTTCGCGTCACGCACGGGTCGGAAGCTCATCCAGCTCGGGTCGCCGAAATCGAAGCTGCCGTCCTGGCGCAGCACTGCGTTCTTGCGTTCGCCGCGGTTGTCGGTGCGGAACAGCTTGCCACCTTCAAATTGCAGCTGCACCGGCGAAACGTGTTGCCGGTATTCCGGTCGTGCGAACAAGCCAGCGAGGGGCGCAGCGTCGGCGTTCGGATCTTCCGGCGACAGCTCGGGCTTGGCTTCCGGTGCGGCCGATTCGGATTTTGGCAAGTACAGATCGGCGATCTGCGTTGCTTTGGCTTTGATGTTGAACGGGACGTTGGCAGTGATGATGACCGCGAAGTCCTGCTCCGGGTAGTAAATGAACTGCGAGCGGAAGCCGGCATCCGAGCCGGAGTGGCTCACGCGGGTCCGTCCATCCGCTTGATCGCGAACCAAGCCGAAGCCGTAGTTGATGGGCGTGCCGTTATCCAGGGTGCCGTTGGTGCTGACCTGTTCGATCAGGGCGGCATCGCCGACGGTCGGGCGAGTGAAGTTGCCCGCCCACTTGGCCATGTCTTCGACCGTGGTGAACAGGCTGGTGGCGCCGACGTTGTCGTAGTTCAGCAGCGAGCGCTTCAGTTGCTTCTGCTCGTCGCCTTCTTGCTCGTAGGAGTGGGCGCGGCCGGGGACGATCTCGGTGACATCGTCGAAAAAGAAAGTGCTGTTCATGCCCAGCGGGCGGAAGATGCGCTCGGTGGTGAACTCACGCAGCGTTTGGCCGCTGACGGCGTGGACGATCTCGGCCAGCAGCGTGTAGCCTGTATTGCTGTAGGAGTGCTGGGTGCCCGGATCGAAGTTCAGGCCGCGTTGGCGCGAGACGATGTTGACGACCTGACCCTGCTCCAATCGATCGTCCAGGGTGTGACCGCCCATCTCGAACAACGACCATTGATCGCGCAGGCCGCTGGTGTGCAGGATCAAGTGGCGTACCGTGATCTTGCGACC
>NZ_JAEUPY010000388.1 GCF_016790065.1 Steroidobacter sp.
ATCTAGTCAATCTGCGACAGGCGGTTGCGTCCGGCGCAATCGCTGCTCCCGATGTGCATCCGATGGGATTCATCGACCAGCGTGGCCCGTACTCGGCTCCCACGGGTCGCTTGGTGGAGACCTTGGAGCAGGCCCGTGCGGCCGTGCGTGCTTACGCAGCGGAGGGCCATGTCGGTATCAAACTCTACAGTTCGATCAATCCAAGCTGGGTGCCGGTGCTCGCCAGCGACGCGCGCGAGCTGGGCCTGCGAACGGCGGGACATATTCCTGCCTATATGAGTCCGGCGCAGGCCATCGAGGTCGGCTACAACGAGATCACTCATATCAACATGATGCTGCTGCAGCTGATCGGCGACTGGACCATCGATACCCGTACGCCACAACGTTTCATCGTGCCCGGCGTGCGTGGCGGCGGCGTCGACGTTCATTCCGCCCAGACCGACGCCTTCTTGGATCGGATGGCACAAAAAGACATTGCACACGATCCGACTTTGGCGACCTTCATGAATCAATATCGGTCGCGTCCCGGCGAGTTCGCTCCGTCCACGGCGGCCTATGCGGATCACCTACCGCCCAGTCTGCGCCGCTCATTCATCCAGTCGGCCGGCTACAACGCAGGCAACGAAGCAGCGTTTCTGAAGACCGGCCAGAACGCGCTCAAGTTGATCAAGCGCCTGCACCAGCGAGGGATCAAGATTCTGCCTGGAACGGATGCGTTCCTGCCGGGCTTCGCGCTGGTGAGCGAACTCGAATGTTATGCAGAGGCTGGTATTCCGATAGCCGACATTCTGCGCATGGCGACGCTCGGCGCCGCCGAACATCTCGGCCGCAGCGACACGCTCGGTTCGATCGATGTCGGCAAGCACGCCTACCTGATGCTCATCGACGGCGATCCAACGCGCGATTTGTCAGCGCTTCGACGGGTCGAGCTGGTCGTGAAGGGGCGTGATCTGTTCAGGTCTCGCGACATCCTCGCGGCGCACGGCATCCGGCCGTTTTTCTAGCGCCGCTTCGGCGCAACACATAGAGAGAAATGTATGAAGACGGGTCTGCCAGAGTCCGGAGCTACGCTGCAGAGGGTTGCCGATTGGCGCAGAGAGTTTCATCGCCATCCGGAGCTGGGCTTTCTGGAGTATCGAACGGCAGCGCTGGTGTGCAGTGAGATCGCTCGGCTGCCGGGATGGACGATTCGCACGGGCGAACAAGTGATGGTGCCGTCGGCTCGCATGAACGTTCCCTCGCAGCAGGAACATGCACGGGCTCGCGCCGAAGCCCTCGCGCACGGCGCCGAGCCTGCATGGGTCGAGCGTTTCGGTGAAGGCTTGACCGGCGTGGTCGCGGAATGGACGTCGCCACTGCCCGGGCCAGTGGTCGCGTTTCGCTTCGACATGGATGCGCTGCCCGTCACCGAGGTTTCCGATCCAACGCATCGACCGAACCGAGAAGGTTTCGCCTCGCGGTTTCCTGGACGCATGCATGCCTGCGGACACGACGCGCATACCGCCATGGGCCTTGGGCTTGCCTCGCTGGCGTCGCGTCTTTCAGCAACCTGGGGCGGTCGGTTGCGACTGATCTTCCAGCCGGCAGAGGAGGGTTGTCGAGGTGCTCGGTCGATGGTGGACGCGGGCGTCGTGAATGACGTGGACTGGTTGATCTGCGGCCACGTCGGTGTGGTGGCGAAGCGCACTGGTGTTGTGATTTGCAGCGCCGAGGGATTGCTGGCTGCCACCATCTTTCAGGTGCGTTTCCAGGGCCGAGCTGCGCATGCAGGACTGGAGCCTCATGTGGGGCGCAATGCGTTGCTGGCCGCGGCGACGTGTGCCCTGCAGCTGCACGCCATTTCACGACATGGCTCGGGTATCTCGCGCGTCAATGTCGGAATGATCCAGGGCGGCACTGCGACCAGCGTGATCGCGCCTGATGCGTTGCTGACATTCGAGGTGCGCGGTGAAACCTCCGAAATCAATCGTTTCATGGCT
>NZ_JAEUPY010000392.1 GCF_016790065.1 Steroidobacter sp.
AGCGTGTCGCCGGTGCGCGAGCTCAGAATCGGATCTTCGATGGTGGTGCCGAACACATTGACCGTCTCCAGCGCATCGGTGTGACGCTGGGGTTGTTCCTTGACGACGACGGTGTTGTCCGAGGAACGCTCTGCTACCAGACCGCTGCCTTCGAGCAGTTTGGCCAGTGCTTCATCGACCGAGCGACCGCCGACCAGGGCAGGCGCACGTTTACCGGCCACGATGTTGGGATCGACGACGATGTTGACGCCGGACTGACGGGACAATTCCAGCAGCGCCTTGGACAGCGACTGCTCGGCGATATCGAAGCGCTGCTCGGCGCCTTGTGCGTAACTAGTGGAAGTAACTACGAAACTGCACGCGGCCATGGCGATGGCAGCGGTCGTACATAGAAACGATACGGATTTGGACATGACACCCTTCCTGCTCTCTCGTTGTAGGTCGAGCGGTCGGTGCCTGGCCAGGGCATGGCGCCGCTTTCCCACTTGAGACGGGTGGCGCTGGCGGATCGTCCAAAAAAAGTTCAGCGCCGTGGGTACAGCACGATGTGTCCGTCGGCGCTCTGTACTGCTTTGATGGGCAGCGCCTGCTCCAGCGCCACGGCAATTTGTGAAATCTCATCGACGCGGAAGGCCGCGGTCACCAGCAGATCGCCCAGCTCGGGCGTCGCCAATTCCATGCCCGGCTTGTAGTAGCGCTGCACGTCGGCCAGCATTTCGGCGAGTCGGCGATCTTCGTACTCCAAGCGTCCATAACGCCACGCGCCGACCCGTTCAGTGGGCACCGTCGCGATGGCTCCAGATCGATTTGTTTCAGGCGAACGTTTCGCAGTCGGGGTGCGCGCTGCCACTTCGATGCGTTGACCGGCAGTGAGCGTGCCACGCGCCAGCGGTTCATCCACCGACTCGACCTGTTCGCTGACCGCCACGATTCCCTGCACCACCGACACGCTGGTGTCGCTCAGCCCTCGCCGCACATCGAAACGCGTGCCCACGACTCGGATCTGAGTGTTGCCGGCGGCGACAAAGAACGGCCGCGAAGTATCGTGAGCCACGTCGAAGAACGCTTCGCCGTTGGCCAGCGTCACGTTGCGGCGGTCCTTGCTGAAATCGACGTCGATTTGAGTCTTGGCACCGAGCGTGACCTTGCTGCCGTCGGGCAGTGTCACCTCGCGAACTTCAGCGAGTTGGGTTTCGATGCGCTCCGGCGCCGACAGCTTGACGATGCCGAACACCGCACCGACGGTGGCAATCGCTAACGCTGCGGCCAAAGCCATCGGTCGTTGCCACACCGGCGGCTTGGCCGTGCGTGCTGGAGCCAACGGCGTGACTGCGGCGAGATCTTTCATCTCACCGACTTCGCCCCACACACCAGCGAGTTTCTCGAACGCAGCCGCATGCAACGGGCTCGCCGTCAGCCACTGCTGATATTCGCGCTCTTCGGTTTCCGGCAGCGCGCCTTCCGAACGGCGCACCAGCCAGTCGCTGGCGACTCGATAAATATCTTTAGGAATGCGTGCTTGGGCGTGACTCATGGCTCAGTCCGTGCCATCGAAGGCGCGCTCGAGCGCCTCGTTACATTCGACGATGGCGTCCGCCACCAGGCGCTTGACCTGGGTCTGGGACATGCCCGTGCGCCGGGCAATCTCCGCGAACGACAGTTCATGGATGCGATTCATGATGAGCAGATCGCGGCGCGCCTGGTCCATGGAAAGAATCACGTCATGGAGCACCTGGTGACGCTCCTGCACCAGTAAGACGCGCTCGCCATCGAGTTCGTCCAAAATAAGTGCGTTGGCCGCTTCCGGAGCATCGATACGATGCCGCGTGGTCTCGCGCCGGAAATGATCGATCGCGACGTTATGCGCGGTTCTGTAAAGAAAAGCACGGGGATCCGCGACCGCCGCCGGGTCCGCCAGGGCGGCGTATCGCAAAAACGCTGTGTGCACCACATCCTCGGGTTCGGGAGGGCCCCGACCGAAGGTCTTGGTCACATAACGACACAACTCGGCGCGATACTCACGATACAGATCGGCGACCGAGCGCTTGGTCGATCCATCCGCCATCGAACTTCCCGAACCTCCCCGGGAGGCAAGCTCGTTGAAGTGTAGCGCGCGAGTCATTCATCTGCTCGCGACTTTTTTCAGCTCGGTCCAGTGCGGCAGGCCATAGATCCACAGCCCGTCGAAGATGGACGTGGCACTGGTCGAGCCGTTGAGCACCTGGCCGCGCAGCGTGAGCTCCAGCGAAACCGTGTGCGGATGTCGAGCCGTGTCGGATGTTTCTATCTGACTCAAGGCCTTACCCGTGAGCTGGCCGTCCTTGAAACTCACTCCATTCAACAATGTGTCGAGCTGCACGACACTGCGATTCGCGAACTTGGGCTCGCCGCCGATGCGAATGTGCACGTCGCCGTCCGCTTGCACTGTCAACTGCATGGGCTGATCGCCCTCGTAGGTATGTACCTTACCTTCCCAGCGACCGATCAGATCCGCCTTGGGTTTGAAGCTGTCGTTCGCGGCCGCAGTCGATGACTGCGCAGCGGGCTCTTTCCAGCCAGGCGACAACGTCTTGAGCACCTGGCGTTGGATTTCCGTGGAGACGCCACCATCGATATTCGCCAACATCACGATGCCCATGTTGCGTTCGGGCAGCAGAATGAAATTCGAACTCACGCCCGACGCCGAGCCGGAGTGAGAAATCGCGCGATAGCCACCAAGCTGGTTCACCACCCAACCCACGCCGTACGCCGCCGTTGCCGAGGTCTTGGGTGCATCGCGCGTCATCGCATCGATGTTGGCATCGGTCAGCACCGACCGCTGATCCGGCAAACGATTCTTCAGAATGAACATGCCGAAGCGAGCCAGATCGTGCGCGCTCGAATACAGCGTCGCCGACGCTGGTTCGGCCGACAGATAGTTCGGGATCGGCTGATTACGAAAGTTGTAGCGTTGCGCCTTGAGTTGCTCGAAGCCCGGTGTGATGTCGAGTGCCGAGTGCGTCATGCCGAGCGGAGTAAACAACGCCTGTTGCATGAAGTCGCCATAGCTCACACCGGACACTTTGCCGAGCAAATGACCGAGCACGCCGTAGCCGAGGTTGGAATAACGATAGCGTTCGCCCGGCGCCGTGAAGGCAAAACCGTAGCGATGAATGGTCTGGCTGAAAGCAGGCGTCTGCGACATTTCATCGCCATAGAACCATTGATCGCTGCCCGGCAGGCCCGAGGTATGGTTGGCGACGTTGCGCACGGTGATGTCTTTGGGATTGCCGACGTAGGAACGGATCTTGTCGTCGCCCAGATAATCGTTGACCGGCTTGTCCAGATCGACCTTGCCCGCCTGCACCAAGGTCATCATCGCGGTGGCGGTCAGCGTCTTGGACAGCGATGCGAGCATGTACATGGTGTGCTCGGTGGCCGGCATGCGCTTGGCGCGATCCGCCCAACCGAAGCCTTCTTCCCAAATAATCTGGCCGTCTTGCCAGACCGCGATGGAGGCCGAAGGAACATCCTTCTTGCGCAGATGTTCGAGCACCGCCTCGCGATGCGAACGCAGCTGCTCGGGCGCGGGCTGAGCCAGCACGGGCGCGGCAAATGCACTGACCGCCGCTATCGCCACCCAGCTCAACCGAATCGACGTCGAACCCATGTCACTCCCCTACCGGCATTACTCATTCCACAGGGCGCGAATGAATAACCGAGGCGCGGGAGCTGCGCCTCCGTGAAATCACCGTCGTAGCAACGACGAAGAGCGGCCAGGGGCGCCGCTCTTCGTTGCTGCATCGAAGTGAACTGCTTACTGTTTCTTCAGTTCGATCCAATGCGCCAGTGCGTTACGAACACGCGTCGAGCGGTCACCTTCGGCAGCAGCGTCGCCGTTGAGCACGTCGCCGCGCAGGCGCAGCTGCAAGCCAACGGTATAAGGATTGCGTTCGGTATCGGGCGTGCCGATACGTGCCACCAGATTGCCGGTGAACACGCCGTCCTTGAAGTTGGGCCGGTTGACCAGCGTGGTCAACTGATCGCCGAACTTGGCATGCACATCGCCGCTCGGCAGGAAGCGCAGTTCCACCGGCACGTCCTTGACGTAAGTGGACAGCGTGCCCTTCCAAGTGCCCAACAAGCTGTCGGTAGGCTTGAACGGCTCCGGATCCGGCCACTTGCGCTCCGGCGACAACGGCCACTTGGCCAGCATCTTGTTAGCGATACGGTCGGCCGCCTGGCTCGGCAAGCGCGTCGCGGAGTTGGCGAGCACCACGATCACCAGCTTGTCGCTCGGATACAGCTGCATCTGAGTGTGCACGCCACCCATGCCGCCGGAATGCGCCACGATCTCATAGTTGTTCTTGGTGCTGTTGGCGAAGCCGATGCTGTAACCATTCTCCGGCGTGCCGGCGGTGCGCTTGTGCATCTCGTCGATGGAGGCATCGCTCAGGATGGGCTTCTGCTCCTTCAGGTGCGCCTTCAAATGAAACATGCCGAAGCGCACCAGATCGTGGGCGCTGGAGAAAATCGCCGACGCGCCCGGATGATCGAAGTCATAGAACGGAATCGGCAAACCGTCCGTGCCATAACGAGTGGCGGCAAAATCTTCGAGGCCCGGGCCGATGTCGACCGAGGTGCGCGTCAGACCCAGCGGCAGGAACACTTCGCGACGCATGAACTCGGGATAGCTCATGCCCGACACGCGCGAGATCACATAGTCGAGCACGCCGAAGCCGAGGTTCGAATATTCATAAGTTTCGCCCGGTGCCGTGACCAGATTGCCGTAGCGAAGAATGGTCTCGTCCATCGACGGACGCGAGTACGGCTCGTCGGCGTAGAAGAACTGATAGTAGGTCGGCAGGCCGGCGGTGTGATTGGCAACCCGACGCACGGTTGCATCCTTGGCATCGCCGACGCGCGCGCGCAGCTTGGCATTGCCCAAGTAATCGTTGATGGGCTTGTCCAAGTCGACCTTGCCCGCCTGCACCAGCGTCATCAAGCCGGTGGTGGTGATGGGCTTGGAAATGGAAGCCAGCGAGTACATGGTGTGCGGCGTGGCTTCGATGCGCTTTTCGCGATCCGCCCAACCGAAGGATTCTTCCCAGAGAATCTTGCCGTCTTTGGCCACTGCCACGGAAATGGACGGCACCGACTCGGCGACCATCTGCGCTTTGATGTAGCTGCGAATTTCTTCGAAGCGATCGGCCGCCAACGAGGGCGCGGCCACAGCCAACAACAGCACGGTCACTGCCGGCCGGACTTTCTGCATCTGAATCATTCTTTGTCCTGGAATTGACGCACCCGGTGGGCACAGCAGGCCGAGTGTTTCGACGCTGTGCCGACCGGACATCTGTGAAACCACCTAGAACAAGCTAGGGCCAAAAACTCGCAAACCTATTGCTTCTTCAGTTCGATCCAATGCGACAGCGCATTACGCGGGCGCTGGTCGCGCAGGCCAAACGCGTCAGCGTCACCGTTGAGCACGTCACCGCGCAATCGCATGGTCAGACCAATCGTATATGGATAGCGTTCCGTGTCAGGCGTGCCGATCTTCCCCAGCACCTGGCCGCTGAACACACCGTCCTTGAAGCTGGGCTCGTTCACCAGCGTGCTCATCTGATCGCCGAACTTGGCGCGCACGTCGCCGCTCGCCAGGAACGTCAGCTCCACCGGCACGTCCTTGACATAGTTGGCCAGCGTGCCCTTCCAAGTGCCCAACAAGCTGTCGGTCACCTTGAACGGCTCCGGCGGCTGACGCTTGCTCTCGGGCGTCACCGGCCACTTCGCCAGCATCTTGTTGGCGATCCGATCGGCAGCCTGAGTCGGCAAGCGCGTGGCGGAATTGGCGAGCACCACGACGACCAACTTATCGCTCGGATACATCTGCAGCTGAGTGTGCACGCCACCCATGCCGCCGGAATGCCCGACCATGTCATAGTTATTCTTGGTGTTCACGAAAAAGCCGACGCCGTAACCGTAGCTTGGCACGCCCGCCGTGCGCTGGTGCATCTCATCGATGGACGCATCGCTCAGGATCGGTTTTTGATCCTTCAAGTGCGCCTTCATATGAAACATGCCGAAGCGCACCAGATCGTGCGCGCTGGAGTACACCGCCGAAGCGCCCGGATGGTCGAAGTCGTAGAACGGAATCGGCAGGCCATCCACGCCGTAACGAGTCGCCGTGAACTCCTCCATGCCCGGGCCGATGTCCACTGAAGTGCGCGTCATACCCAACGGCAGAAACACTTCGCGACGCATGAAGTCGGGATAGCTCATGCCCGACACGCGAGAGATCACGTAGTCGAGCACGCCGAAGCCCAGGTTCGAATAGACGAAGGCCTCACCCGGTGCATTGACCAGGTTGCCGTAACGAAGAATGGTCTCGTCCATCGACGGCCGCGAGTAGGGCTCGTCGGCGTAGAAGAACTGAACGTACAACGGCAGGCCCGACGTGTGATTGGCAACTCGACGCACCGTCGCGTCCTTGGCATCGCCAACTCGAGCACGCAGCTTGACGTTGCCCAGGTAGTCGTTGATGGGCTTGTCCAAGTCCACCTTGCCCGCCTGCACCAGCGTCATCAGGCCGGTGGTGGTGATGGGCTTGGAGATCGAGGCCAGCGAGTACATGGTGTGCGGCGTAGCGGCGACGCGCTTTTCGCGATCCGCCCAGCCGAACGACTCTTCCCAAATGATCTTGCCGTCTTTGGCCACCGCCACCGAAATGGACGGCACCGACTCGGCGACCATCTGGTCCTTGATGTAGCTGCGGATCTCTTCGAAGCGGTCGGCCGCCAACGCAGGCACGGCCATGGCCAGTAACAGCACGGCCGCTGCCGGCCGGACTTTGTTCAACTCAATCATTCTTGGTCCTGGATCTAAAGGCCCGGCGGGCACAGCAGGTCGAGTTTTTAGACGCTGCACCGATCGGGCATCTGTGAAATCACCGAAAGCTGCCTCAGGCAGCAGGTAAGGTCCGTAGCACCAGGCTGGCGGCGGCGAGATCGCTCAGTGCGGTGCCGACCGATTTGAACAACGTCACTTCGCTCTCGTTGCGCCGTCCCGGCACTTCGCCACGACACAACTGCGCCAGCTCGCCGACCAGGTGATCCTCGCCGAAGCGCCCTTCTCGCATCGGAATCAGAATCTCGCCCGCTTCGTTGAGCACGTTGGCTCGACTATCCACATAAACGCGCGCGTTGGCCACCAGGTCGCTGTCGCATTCGCGGGCATCGACTTCGTGGTTGCCGGAGAAATCGGTGTGCGTGCCGGGCTTGACCCAGTCGCCGAGGATCAATGGCTTCTTGGCAGCGGTTGCGCAACTAATGACATCCGCAGCTCGAGCGGCGCGCTCCAGATCGTCGACCACGACCACATTGAGTTCCGGCCGCTGCTGCTTCACCAACTCGACGGTCTGCTGAGCCTTGTCTGGATTGCGACCCCAAACAGCGATGTGCTCATAGTCGCGTACCGACGCATGCGCCAACACGGTGAGCGGTGCCAGGCTGCCGGTGCCACAAAACAGCAGTCGCTTGGCATCGGGTCGCGCCAGATAGTCCGCAGCCAGCGCGGCGATGGCTGCCGTTCGCCAGTTCGTGATGCTCGGCCCGTCGAGCACGGCCGTGGGTGCGCCGGTGCGCCGATCGAACACCATCACATTCGAGTGCAGCGGCGGAAATCCCGGCGCCGGAGCGTCGGGCAGATAAGTGAACACTTTGACGCTGATCAGCTCATCGTTCCACGCCGGCAACACCGCGAACGAATCTTTCTTGGCAGGGTTCTCTGAGAGCCGATAGATGTTGCGCCGTGGGCTGGCGCCGGGGCCGGCGAACGTCTGGCGCAAGGTCGCCACCAAGGCAGGAAAGGTCAGCGCGCGCTGGACGCTCTGAGCATCGATGATTCTCATACTGAGGATTGCGCCGCTGCCTGGGAAACGAGGCCGAAAATTGTATACGGCGCGCGCCGGACATCCAAGGCGCGGCGGGGCGCTGCCCGCTCAGAATGAATTATTTGTGTGCATCAGGGCCGACATTGACAGCGCTGTGCCTTCAGACGGAGTGGCCGTGCGCGTTCGGAGTTCGACCAAAGTGGGCGCCTTCAACAGCTGATGTGGCGTCCATTCGGCCACTCGCAGCAGTGCTTTCAATGTCGGCCGCAACCAGATCACATCGGCAGCCTCCCGGCGCTTGGGCCCGGTGCGACTGAACTCATGCTCGCCCCATAAATTGATGAAAGGCGAGCGGGCCGTCTCCAGCGGCGCCAACGCTTCCTTCAAGCTCAGCCGCGACGCGCCGACGATGCCCTGATGCACCAGTCCCGAATACAAAATCACTGGACCGTCGACACAGCCCACCAGCAACGCCGCGACGCTGTCAGGGCCCGCCGGCTTGTAGCCGCCGACCACGAATTCGAGCTGCCGCGGCGGCCGATACTCCTGCCAGTCCTGCGAGCGTGCACCACTTCGGTACGCCGAGTCGCGCCGCTTGGCCACCACGCCAGGAAAGCCCCAGAGCATCGCCTGCTCCACGGCCCGCCGAGGATTGCTGGTCAGCTCCTCGGCTAGAAACAGGCCGCTATTTGAAATGACGGTCCGTAACGCCTCGCGGCGATTCATCAACCGTTGACCACGGAGATCGCGCCCCTCGAGGCGCATCAAATCGAATGCGTAGTACCTGACACTCGGCACGGCCCTGGCAATGGTCGGCTCCACCACCGCCCCGTCTATTATTGCGTCGTCAACAGGGATCTTGGCCGCCGCCTCTAATAAGAAGGGAAATCTGCGCTCCGGCTGCCGTTCTTCGGCAGAACATAACGTGACCGAAGCGCCCCGCTTGATGATGACCACTCGGATGCCATCGAGGCAGGGTTCATACAACCAGTCCGGGCCGATGGGCAAGCGCCTGGCCGGCTGGCTCAACATGGTCTTAGTTGATGTGTCTTTCGCCGCGCGTAATGTGAGTGGCATTTCCGTCGCCCACAGTAATGATTGCATGGCAGCACTAAAGTGCATCCCTGTTGAGTGATCAATATGCAAACACCACAAGGATGAAAGCGTCAGGTGATGCCGTCAGCCCTAAGCAATTAACACGTGTTTTGCCCCAAACACGGCCGCCAGCGCTCCAAATTCCACTCTATGAGTAACGCGCCGCTACTGTCGGGAAGCGCTGGAAATCACATTTGCCGGAACAGGTGTAAATAATTTCGACTGACGGGGAGCGTTTCTTCGCGGCCTTTCAAGTGAACCTCGGCAGTTTCGTTTTGGCCGCGTGTGACGTGGCTGACCGCTCGCAGGTTGACGACGACAGAGCGATGCACTTGTGCGAACTGCGTTGAGTCCAGCTGCGTGATCAATTCTTTGAGCGGCGTGCGAATCACTGCGTCACGCGGCTCGCCTGAATCATCGCGCCACGCCACCCGCGTGTACTTTTCTTCCGAGCGTAAGTAGTCGATATCGTCCACTGCAATCAGCCGAACGGTCTGACCCACCGAAGCTCGCACCCAGCGCAGCGTCTCGGCACCTTTGTGTTTCTCCAGGCTCGCAGCAAGCTGCTGTAACAAGGCTTCGGTGTTCATCGCCGGCTGCGACTCGCGCAATCGCTCTTGCAGACGTGAAACAGTCTCCGCCAGCCGCGCAGGCTCGACAGGCTTCACTAAATAATCGAGCACGCCTTGTGCAAACGCCTGCACTGCGTAGTGATCGAAGGCTGTGACGAAAACCAAGTGGGCACGACGACCGATATGCTGAGCCGCTTCCACACCGGTCTTGCCCGGCATCTGCACGTCCAGAAAACAAACATCCGGCTGATGGGTCTCGAACAGTTCGATGGCCTCACGCCCATTGCGAGCTCGCGCCACGACCTGCAGCTGCGGCCAAACTTGCGAAAGCATCCCTTCCAACGCTTCGCGAAGCAGCGGTTCGTCATCGGCGATGAGTGCAGTCGGTGCGCTCATACAGCAACGTGCCGCGCCGGAAAGCTCAACTCGACACTCACGCCGTGCGGTTCGATCTCCGTCAAACTCAACTGAGCATCACCGCCGAAAGCCAGCTGCATTCGCTCACGCAACGTGGAAAGCCCAGTGCCGAGCCCACTGTTCTGCGCTTTCAAACCAACGCCGGTATCAGCGACGCGAACCCAACATCGACCATCGCGCATCGACACGTCGACATCGATTCGTCCGCCTGCTTCGCTCGGGTCGATGCCATGCTGGACGGCGTTCTCAACCAACGTGAGCAGCGTCATCGGCGGACAGTGCAGCTTGGCTGCCGCCGGATCGATGCGCAAAGCGAACTGCAATCGATCCGGCATGCGCATCTGCATCAGCTCGATGTACGCACGCGCCAGCTCCAACTCCTGATCCAACGTCGTATCTGGCGAA
>NZ_JAEUPY010000405.1 GCF_016790065.1 Steroidobacter sp.
GCAAGGTTGAGCATCAAGGAAGCGGCCGATGTGCTGCACTTTCTCGGCAACGTCGAGCCCCTGGAGGGCGAGGCAGTGTTCGATGGCGGCAGGGAGCATGTCGGGCTCACATGGATACTCACGTGGGTCGATCGCAGCCTGACCGGCAGGCATCCGCGGGGTGCCGCATGAGCGCCGTCACGGTTGATCAGCAGATGGATCTCATCCGCCGCAAGGGGCGCCGCGCAACGATTGGCGACATGGGCAAGGTCGCTGACGCCTTGAGCGTGCCGCTGTGGGTGCTGCTCGTCCCAGGCTTGTCCGAACGCCCGGAGTTGCTGGAGGATCGGCAGCTGTTACGATTGGTGCGGCTGGTGGAGCGACACGTACAACGGTAGAGCCTCAAGGGCGAACCCGAGCCCGCGGTGCTGAAATGGCCGCGGGCTTGTTTTTCTGCTGCTTCTTCCGCTCAATGTAAGCGCGTTGCTCCGGCGTCAGATCCGGCTCGGCCTTCGCCTGCTTCGGATAGAAATCACTCGCCTTGATCGCCTTCGGACGCGGCCGGCCCTTCGGCACCGGAACCGTCGAGCGAATCGCATTCACGAACGCCGCCGCAGGAACGCCCATGCGGAAGTTGTCCATCGGATAGCCAAACGGCTCGATGTTCGAGTAAGCAATCCACTGCGAGAACTCGGCTGAGCTGATTCGCTCATCCAGTTCCTCGACGGTCATTCCTAGGTGAAGCGCGAGCCGAAACTTGAATACCAGTTCGGGCTCGCTCAGGAATTTTTTGAGGCGTTCTCGATGGCCTGCGTAGCCAGCCCCGACACCTGATACAGCTTAAAAACGATGGCCTGCAACACGGTGCCGTCGACATCGCCGATCTCGGTGACGTCCTTATCGTTGTCGACGCTGTACGTGAGCGAGCCATCCTCCTCACACAGACCAAGTGCAACGACTTTGGCCATCGACGGGCCAGCATCGCCGCCGGCGCGGCACAGCTCCAAGTAACGCGCACGGCCAGCGCCGGAGAGCCCGCGCACGTGGAACGTCTGTCCACCGTGTTCGAACTTCTCGACCTTGGGACGAAACGAGCGAAGCGAATCTCTGCTATTTGTCATGACAACTTCCCATTACTCCGAATTCATTCGTCCTGAAGCTTCACGTGGACGCCACGCTTGCGAAGATCTTCGATCAATGCGACGTGCTTGGTCATCGCTCCAGCCAAGTGCGCCATAAACACGTTAGCGTACTGCTGGCATATATCGTCGACGACTCGCTGGAAAGCCTTCGATTGCTCAGGCGTCATATCTGCGAACTCACTCGGCACGTTGATCTGAATCGTCGTCCGCGAAAGCTTCGTTAAGATGCGCGGTATGCGCTTCGCCAACTCCGCTCGCATGAAGTCCGATAGTGCTTCGTTTGATTCAATTGCCTTGGCGATCTGCCGATAAGCAAGGTCTGCAGTAACTGGAAATTTTAGTGGCTCACTCATTTAGTATCCCTCGTCTCTAATTGCTGAAGCCTGTCGACTATTCGGGCCGATCAAGACCACGTCGTTATCGTCGATCTGTGCCCGGATGCCATCGATCAACTCCCGAATGAAGCTGTCATTTCCGACTACGTTACCCTGGATGATAATCTGTACTGAGCGCGTGGATGACGCGCCTTGTGCAGTTTCAGAGTCGCCACTTGACGTGGTGTACGCTGGATTGAGCGGCGTACCGATCGATGAGCGACCGCCGCGTGACGTGACATCAGCAATCTGCAGCGCGCCCATTCCCGCTATAAGTGCGGCTGACACGTAGCCTTGTGCAAGTACCGAGGCCTTCACGCCCTCAGCCACTGCAAGTGATGCGGGGTTGCCGGGGACCAGTGCTGCAGAGTATGCGAGCCAAGCTGCGATCTGGTTTTGCATCAGCAGACGTTGGATCGCTACCGCTTTCTCCAGAACGATACCGGCGATGGCAGCTGCCTTGTTCTTCTGACCGAGCATGTGCAAGAAGCTGATAGCTGTAGATACAGTAACGGCCTTTTGCTGCCGAATCGCTTCCTCTGCCTGTAGCTGAACGTCGTATTGATATTCCGCCGCCGCCGCGACAGCTTCGTTCCTTTTCTGCAACTCATCCATCACTGCGGTCGTTGTTTCCTGCTGAAACTCACGCTGCGCATCTAAGTAACCCTGGCCGACGATGGCGCTGATTTCTTTCATGCGCTCGATGGGCGCGTTGGCGACAGCTATCGCGAGGTTGTTGTAAGCAATCGCTGCGGCGTCGGCCATCTGCCGCACGCCGTCAGTCTCGATCTTTAGCGCGTTAATGGCCGAAATGCTGAACTCGATACCTTCCGGCAACGGCAGCCAACTCCTGCCGTTCTC
>NZ_JAEUPY010000607.1 GCF_016790065.1 Steroidobacter sp.
GAGTACGGCGATTTCGAATGTCCGACATGCAAACAAGCGGCGCCGTCGCTGAAGTTGTTGTTACAGCGTTTCCCACAGCAGGTGCGGTTGGTGTTCCGCCATTTCCCACTGGAAGAAGTGCATCCCCATGCACTTGCCGCCGCCGAGGCAGCGGAAGTCGCCGCGGCCCAGGGCAAGTTCTGGCAAATGCACGACCTGCTGTTTACCAATCAGCTGCATCTGAAGAGCACTCAGTTGCACAGCTACGCCGAGCAGCTGCATCTGGACATGGCTCGCTACACCGCTGAGATGGACGATGAGATCTATCGGCAGCGAATTCGCGAACACATCGACGGCGGCAAGCGCAGCGGGGTGCGTGGCACGCCGGGCATTTTCGTGAACGGTACGATTCACGATGTGTCAGCCGGCATGCAGTCGTTGTTCGACCTGGTGGCCGCGTCTTTGAATAAATAAGGTCAGCGTCATGCCCAACGAACTGTACGAGAAGCGTGCCGAACAAATGTTTCCTCGGCTCACCAAGGCGCAGATCGCGCGCCTGGAGCCGCACGGCACGCATCTCGCGACAGCGGCGGGGCAGGTGTTGATCGAGCCCGGCGACCACGAACGGAAAATGCTGGTGGTGTTGACCGGCACTCTGCAGATCACCGTGCCGGGCGTGGACGAGCAAGTGGTACGGCCGCTCGGTCCGGGCGATTTCGCGGGCGAGATGAGCACGTTGCGTGGCGTGCCTGGATTCGTGCGCGTGTCGGTGCTCGATGCGGGCGAAGTTCTGGTCGTCAGCGATCACGATTTGCGCGTGGTCGTGCAGACCGATGCGGAACTCAGCGAGATATTCATGCGTGCGTTCATTCTGCGTCGCATGGGGTTGATCTCGGCGCCGAACAGCGAGATGACTTTGATTGGCTCGCGTTACTGCGGACACACGTTGTTACTGCGTGAGTTTCTGGCTCGCAACGCGCATCCGCATTTTTATCTCGATGCTGAGGTCGATGCGGAAGCGGCAGGATTGTTGGAGCGCGCGGGTCTAACGGTCGCCGACGTGCCTGCCGTGATCGGTCGCGGCGGTCGCGCGCTTCGCAAAGCCAATCTGCGCCAAGTGGCGGAGTTTGCCGAGATCAATCCGGACATCGATGTGGCAGCGATCCACGACGTGCTGGTCGTGGGTGCCGGGCCGGCGGGGCTTGCCGGCGCCGTGTATGCCGCATCCGAAGGCTTGGATGTGCGAGTGATCGATAGTTTTGCTCCCGGCGGTCAGGCGGGCACCAGCTCGCGCATCGAAAATTATCTCGGCTTTCCGACGGGCATTTCCGGCCAGGCGCTCGCTGGTCGCGCGTTGGTGCAATCACAAAAGTTCGGCGCGCGCTTTCATGTCGCTTGTGATGCGGTGGCTTTGCACTGTGACTCCTGGCCGTATCGGGTCGAGATGGCAGACGGTCGCGTCGCGAAGGCGCGCACTGTGCTGATTGCGACCGGCGCTCAATATCGCAAGCCGGAGCTGCCGAATTTGGATAGATACACCGGCGTGGGCTTGTACTACGCGGCCACTCATCTCGAAGGCAAGATGTGCCAGAACGAAGAGATCATCGTGGTCGGCGGCGGCAATTCGGCGGGACAGGCGGCGGTGTTTCTAGCCAGCGGCTGTCGTCATGTCCACATCATGGTGCGCTCGGAAGGGCTGGCCGAGACCATGTCGCATTATTTGATTCGCCGGATCGAAGAGTCGCCCAACATCACGTTGCACACGCGCACTCAAATCAGCTCGCTGGAAGGCGAGCATGAGTTGGAGAGTGTCACCTGGACCGAGGCGCGCGGCGGCCAGCGACAGACCCAACCGATTCGGCATGTGTTTCTAATGACCGGCGCGGCGCCGAACACGGAGTGGCTGAAGAATTGTGTGAACTTGGATGAGAAGGGCTTCGTGCGCACTGGCGCCGACTTGAGCAAGGACGAGTTGACGGCGGCGCGCTGGCCACTCGACCGCGCGCCGTATCTGATGGAGACCAGCTTGCCCGGTGTGTTCGCCGTCGGCGACGTCCGATCAGGCAGCGTGAAGCGCGTTGCTTCAGGCGTGGGCGAAGGTTCGATCTGTGTGCAGTTCGTGCACCGAGTGCTACGAGAGTTGCCGGCGGTGTTTGGCTAGAACCAGTTGTAGTTGAAACTGATGCTGATCCGTTCGCCGGCGACCGGATTGGCCGCCACCTCATGTCTGAGCCAACTCTCGAACAACACGACTTTGCCGGCTTCGGCCGGCATCACTGACCACAGCCGATTCGCCGGGCTCGCATCGGCCCGACGCGGCGGCGCCGCCATGAATTTCTCCAGGCGCGGATCTTCGAATTTCAAACCCGCGCAGCCTTTCGGCGTCTGCACGTAGTAAGTGCCGCTGATCGTCGACAGCGGATGCAAGTGCATGCTGTGCGACACCTGCTGCGGCATGATGTTCACCCAACAATCCGTCATCGCCAACTCGCGCCCGCTCATGTCCAGCTCGAGCGTTTTGACGAACCCATTCACATGCCGCTTCAGTCGCTTCTCCAAGCCAGCGAAGGTCGGTGAAATCTGTTGCATGCGATGCGCGGAGTG
>NZ_JAEUPY010000610.1 GCF_016790065.1 Steroidobacter sp.
GGGTCCGAGTCACGGCCATCGCCGTCATTGGCCACGCTCGTATCGGAGATGAAATCGTAGCCCGGTAGCAAACGTCCGCCTGCAGAGAGACGTAGCAGGTCCGGGTGGCTGTACAACACTCCCGTGTCGATATCCGCGATCACGACGGAAGAGCTGCCGGTCGTCGTGTCCCATGCGCCTACAGCGTCGATCGCGCTCGGAGTGGTGCTTGCGTTTTGCAGATACCATTGAGCCGAATACAACGGATCGTTGGGTACCGCCTGGGCGTAGCGCCGATGATCGGGCTCGGCATATTCGACGGCGTCATCCGCACGCAGTCGGGCAAGGCTCTCGCTCACCGATTCGCCCGACGCCTCAGGCTCGAACTGCATGACATGCAGATTCGCTGCGATCTGGCGCGTTTGCTTCAGCGTCAGTTTGTTACGTCCTGCGAGCGCCGCCATGTCGTTTGCGGACTTTGCTTGAACTCGCTGCGACGTGCCGCTGCTTCTGAACTTGACGATAACGCGCTGGCTGCTCGCATCGGCGGCGGCAGGCTGTTTGCGGGCCGGATTATATTCGGCGGCAGCGACGTTGAAGCTGACGAGACCGGTGAACAACAAACCGAACAGAATGCGGCTGAATGGCATGGTTGCTGATCCGTTGCAATTGTCTGCTCGCGAGGAGTGTACGCGGGACAGTCGGCGCAGAATGCAAGCGAATGTAACAAGCTGAACGACTGACTATTAACGAAGTGTTCAGTTTCGAATGTTTGTTGTGTGAGGCCAGGAACAAGGTCTCAATTTTTTGTTTTGGGCCGGGCTTTCGCCAGTGCTGCGAACAGCGCCTACGAAACGGCATGCAGAAGACCTCCATGGCGGAAGCTCCGGACGATATCATCGTCGCTGGCGGCCGGGCCAAAGCGCCAGGCCAGCAAAGTATCCCTAGTAATAGGTTGGCAGCGGCAGTGCTGCGACCCGCGTGAAATGAAATAGATGGCTCTGAGCAGCGACTATCTCCAGTACGTGCTCGAGCAGCTCGCGAAGCTGCCGAGCGTCAGCTATCGCCGGATGTTCGGAGGCGCGGGGCTGTATAGCGATGCGACGTTCTTTGCCATCATCGCCAGCGACACGTTGTATTTCAAAGTAGACGATGAGACTCGGCCAGTTTATGAGTCCCGCGGGATGGGCGCGTTTCGTCCGTACAAGGATCGACCGGAATGGAGCATGAGCTACTTTGAAGTGCCCGCCGATGTGCTGGAAGATGCGGACGAGCTGATCGTGTGGGCGCGAGGAGCGGTGCGTGCTGCGGCTAGAGTGGCGGAGTCGAAACGGCCAGTGCGCAAGTCAGCCAAGAAAAAGCAGGCTGCCCGCCGAAAAAAATAACTCGGCCCGGCTGCCGATGACACTATCCACCAGCTCGTGTCCGCCGGCCAGGGCGCGCCCGGTGAAATACAAATAAAACACACCGGCGTTGACCACTCGCGATTTCCAAGCGACGCAGCTCCATTTCCAGAACGCGCTGGCCAGGCACAGTAAGGTGATGGCAGTCAGAGCGCCTGCGGCGAGCCACCAAATGCGCGCGATCAATGCGGTAATCAGCACCACATGAAACGCTGCGAACACCGCAGCGGAGATCGCGACCGGTGAGGCCAGAAAACTCCGCATGGACCGGAAATCGCTGCGCCCATGCCAAGCTTCGCGCTTGATGAAGCGCCGCGCCGTCGAGGGATAACCTTTGTGCAGGACTCGGAGAGTTCGATTCGGGCGAATCGGAATCGCGGCAGCAGCGGCGCGTTCGCAGAATTCAACGTCTTCGCCCGAAATCATCTGTTCGTTGAAACCGCCGACTTTGGCGAAGTCGGCTCGCGAGATCAGCAGATTGCCGCCATTGAGATAAGTGCGCGCGCCGCGTAAGTAAGAAGCGCCGAACCAATGCCGCTCGATCCAGGACGGGTGCTCGACGATGTCGTAAATGTCCCCAGTGATGGTGGCCTCTCGGTCGCGCTCGGCGATGGCACGCGTTTCAGCGAGCCATTGCGGCGTGGCGATAACGTCAGCATCCAGAAAGGCGAGCAGTTCGCCGCGCGCCGCTTTGGCTCCCGCATTGCGCCCTGAGCCCACCGGCGAACGTTTGATGGAAACCACATTGGCGCCGCGATCGCGCGCGATGTTTGCTGTGCAGTCGGTCGAGCCATTGTCGACCACGATGACTTCGAAAGCGTCGTCATTGCGAATCGCTGCCAGGCTGTCGAGCAAACCGGGCAGGTCTTGCGCCTCGTTAAAGGCGGGAATGATGATACTGATGCGTGTTGCAGAAGCGTTCATGAGTTTGCTTCGGCCCGCCGCGAGCTTTGTTTGTTTTATTTCGTGAGCTAGTCAGCACTCACTTGTTACATTTTTATCAGAACCGCTACGAGCGCACAAACGAATCTTGGCGAGAGCTGCCTGTCGAGAATATATACACCTGGGAATTGTCCGCAGCTGTTCTCGGGACCTCCGGAACGCGTACCGGCGCGCAGATCACTAAAGTGCTCATGAAGACAGAGCAAAGAGTGTTTCCGGAGGATGTATGAGTATTCGTTCTGCTGTGCTGATTTCATTGGCGGTGGCCGCCGTGCCCGCTGCGCAGGCGCAGGATGCCGGTGAATGGATTTGGCGCACCGGCGTGCACACTGTGCAGCCAAAGTCGGACAATCACGCGGTGGTCAACGTCGACAGTGCTGCGATGTTGACCTTCAGCGGCACCTACATGTTTGCGCCGAACTGGGGAGCGGAAGTGCTGGCTGCACTGCCGTTCTCGCATGACATCAATTTGAACGGCGGCGGCAAAGTGGCGGAAACCAAGCACCTGCCACCGACAGTGAGCTTGCAGTATCACTTCAATCCGAACGGCAGCGTGCGTCCCTACGTCGGTGTGGGTTTGAACTACACGTTGTTCTTTAATGAGGACACGACCGGTGCGCTCCGCGGCTCCAAGCTGGAGTTGGAGTCTTCGTTCGGCCCGGCGGCGCAGCTGGGATTGGACGTGGCGCTGAACAGTGACTGGTTCGTCAATGCCGACGTGCGCTGGTTCGACATTGACACCAAGGCCAAGTTGAATGGCGCCAAGCTGGGCACCGTGGAGATCGACCCGTACGCGTTCGGGGTCTCGATTGGCCGGCGCTTTTAGGGCTTAGTTCGGCAGCCGGTACAGTTGGTCGCGATACAGCCAGGCCGGCATCAATACGTTGGCTAGCGCAGTGCGTGCGATTTCCGAATCGTGCGCCTGCGCCGGTTCCAGCGACTTGGCGCGGCGATCATAGGTGAAGTAGCGCACGTCGCCGTCCGGAACCAGCACGGTGACCTGATTGCCTTGGAGCCAGGCGAAGTTCCTGTCGAACTGCATCATGGCGCGCGGCACGGGTAGAGGTTCGCGATTGCCGAATTCTGGCAACGTGCGAGTCAGATCGCGGCCGACCAGCGGATGTTCGCTATCGACGCCCATCAGCGATAGCAAAGTGGGCGCGAGATCGATCTGGCTGACAGTGGAATCGATGCGTCGAGGTTGCGTGTCGGCGCCCAGGATGACGCCTGGGATATGGAATTTGTTCACCGGCACTAACTCGTCGCCATAAACGCGTGTGTCGTGGTCGGCCACGACCATCACCAGAGTATCCGCCCAATATTTGCTGGCTCGAGCCTGCTTCAAGAAACCACCAACGGCATGGTCGGCGTACTTGACCGCGTTGTGCACGGTTTGTTTGGGCTGTTCGTGCAGTTCGATGCGCCCGTCCGGAAATTCGAACGGCGTGTGATTGGTGGAAGAGAACACCAGCATGAAGAACGGCTGCTGGGACTCATGCAATCTGCTGAGGCGTTCGTGGGCTTTCTGGAACAGGTCTTCATCGGACACGCCCCAGCTGCCGACGAACTTGGGGGCCAGGAAGTCTTTGCGGTCGACGACGTCATGAAAACCGTTGCCTAGGAAGAAGCCGCGCATATTGTCGAAGTGCGATTCGCCGCCATAGACGAATTCATTCCGATAGCCAGCCCGGCGCAGCACCGAGGCCAAGGTGGCGAAATCGCGTTGTGATTTGTTGAGCTTGACCACGCTCAGCGCCGGCGTGGGCGGAAATCCAGCGACCACTGCTTCGATGCCGCGAACCGAGCGAGTGCCGGTGGCGTAGAGTTGTTCGAACCAGATGCCCTGATCCGCCAGTCCGCTGATGTTTGGCGTGATGGGTAGGCCGCCGAGCTGCTCGACGAAGCCGGCACCCAAACTCTCTTCCAGCACGATGACCAGATTCAGCGGCCGTTCGCGACGCACGCTGGCCACTTGTTTATGCAGCGTCGGGAACTGGTCCGAGGTAAAGCTTTGCGGGCTGGCGCCCATGCCGTTACGGACGCGTGAGATCATTTCGGCCGCCGGCATTTCGCCATAGATTTCGCTTTGGCCTTCGTGCTTCAGACCATACACGGCCGACAGCACCGAGTACGCCGAGTTGGTGACCAGGCTGTTGACCATGGCGTCGTCGCAGAAGGCGAAGGTGGCCAGGTTGGCCGGCCGATGCTGGAAGCTGGAACGAATCATCACGAACAGCAGCAGCACGACGATGGGCCAGGCGATCAGCACGGCACGTGTGCTCCAGGAATTGCTACAGCGGCGGTACTTATTAAAGTGACGAACGATCAGCCAGCTCGCCGCGCCCAGCCCGATCACTACCATGGCTAGCGAACCGCGATAGCCGGTCCACAGCATTGCGAACACTTCGCGGGGATAGACCAGATACTCGACGAACAGTCGGTTCGGCCGGCTGTCGTACTCGGCAATGAATTGCGGGGATGCGAACTCCAATAACAGGATCGCGATCAGGCTGAGGCTGAGCCAGGCGGTGGCCAGGCGCGACCACCAGTTCAGCCGTTTCACAGCAACAAACAACGGTAGCGCCACGACCGCGGGCGCCGCGAAGTAGCCGAGAGTCATCAAGTCGCTGCGCAAGCCTTGCAGCAGCATGAGCCACAGCGAGTCGGTCACGTCGACCCGTTGCCATTGCCAGGCGATCAGCACGGCTCGCGACAGGCCTAGCGATGCCGCCCCGATCAGTAGAAAGCCAAGGATGCAGGAGTAAGGTCCGAGCCGAACGATGGGCCATTGAATAGAGCGCAGCGTGGCGATCGCGACGGCGAATCGCGGCTGGACGAGAGTAGTCATTGTTTTAGATCCGCCCTGACACGTTGGCCGCGCGTCGTCTGGAGTGCCGGAAAACAATTGTCAGCGATCTGTCGTCGCTTCGTCGCCACAATACACCCGGCTGGAGAGCAATTGGCGCTCCATGCACCAAATCAGGGAAAGCCTCAACAGACCGCGCCCGATCGGTGCGGCACGACGGATCGATTCGCTAATTTGCGCGACGAAATTGGCGCCTGCGCAGGTGAAATCCGCTCAGGGCGTTTTGAGTTTGGCGGCGATCTCGCGAACCTCGGCCGGGGTGTGTTCGCCCGCCAGTGGGGTCCCCGGCAGCAGATATTTGCCCATCTCCTGATTGCCCACCAGCACCGGCTCGTAGCCGACATCTCGGATCAGGCGGGCGGCCAGCTCGATGGCTTGCGCGTCGTCGCCGGCAATCGGCATTCCGATCTTGCCTGGGGTTTCGTACGCCGAGCCCATGCGGGCGGCGCCGATGGCATTGAAGGCGCGAACGATGCGAGCGCCCGGCAGGAGCTCGGCGGAAACGCGACCTGCGCCTTGTGCGCGAGCGCGAGTGGCGATCTCGCCGTCCCGCTGTGGGAATGGATTGCAGGCATCGATGACTACTTTGCCTTTGAGCGCGTTGCCGAGGCTCTTGCCCAACTCGGGCAGTGCGCCGTAGGGCACGGCGATCAGAATGACTTCACCGAAAGCTGCAGCTTCGGCCGCTGTGCCGGCGTGGGCTTTGGCGCCGAGTTCGGCGGCCAGTGCTTTGTCGTGATCGATGTTTCGTGACGAGAACAGAACTTCATGGCCGCTGCGAATCCAACTGCGACCGATTGCACCGCCGACCTTGCCGGAGCCGATGACACCGATGCGTGTGCTTGCCGACGTCGCAGCCCAAGCAGGTAGTACAGCGCTGGTTGCAATTGTTACCGCTGTGATACTGGTGAGCTCCAAGAAGCGACGGCGGTCGGCATCGATACCGGTGTTTTTCATGGCGAGTTCCGTTGCAACTGCGTGAGTGCCGATACTCAGCGCATGCGGCGCGAAACTCAAGCGGCTCAACGATAGAAAATATGATTACCGATTTTGGCGACCACGCGTTTGCTGCTGGCCCAATACGGTTGCACCGACGTGGCGTGATAAAACAATGCATCCGGCACGACGGGTTGGTTGTGCCCGTCGTAGACCAGCGTCGCTACATCCATTGCTTGTTGCCACTCCGGGCTGCCCGATTCCAGTCGCAGCTTGAATGCCGTCCAGGAAAAGTGCGCCACCAGGCGACGGCGCGACGCATCCCAACGCGTGTCGTGCACGACTTCACAGAGAGTGTCAGGAAAGTAGGGCGAGGCCAGCCGATTCATCGTTACTTCGGCGACGGCGTATTGTCCTTGCAGTGGTTCGCCGCGAGCTTCGAAATAAATGTTCTCCGCGAGACAGCGAATGTCCTTGGTGCGTCGTCTGGCGGTGTCGGTTCGCGAACCGTCGATGGTCTCTCGCGCGGCGTACGCGAAATAGACGATGAAGCCCACGACAGCAAAGGGAATGCCGAGCGCGGCGATGAATGCGAAGTCGCCGCGTTCTCGTAGCAGCCAATACAACGTAAGTCTGCGCCGCGTGAGCACGACCCAGGCGCGTACTTCGTAGAATGCCGCTCTCAGCATTCTCACAGCAGGCCGTCGAGGCGCTCCAGGTCGTTGATCATTCGCCAGCGTCCGCCGCTTTTTTCGACGCGCTCGCGCCAGGTGTCGACGCGCGACATGTATTCACGAGGATCGAAGTTGTCCGAGCGCAGTTTGGTGACATTGAGCGCGACCACTTCGAAGCCTTTCAAGTCGAGCGGCACGTCGCGCACGTAACCTTTCGCGAGGTCTTCCTGCAAGTCGGAAAAGATCAGGATGGCTTTGCGGCCCGGGCTTTTCTCGTTCAGGAACTCGATGCCTTGGAGCAAGCCGCCGGTGATGTCGGTATGAGTCGCCGCTTGCGAGTGATCCACGAAGCGTTTGATGGCATCGGCGAAGGCGCGCTTCTGAACGTTGGCAGTGCTGGGCCGGTCGTCGAAGGTCACCTTGGCGATGATGTCCTTTTCACTGAAGCTGCCGGTGTCGATGCGAGCTACGGCGAACGAATCCGTGGGCTGCAGTCGGGTCAGTGTGTACAGAATGATGCTCTGAGCTTTTTGCAGCTCTTCGCTGTACGTGCCCGATGTGTCGAGCAGCAGATAGACGCCCGTATTGCGAGGCGCGGCCGGCGCGCAGCCGCCGATCATCAGCGTCACGATGGCTAGCAGGAAAGCTTTCATGGCTGCGCCTCCTGCACCGTACCGATTTCACGCGAACGTTCGGCTTCAGCAGCGGCTGTGGCTCGTGCTTCCAGACACAGCGGTATAAACAACGGCAGGTCGTAAAGACGTTCCAGCAGCTTGCCGATATGGTGGAACGCGTTACTCAGTACTCTCAGCAAGAGCGCAAGCGCACGTAGCAGAGCGATTCCGCACAGGCCGAGCACGGTGCGCGACGAGTGCACGAACGTTTCGAACGGAATGGCCACGAAAGTCAGTGCGAAGGGCAGGATGAAACCCATGCCCATCTGCGCCGCGGTCGTGATCCACAAGTACTCGTTCTTCAGTTCGCCGGCGCCTTCGCCACGGAGCAGTGCGCCGGTGGCCAGTTCATCCTGTAGCAGAACTTCGCGCATGTAAGCGAGCCCGGCTTCGACGCTCGCCAGCAGTGCCAGCAGCGTGAAGGTGATCCAGATCATGCGCACGCGCATCTTGTCCGGCAGCGCGGCGATGACCGGAAACAACCTGGTGATGCGCAGAGACTCCATCAGGAACAGACCCATCGAGATCTCGACCATGATGATGACCAGCGCCGCGATATCGGCGGTCCGGAACGAACCGATATAGCTGGTGCCGCCCACCATTTCCGACATGGGGCGGGCGATCAGCGAGAAGTTGATGGCCGCGCCGCCGATTGCGATCAGCAGCACCAGCCCAGAGACGAAGAACTGCACCACGGACGAGGAAGAGAGCGTGGACACGGCTCTATCGTGGCCGCCGACGATGTCTTGGTACTCCTGCATGTGCCGGTCGATGGCGACCGAGCGCGTCAACAGGCTTTCCACGGACGAATGCACTCGATCCAGGGTTTCTTTGATGACGCGCCACTCGGGCATCATCTTGCGTAGCAGGCCGTGGCGTTCGGCGCTGGCTTCGCGGTAGGTCTCCATCGCTTCTTTGTGAGCTTTGATGAGCGACTTATGAATGTCGGCGAGGATGTTGGCGGCGCCGTTGCGAGCTTCCATCTGCGCGACCGCATCGACGGCGCGCACCCAGCCCGGTGCTTCCGGCGGCACATCGACGGCGCTCTGGTGGTCTTCCTCGATGCGCCGAATCGATTCGCTCAGCGCCCGGTGCAGCGTGGGATAGTTGGTCAGGTCCTTGCGCACACTTTCGCTGACACGCTCGAACTCACGTTCGATGATTCGTTCCTTGGCTTCGCGGCCCGCCGCCAGCAAGACATCGCGATTGCGGGTGGCGAGTCGTAGCTCGAGATGGACGACGGAATGAGCGCCCAGCCGTAGGCCGCGAGCGATGGCGCTGGTCGCCGTGCGAATCGCCAGATGAGCCGTGTGTCGCGCCAGGAACAGTACGAAGACTGCCAGCGCAAACAAAATGAGCACGGAAAGGAAGGGCCAGGGCGTGATCCCGAGTATCGTTGCTAAGGACATCATTGTTCCCCTTGTGGTGGGCCGCGTCCGCTGACGACCAGGCTGAATGGGCCGCTAGCAATCTGAATTCGGCTGAACGGGGCGGCTGGATGCCGGCCGAACGGCCGGCGGCGGGGAATCTAGACGTAGTTCTCAGGCGGAACCTTGTCGCCTGGCGGGTATCGAACGTTCAGGATCCGGGGCCGGTGGCTTGCTCCTGACTCAATTAGAAGCAGTTGATTAGAAGTATTCGATTAGAAGCATTTGGTTCCAAGCGCCATGACGACCAAGCGCCGCCGCAGTGGCTGGCTACTCATCCTTCTCATGCCCTTGTACGCGGCATGCTCCAGCACTTATCTGGGCTTTGCCGGCAAGGCTGGCTCGCGGGATTGGCGAACCGCCAGTCGCGAACCCGTGGGGCTCGCGCCTGATCCGGCTGTGACACCGGAAGCGGTAGTCCAGGTTTATGCCGCTCGCACCATTGGCTGGCGAGGTTACTTCGGTGTTCACACTTGGATCGCCGTGAAACGCACCGGCGCCGAGCAATTCACCATTCATGAAGTCATCGGCTATCGACTGCGTCGTGCCGGCACCGCCGTCGTCTCTCGCACGGGCGCACCCGACGCGCGTTGGTTTGGCGCCGAACCTGAGTTACTCAAAGATGTTCGTGGCTCCGGTGTCGACGCACTCATCGAGCGCATCGAGGGGGCGGTCGAGGACTATCCCTACGCCGGCACTTATCGTGTCTGGCCTGGCCCGAACTCGAATACCTTCACCGCATTCGTGCTTCGTGAAGTGCCCGAGCTACGTGTCGATCTGCCGCCCACCGCCATCGGTAAAGACTATCTCGGCGCCATTCCCGTTGCCCTTACCCCCAGCGGCACGGGTGGCCAAGTCAGCGTGCTCGGTGTTGCCGGCATCGCCGCCGGCTGGGAAGAAGGCTTGGAGTTGAACCTGCTCGGCCTCACCTTCGGCATCGATCCCGCCAGCCTGTCTATCAAACTGCCTTTGCTCGGCCGCATCGGCCCGAGCGAGAGCGAGCCCGTCATCATCGAGCAGGAAGCATTGGCGGCGGATCGTTAGCTTCTTGCGCGCTGTTTCTCTACATACATCAGCGCATCGGCTTGGGCCAGCATCTCCTCGACCGAGAGCAGGTGTTGCGGGTCGGTGGCGATGATGCCGATGCTGACGCTCAGCGAGAAGCGCCGATTCGGTTGAGCGTTGCGAACTTGCAGTTCGTCTCGTAGCCGTTCGCGAATGGCGGCTTCGCTGTTGTCGGAGGTGGCGGGCAGGAGCGCGGCGAACTCGTCGCCGCCAAGACGACCGAGAATATCCGAGTCGCGAAAACAAATGCGCAAGGCCGCAGCGGTTTCGGCGATAGCGGCATCGCCGGCTTGATGGCCCAACGTGTCGTTGATGGGTTTCAAGCGATCCATGTCGATGAACGCCACCACGAAGTGCTCGCCGGTGCGCTTGGCCAGCATGGCATGTTGTTCGGCCAGCATCAGAAAACCACGCCGATTGGACAATCCGGTCAGCTCATCGAGCGTCGACTCTTTACGCAGCGCC
>NZ_JAEUPY010000454.1 GCF_016790065.1 Steroidobacter sp.
TGCGCAGATCGAAAGCCGGCGTGCGCGACAGCCCGGAGGTGTGACGTAACAAATGTCGCGGCGTGATCGGCGCCCAAGTGGCCGGCGAGTCCGGCAGATAAGTGCGAATGGATTCGTCCAACTTCAGCTTGCCATCCTCGACCATGAGCATGATGGCCACGGCGGTGAACATCTTGCCGATGGAGCCGGATTGGAAAACGGTATCGGCATGCACCGGCACGCGATGTTCCAGATTCGCGTAACCGTAGCCTTGCGCCCGCACCAACACACCATCCTGCACGATGCCCAGCACCAGCCCCGGTGTTTGAGTGCGCTTCAAGTAGTCGTTCGCGTAGTCGTCGATGGCGTCGGCCTGCACCAACACCGCGGCGCTCAGCAGCGCCGCCCCCAGGATCATGCGCTTCATTACCAGTTTCCTTTGACAGTGAGCATGTAGCTGCGCGGCCGGCCATAAACGGTCTCGGTCCGCGCGCCCAGGCTCAGTGCCTGGTAATAAGCTTCGTCGGTCAGATTCTCACCATATAAACCCACCGACCAAGTGTCGTTGATGCGGTATTGAACGGCCGCGTTCCACAGCGCGTACGCATCCTGTGTGAAGCGATAGCCAGTCGTGTAGCTGGATTCGGGCTGCGGAAACGGATTGACGTAAGTCTCTGTCTGCGCCGTGACACCGCCATTGATGCTGACACGCGCCCATCGGCCAGGCAGCTGATACGTCGTCCACAACTTCAGCATGTGTTCGGGCGTCATGTGAATGTAGTAAGACCAAGCGGCACGCGGATCGAACTTGGCGGTGGTGTTGGTATAGCCCGCGAACATCTGCCAGCCCGGCAGCACGGTACCGCTCAGCTCCACATCGAAGCCGTCGATCTGTAACTCGATGTCGTCGACGCGATAACAACACGTCGGGCCCGCGGTGGTTCGCGTTATCGGATAGTTGGTGTCGCGCGTGCCCTGATTGTCACGCTGCACTCGATAAGCCGAGACCGCCAGATTCAACACTCCGAACAGCTCGCCCTTCACGCCGATCTCGTAACCCGCGCCAGTCACCGGATCGAGCGGTGAGCCCGGCAGCGGCGCCTGCAACAGATTCGCTTGCGGCTTGAAGGTTTCGGCATAGCTCACGTAAGCCGTCCAATCGCGAGCGAAATCCCAACTCAGCGCCGCGCTCGGAATGAAGGCTGTGTCTTTGTAACGCAACGACGTAGTCGTGCCGCTGGCAATGCTCTGAGAAACGCTGACGTACTCATACTCGCCGTAACGGCCGCCCAAAGAGAGTCGCAACGGCTCCAACAGCTGCAGCGTGATGGCGCCGTAAATGCCGTGCTGAGTCTGGCCGCGCTCCGGATAGTAGGTGGCCAAGGTCGCGTTCGGTTCGGGATACAGCGCCGGGTTGAAATTGAATAAATCGATGGCCGGGCCTAAGGCGACGCCCCACGGATAACCATCGAGCGTGTATTCCTTGGAGCGGCCGCCATCGACTTTGGCGTAATCGACGCCGAGCGTGTAGCGATGCTCGCCGCCCAACAATTGGAAACTGCCGCTGGCCGACAAGTCGAACAGATTCTGACTGGCGACGTTGCTCGATCCGGTGCCGGTAGCGTGCACGCCCGTCATGGTCACGGGATTGAGCGCGCCGTACGCGTAGAACATCTTGCTCTCGTTGTCCTGTTCGAGACGCGTCAGATTGAGGCGCACGGTGCCGCTCTGGCCATAGCCCTGCTCGACCCGCAGAAAGGCCTCTTTGTTGGTGAAGTACCAATGACTCCACTCCGGGTTGTACGCCCAGTCGCGCGGCAACCGGATATCCGCTCCAGTGTTGTAACGACCGGTACCCTGCGGGTAGTAACCATCTTCTTTGATTCGTTCGTAGTGCAAGCCGCCGATCAGCAACGTGCTGGGCGTCAGATCGAACTCCGTCGTGCCGTACACGATGGTCTTTTCGGATTCGGCCCGGTCGTAAACGTAGCCATTGTTCTGATAAGCGACAACCGCGCGACCACGTAGACGGCCGTCATCGGTCAGCGCACCGGTCACGTCGACATCGGCGCGATAATGATCCCAACTGCCAGTGGACAGATTGAGACGCACCGCTGGAGTCTGCTCGGCGCGCTTGCGAACCAGGTTGATGACACCGCCCGCCTCGCCCGCACCGGTGAACATGCCGTCCACACCGCGGAGCATTTCGACTCGCTCGTAAGTCGCCATGTCGGGCGTCAAATAGTTACCGAAGTTGCCAGTGAGCGCCGCCGCGCCGCCATCGAACTGGATGGTCTGCACTCGGATGCCGCGAGAAAAAAACCAGCTCTCACCGGTGCCGTAGCTGGCCAACGTCACGCCGGTGGTCTGGCGCAAGGCTTCTTCCAGCGAGTTCAGGCTCTGGGCTTCGAGCCGCTCACGCGACACCACCGTGACCGACTTCGGCGTCTCCCGCAGCGACTGGCCGGACTTGGAAGCGATGCTCAGCTGCCGTTCCAGCGTGCCGAACACGTTGACGGTTTCGATGGCTCCCTCTTGATCCGCCGCGCTGCTCTGACCCAAAGAGGTGCTCTGCTGGGCAACGCGGACGGCCACGCTGTTGGCGCTGATGAACTCGTAACGCAGCCCGGTTCCCTGCAGCAGCTTGTCCAAAGCGGCGGTTGGGGTGTAGGTGCCGGTCAGCTTGGTGGTGGTGATGCCCTGACTGACATCGGCGAACAGCATGATCTGCAAGCCAGTGAGCCGGGCCAGTTCGTTGAGCGCGTCGCCCACCGGTGCGGCTTCAATGGTCAGGGCAATCGGCTGTTGCTGTCCCTGTTGCGCGCTCGCGACGGGCGCGGCGGTCAGCAGGGCCATGGAAACGGCCATCGCAAGGGCGGAGTGGCGCCAGGCTTTCATCGTTCGAGATTCCCCGGTACGGCGCATGTGAAATACCTGCGCTCTTGCCCATACAGGCGGATCGGGGCGTCGAAATTGTGTACTTTGGCCGGCGAGTACACACTTTGAGCCCGCCCAGCCGCCATAGTATTCAGGGTCAACTCGCAGTTCCGACGTGACGCAGCCAAAGGTCGATTTCATTCAGCGCACTTTCGAGCAGTATCGGGGCGGCTTGCAACGCTACCTGATGCGCCGGCTGGCGCACGCCCAGAACGCGCAGGACCTGGCGCAAGAGATTTATCTGCGGCTGTTACGGGTCGAAGCCATCGATCTGGTGCGCCAACCGCAAGCCTATCTTTACAGGATTGCCTCGCACGTGGTGTACGAGTTTCGCCTGCGCGAGGAGCGCGAGCAGAAGTACGTCACCATCAACTCCGAATACATGGCCGAACTGGCCGACAGCGTCGGCGACACCAGCACCGACGAGCAGTGGCAAACCATGAGCACCGAGCGAGAGTTGGCGCGCCTGTTCGCGCAGTTGCCGCCTGTCGAGCAAGCCATCGTGCTGCTCCAGAAACGCGACGGGCTCTCGTACAAAGAGGTGGCCGAACAGCTGAATCTGTCGGTGCACACTGTTAAAAAATATCTGTTCCGCGCGCTGCTGCGGCTCAGACAAGCCGAATGGAAGGATGAATAAAGTGGCGCGTGTTCAACAGGAAGAGCAAATGACCCTCCGCGAGCAAGCGGCTTGGTGGCTCACGGAGATGCAAGAAGCGACGCCGGAGATCGAGCAACAGTTCTCGCAATGGCTTCGGGAATCGCCTCGGCATGTCGAGGAGTATCTGTTCGTCGAGGCGCTGTGGGGCGAGCTGGATGGGATCGATCGTCAGCACAGCGTCGATGTGCAGCAGTTGATTGCTAGCGCAGGCGGTGTGGAAGCGATTGCCAAAGTGACGCCTTTTGGTCGGGTGTCGCGGCTGCTGCGTGCTCCTTGGCCGGCTACTGGTTCTAAATCCAAACGCTCGGCGGCGGTGGCTGCTGTTGTTGCTGGCGTCGTGGTGAGTGCTTTGGCCAGCTGGATCTGGTGGCCGACGCAAGAGACCTATGCAACCACGGTTGGCGAACAGCGAGCCGTCAAGCTCGAAGATGGTTCGTTTATTTATTTGAATACTCAGAGCCGGGTCGAAGTGGACTACTCGGAGCACGAGCGGCGCGTGCGACTGCTTTCTGGTGAAGCGCTGTTCACAGTGCATCATGATGCGAGTCGGCCGTTTCGGGTTTACTCGGCGGATACGGTGGTGCAAGCAGTTGGTACGCAGTTCAACGTGTATCGGCACGATGATCGGACCACGGTGTCCGTGGTTGAAGGCATCGTGGCTGTGACGGATGAGCGGCCTGGCAAGACCGTTGTGGTTGCTGCTGCTGGCGAGACGACGCTCGACTCCCCCGGCGCTGGCCCGTTACGAATCACTGCTGGCGAGCAAGCCAATGTCAGCCCGGCGGGTCACATTGAGAAGCGACCGCAAGGTGATATCGAGAAGGCCGTCGCTTGGCGGGCGCGGCGACTGGTGTTTCGATCTGAATCGCTCGCCGATGTCGCCGAGCAATTCAATCGTTACAACACGATCAAGATTCGAGTCGAAGGCGAGGCGGTGCGCAATCGCAAACTGATCGGGACGTTCAACGCGGACGACCCGACGTCACTCGTCAAGTTCCTCGCCGGCGAAGCCGACCTTCGCGCTCAAGAGATCGGCGGCGAGTTAGTAATTACGCCGCGTTAAGAATCACGGCTGGCTCGCGCCGCCGTGACCCGCGCTTCGCGGCGTACGGCGACCGACGGCGAACTGGTGACTACGCCGTCATAAGGCTCACGTCGGACTCGCGGCGCCGTGAACCTTGCACGTTGCAACGTTCGGTGGCTCACCGCGTCCAGGGCGCGGCGTCGTGGACTTGAACTTCGTAGCGTTGAATCGCGGCGGCGACGGTTTCGTACGTCGCCTTGCCGGCGTCGGCGGCCGACTGAAGGGCCGCGATCACGACGTGCTGTTTATCCACCTCGAAGAACCGTCGTAGCGTCGCTCGGGTATCGCTGCGACCAAAGCCATCGGTGCCCAACGCAACGAATGGCGCATCAACGAAGCTCGCAATCAAGCTCGGGTACGCACTGACATAGTCGCTAGCCGCGACAATCGGCGTGTCCCCACTCAAGCACTGACTGACAAAACTCACCCGACGAGGCGCCGTCGGATGCAATCGATTCCACCGCTGAGTCTCTCGAGCATCGCGTGCCAGCTCAGAGAAACTAGTCACGCTCCAAACTTCCACCTCAATACCCCAATCATTCTTCAACATGGTCGCAGCAGCCATCACTTCGCGCAGAATGGCGCCCGAGCCAAGCAACCGAATCTGCGGCGCACCCGAAGACGCA
>NZ_JAEUPY010000472.1 GCF_016790065.1 Steroidobacter sp.
CGCGCAGAGTGAACCGCTCGCCTCGCGAGACACACTTGTCGAACAGGTTCGCGACGTGCGCGAGCGCCTCGGCCTGCTACAAGCCACGGAAGGAGAAGTGCCCCGCCCGCCGCATTGGGGCGGCGTCCGGCTGTGGATCGATACCATCGAACTGTGGGCGGAAGGTGCCGGCCGTATTCACGACCGCGCGCGTTGGCAGCGCACGCTGACCAAGAAAGACGAGTTCACATTCAACGCCGGTTCGTGGACCGGAACGCGCCTCAATCCCTAATAACGCGCAGTGACCCCACCGCGCATCCGGGCCGGTGGCGTTACTTGACGACCTTCAAGGTCGGCTTGGCGCGTTTCACTTCGGGGGCGCCGCCGCTCGGCGTTTCAGTCGGCGCAGTTGGCGGTGTCGGCGGAGGCGCATCGGCTTCCGAGAAAATCATTCCCTGCCCCGTCTCTCGCGCATAAATACCGAGCACTGCCCCGATCGGCACCATCACGTCATGCGTGGCCGCGCCGAAGCGCGCGCGAAAGCGAACGACATCGTTACCGAGACTCAAATTGCTGGTGGCGCTATTGCTGACGTTCAGGATGATTTTGCCGCCCTGGACGTATTGGCGCGGCACTTCGACGCCTTGTAACGAAGCATCGACGACGATGTGCGGCGTCTGATCGCTGTCGCTGATCCATTCATGCATGGCACGCAACAGATAGGGCCGGCGCGATCGAATTGGAGCATCTGTCATGAGCACCCACCGCGCTGTTAAGCGCGCATTTCCTGCTCGGTGCGCGACAGGCTGTGCCTGAACGCAGGCCGAGAGAACAACAGATTGGCGTACTTGACGATGGGTTGAGCCTGCGCTGGCAAATCGATTTCCCAATACAACAGCCGCCACAGGACCGGGGCAATGGTGGCATCCACCAACGAGAACTCGTCCGACAGGAAGTACGGCTTGGCCTTGAACACGTCGGTGCTGGCCAGAATGCTGTCGCGGAGAATCTTGCGCGCTTTGAGCCCGTTCTTGCGATCCGAGGGATCGTCGATCTGCTGCGCGAGGCTGTACCAGTCGCGCTCGATCCGATACAGCGCCAGGCGGAACTGCGCGCGCGCTACCGGATCGACCGGCATCAGCGGCGGATGCGGGAAGCGCTCGTCGAGGTACTCGATGATGACGCGCGAGTCGTACAACACCAGGTCACGGTCCACCAGCGTGGGCACCGTGTGATAGGGGTTCAGGTCGAGCAGATCCTCGGGCAGGTTACCGCCCTGCACGTCGATGGTTTCGACGTGGATGCTCTTCTCAGCCAGAACGATCCTGGTGCGGTGGCTCCAGGGATCGTCGGCACGAGAGAAGAGCGTCATCACGGTTGTACGCTCCGAGCTGTTCTGAATGAACGTGTAGTAGCGCCCGCGAGCGCTACTTTACGTCCTTCCAGAATTCCTTTTTCAGGAAGTAGGCGAACAGGAAGAACACTATCAGGAATGCCAGCACACGCATGCCCAAATTGCGCCGTTCGAGCTGCATCGGCTCGCCGATGTAGTCGAGGAAATTGACCGTGTCGCGAACGAATTGGTCGTACTCCTGCGGCGAAAGACTACCTTGCTTCGCCAGTTCGAATTCCTTGAACTTCTTATGAACCGTGTTGTGCTCCGCATCGCTCTCGCCATCATAGACCGCCTGCTGCAAGCCTTGTAGCTCCCACAGCACATGAGGCATGGCGGTACCCGGCAGGATCAGGTTATTGGTGCCGTTGGGACGGCTCGGATCCAGATAGAACGACTTCAGGAACGAGTAGAGGTAGTCGGCGCCACGGCTGCGCGCAATCAGGGACAGGTCCGGCGGGGTGGTGCCGAACCAGTGATTGGCATCTTCCGGCTTCATGCCGATCTTGATGGTGTCGTGAATCCGCTCACCCGAGAACATCAGGTTGTCAGTCACCTGCTTTTCACTAAGTTGCAGATCTTTGGCCAAACGGCTGTAGCGCACGTACTTGGCCGAGTGACAGCCACTGCAGTAGTTCACGAAGTTGCGCGCGCCTCGCTGGAGGGACGCGACGTTCGCGACATCGTTGCGCGCCAGTTGCAGGGCCGAACTATGGCCTTCTGCCGCCGCGCCCACCGCGGACCACGACAGGGCAGCCATGCCCGCCACACCCAGAACCAGCTTATGGAAACTCTTCTTCATCATGGCTTCGGCTAGATGCTTAGTGGGCATGGAAGGTCACGCGCTCCGGCACAGGCTTGGTCTGGTCGATCCGGGTGTACCAGGGCATGAGCAGGAAGAACGCGAAGTAAATGACCGCGAAGAAGCGCGCCGCCAGCGTGTAGGCCGGGGTCGCCGGCATCAAGCCGAGGTAGCCCAGCGCGACGAAGCTGATGGCGAACGAGAACAGGAAGCCCTTGAACAGCCAACCGCGGTAACGAATCGACTTCACCTTCGAGCGGTCCAGCCACGGCAGGAACACGAAGGCGATCACCGCCGCGCCCATCAACACGACACCGAACAGCTTGTTCGGAACCGCGCGCAAGATCGCGTAGAACGGCGTGAAGTACCACACCGGCGCAATGTGCTCAGGTGTCTGCAGCGCGTTAGCCGGGTCGAAGTTGGCGTGCTCCAGGAAGTAGCCACCCATCTCCGGCGCGAAGAACAGCACCAGCGCGAACAGCATGGCGAACACGATGAAGCCCACCAGGTCCTTCACGGTGTAATACGGATGGAACGGAATGCCGTCCACCGGATGACCGTCCGGACCCTTCAGCTTCTTGATCTCGACGCCGTCCGGATTGTTCGAGCCCACTTCGTGCAGAGCGAAGATGTGCGCGATCACCAGGAACACCAGCGCCAGCGGCAACGCGATGACGTGCAGCGCGAAGAAGCGGTTCAGCGTGATGTCGGAGATGTAGTAGTCGCCGCGGATCCACTCGACCAGCGACTCACCGATGCCGGGAATTGCGCCGAACAGCGACACGATCACCTGCGCGCCCCAGTACGACATGTTGCCCCAAGGCAGCAGGTAGCCGAAGAACGCTTCAGCCATCAAGCACAGGTAAATCAGCATGCCGAAAATCCACACCAGCTCGCGCGGGTTCTTGTACGAGCCGTACATGAGGCCGCGGAACATGTGCAGATAGACGACGATGAAGAACGCCGAGGCGCCGGTGGAATGCAGGTAGCGGATCAGCCAACCCCACTCCACGTCGCGCATGATGTATTCGACCGACGCGAACGCGTCCGCGGCCGAGGGCTTGTAGTTCATCGTCAGGAAGATGCCCGTGACGATCTGCAGCACCAGCACCACCAAGGCCAGCGAGCCGAAGTAGTACCAGAAGTTGAAATTCTTGGGCGCGTAGTACTCGCTGGCGTGTTCCTTCATGAACCGAGTCATGGGGAAACGCGCGTCGATCCAGTCGACCAATTGGCCCAGCTTGCCCTTTTCCGGCATCGTCGCGCTCATTATGCGACCTCCGCGTCGACGCCGATCTGCACCACGCCGTCAGTAACGAAGCGGTATGGCGGCACTTTGAGATTGAGCGGCGCGGGCACGTCTTTGAAGACGCGGCCGGCCAAGTCGAACTTGGAGCCGTGGCAGGGGCAGTAGAAGCCGCCCGGCCAGTCGGCGCCGAGCTCGGCGTCCGCGGGATTGAAGCGGCCCAGCGGCGCGCAACCCAGGTGGGTACACACACCGACCAGCACCAGGTATTCGGGCTTGAGCGCGCGACTGTCGTTCTTGGCGTACGCGGGCTGATCGGACTGCTCGGACTTCGGGTCGCGCAGCTTGTCGGCCAGCGACGGATCTTCCAGCGCCTTCATCATTTCCGGCGAGCGCCGCACGATGAAGATGGCCTGGCCGCGCCAGTTCACTTTGACCATGGCGCCCGATTCGAGCTTGCTGATGTCCTGCTCCACCGGCGCGCCCATGGCTTTCGCGCGCGCGCTCGGTTTCCAGGAGGCCAGGAACGGCACAGCGGTCAACGCGGCACCAGCTACGCCGGTCACGGTCGTCGCGACCAGCAGGAAATGGCGCCGGCCGCCATCGACCTTATCTACTTCTGAACTCATCCACGGTCTCCGCGAGGCATCTTTCGCACGCGCACCCCACGCCGGCGCCTGCAGCCCGGAGCGAGGTTTCAAACGTTCAAGGAATTCCGCATTATACACATATCGCTTGAGTCGCTATGAAGCACCCCGGTCATCGCCGGACGGTTACTCGTGCCCAGCCTGTCGCAGACCCTATTATTCCTGCTGAAATGGACCTTGGTGGGCCTTGCCATCGCCGCCGTACTGCTATTGGTCCGGCCGGCGCAGACAGGCCCCTCGGCCGCGCCCACTCAGCAGGATTCGCCCGCAACGCCGGTATCCTTCACGCCGCGCGAAGGCGGAGTGCGCACGTCATTCGCGGATGCCGTCGGCCGCGCCGGCCCCGCTGTGGTGAACATTTACACGGCGCGCGTGGTAGCCAGCTCCCCCAACGCCGGCAACCCGCTATTGCGACAGAATCCGGCGCAAGTGCGCCAGCGCGTGGAAGGCAGCCTCGGCTCGGGCGTCATCCTCGATGCGGATGGCCACCTCGTCACCAACCACCACGTGATCCAGGGCGCGGATCAGATTCGCGTGCAGCTGGCCGACGGTCGCGTCGCCACGCCCACCATCGTGGGTACCGACCCTGATACCGACCTCGCCGTCTTGCGCGTAGCGCTGGAGAACCCGCCCGTCATGCCCATGGGCCGCTCCAATGTATTGCGCGCCGGCGATGTGGTGCTGGCCATCGGCAATCCGTTCGGCCTCAGCCAGACGGTGACTCAAGGCATCGTCAGCGCCACCGGGCGCGGTCGGCTCGGCGTCACCGACTTCGAGGATTTCATTCAGACCGACGCGGCCATCAATTTCGGCAATTCCGGCGGCGCGCTCATTAATACGGAGGGCGAGCTGATCGGCATCAACACCGCCGTGCTCGCGCAGACGCTGGGGACTGACGGCATCAGCTTCGCCATTCCCGTGAACATGGTGCGCGGTGTGATGGATCAGATCATCGCGCACGGGCGCGTGCGGCGCGGATGGTTGGGAGTGTCTTCCGAAGAATTGCCGCGCGCGACGGCTGCGGCGGCTGGCATCGATCCGCCGGTGGCGCTGCGCATTAGTTCAGTAGACCCACATGGCCCGGCCGCCAAAGCGGGCATTCGAGTGGATGACTTCGTCACCCACTTCAATGGCCAACAGATCGTGAATGCGCAGGAAGCGCTGAATCGGGTCGCCGCGATGGCTCCCGGCGCAGTGTTGAACATCCGCGGCCGCCGTGGCCGCGAGGAACTGAACCTGGAAGCGACCCTGGACGAGCGCCCGCCTCGCGGCTCGCGTTGAGGTTTCATATGAACACCCCTTCGGGGGTGTTCACCACGATTAAGCAATCCGCTTGATCTGCGCCCCAATTTGTTCGAGCTTTTCTTCGATGCGCTCGTAGCCGCGATCTATGTGATAGATGCGGTGAATTTCCGTGGCGCCCTGCGCGACCAGCGCTGACAGCACCAGACTCGCCGACGCGCGCAAGTCCGTGGCCATCACGGGCGCGGCCGTCAATTGCGGCACGCCGCGAATGATCGCCGTGCTGCCTTCGATGCGAATGTCTGCGCCGAGGCGCCGCATCTCCAGCATGTGCATGAAGCGGTTCTCGAAGATGGTCTCCGTCACCGTCGCCACGCCCTCCGCGACCGTATTCAACGCCGCGAATTGCGCCTGCATGTCCGTCGGGAACGCGGGATAAGGCGCGGTGCGCAGATCGACCGACTTCGGCCGACGACCGCGCATGTCCAAATCGATCCACGTGTCGCCGATCTCGATCTTCGCGCCCGCTTCACGCAACTTCAGCAACACTGCATCGAGGTGATCCGGCCGCGTACCTTTGATCTTTACATGACCGCCGGTGATAGCGCCGGCCACCAGATACGTGCCGGTCTCGATACGATCCGGCAACACGTCGTAGCTGGCGCCTTGCAAGCGCTCCACGCCCTGCACGGTAATGACATCGGTGCCCGCGCCGCTGATCTTGGCGCCCATGGCCATCAGGAAATGCGCGAGATCGACGACCTCAGGTTCGCGCGCGGCGTTTTCGATGACGGTCTCGCCATCCGCCAGGGTCGCGGCCATCAGCAGATTTTCCGTGCCGGTGACTGTGACGGTTTCGCACACGATGCGGGCGCCTTTGAGGCGGCTCGCCTTGGCGCGGATGTAGCCGTTCTCGATCTGGATATCCGCACCCATCGCACGCAAGCCATCGACGTGAATGTTTACCGGGCGCGCGCCAATGGCACAGCCGCCGGGCAACGACACGTCCGCCTGCCCGAAGCGCGCCAACAGCGGCCCCAACACGACGATCGACGCTCGCATGGTGCGCACGAGTTCATAGGGCGCGACGAACGCATTGGTGGTGGACGCATCGACCTCGACCCGCATGCGATCGTCGATAGTGACGCTCACGCCCATGCGACCGAGCAGCTCGATCATGGTGGTCACGTCCTGCAAATGCGGAACGTTGCCCACCGAGACGGTGCCTTCCGCGAGCAAAGTCGCAGCCAGGATGGGGAGCGCGGCATTCTTCGCGCCGGAAATGCGGACCTCGCCTTCCAGCGGCGTGCCGCCCTGAATCAGCAGCTTGTCCATGAGTATTACTTTTGCTGTTCGGAGGGCGCGAACGCCTGGATGCTGAGCGCGTGAATCTCACGGCCCATCAGCTGACCGAGCGTCGCGTACACCAGCTGATGCCGCTGGATCATGCGGCGGCCCTCGAACTGAGGCGCGACGATGACAGCTTCGAAATGCGTGTCGTCATCGGATGCGACGCGCACCTGCGCACCGGGCAATCCGGTCTGGATCAGCGCTTGAACCTCGGCGGCATTCATCGATGCGGAACACTCGAAAGCTAGCAAAGGGCGCACATCTTATCTGATCCGCGGGTCGATCCGCGCCGCCGATTTACCCCTGCGTACGACATGGACTCATGACAGGAAATAAACCAGCGGAGCAGCACGGCGCGTTATTATTCGCGGAATGCGATCTTTACCGACCTCCGCAAAGCTGGATTCTGAACAGTTGCTGACGCGCGGCCGTCGCGTGTTGGCTACGGAAGTCGCTGCGGTGCAAGCGTTGGAGTCGCGTTTAGACGGCGATTTCGTCGCATCTTGCCAGCTCTTGCACGACTGTCGCGGCCGTGTGGTCGTCACCGGCATGGGCAAATCCGGCCACATCGGCAACAAGATCGCGGCCACCCTGGCGAGCACCGGCACGCCATCATTTTTCCTGCATCCGGCCGAGGCCAGTCACGGCGACATGGGCATGATTACCCATGACGACGTGGTCATCGCCATTTCCAATTCGGGCGAAACCGCCGAATTACTCACCATTCTTCCCGGCATCAAACGCCTGGGTGTGCCGTTGATTGCGATGACCGGCAAAGCTCAGTCGACGCTCGCGAAGGCCGCCGCTGCCGTGCTCGACGTGAGCGTTCCGGAAGAGGCCTGTCCTCACAACCTCGCGCCCACCGCCAGTACGACTGCCACGCTCGCCATGGGTGACGCACTGGCCGTGGCAGTGCTGGAAGCCCGGGGCTTCAGCGAGCAGGACTTCGCGCGCTCGCATCCGGGCGGTGCCCTCGGGCGAAGGCTGCTATTGCACGTCGAAGACGTGATGCGCACCGGCGATGAACTGCCCCGGGTGAGCCCGGACACCTCGCTCAAGGAGGGTCTGCTCGAAATCAGTCGCAAAGGCTTGGGCATGACGGCCGTCGTCGACGACCGGCTGCGCGTGCTGGGCATCTACACCGATGGCGACCTGCGTCGCGCGCTGGACCATCCGATCGATATCAACGCGGTCAAGATGCGTGATGTGATGACGGCCAACCCCAAGACCATCGCCCCCCGGGTCCTGGCGGCCGAAGCCGTGCATCTGATGGAAAAATATCGCATCACCCAACTGCTGGTGACCGACGCCGACAACGTGCTGGTCGGCGCGTTGAACGTTCATGATCTGTTCCGCGCCGGGGTGATGTAATCCATGGACACCCTGGTAGAACGCGCCAACGACGTACGCCTGCTGGTGCTGGACGTGGACGGCGTGTTGACCGACGGGCGGCTGTACTTCACCGCGCGCGGCGAACAGATGAAATGTTTTCACGTGCGCGACGGCGCGGGCATCAAGCAGGTGCTCAACGCCGGGTTGCAGGTCGCGGTCATTTCCGGCCGGCAATCCAAAGCGGTCGACAAGCGCATGAGCGAGCTGGGTGTAACTTGGGTCCGGCAAGGCGTACACGACAAGTTGTCCGCGTTGCGTGAGCTACTGGATATGTTGAACCTCACACCGCAAGCAGTGGCGAGCGTCGGCGACGACACTCCCGATCTGTCGCTGTTCGAAGCGTCGCGACTCGCGATTGCCGTCGCGGACGCGCACCCGAGCGTGAAATCGCGCGCGCATTTCATCACTCAGGCGAACGGTGGTCAGGGCGCGGTGCGTGAGGTGTGCGATCTGCTGCTCGAGACTCGGCGTCTCGAAGCCAGCCGGCAGGTGCACGGATGAACTGGCGCTGGGTATCACTGGCCGCCGCGCTCGCCGCTATCGTCATCGGTTACGGCGCGTTCGTTGATAGCGGCAGCATGCCCACCGCGAACCATGAGATGCCCGAGCAGCCCGGTTATTACCTGAAAGACGCCGTGATCCTGCGCACGCGCGAGGACGGCTCGCCCGGGGTCGAATTGATCGCGCGGCGCATTCAACAGCGGCTGACTCAGCCGGCGCGCGGCGAGGCGATCACCATGGAATCGGTACGCGTGAACTATTTCGGCAAGAAAGACTGGCAGTGGGCACTGACCGCGGACAAGGGCGAGGTCCCCCCGAATTCGCGGATCGTGCAGCTGGATGGCAACGTGGAATTGCGACCTCTGGAAGGCGACAGCAACGCTTTCCTGCGCACCGACGAACTAGCCATCGATACCGAAAAGAACTTGGCGTACAGCACCCGCTCGCCGGCACACATGCGCTTCGGGCAACATGTGATGACCGTGAAGAGCCTGCGCGCCGATTTGACCAGCGAGAAACTGAGGCTGGAGACAGTGAATGGTAGATTCGAACCGCAACGTAAGCAGTAGCCTGCGAGCCGCGAGCGGCGCCGGCGTGCTGCTGTCGCTGCTATTTGCCACGCAAGTCGGTGGCGCTGCCAACGCGCCCGCGCTCGACGCAGCCTTCACCTGGAGCGCCGACGTTCTGAACTCGGACTTCCGTAACGACACGCTCGACATCTCCGGCAACGTGCGTGTCACGCAAGGCGCTTCTTCCATCGAAGCGGGAACTGCCAAAGCGCGTAACGTGCGGGCCGAAACGCAGCGTTGGACTTTCGAGAATGCCGTGCGCATTCGTACCGCGGAGGCCGACCTACAGTCGAACCTCGCGACCGCCGCGGTGGTGAATGGACAAATCTCCAATGCGCGCATCGAAGGCACTCCGGCGCGCTTTCAGCAGCTGAGCAGCCCTTCGAACCGAGACGTTCGCGGGCGTGCCGGCGTGATCGAATACGACTTCGGCACAGGCGTGGTGAAACTCACCAACCAAGTGTGGTTCAGCAACGGCAAAGACGAGTTCCGTGGCGATGTGGTGATCTACAACGTCCGCGACGAGCGCGTGCAGATCAATCCGGGCGGCTCGTCGAACCGAGTCCGCGGCATCATCCGGCCGAATCAGAAGACCCCGAGCAATTCGGGTGGCGCGGCCGGCACCGCGGCGGTCGTCGAACCCGCTTTCAACGACAGCGGGGACGCGAGCCGCGACGAGCGCATCGAGCCGAAGCTGGCTACGGAAAGCAACGGCGGCGGCGCATGACACGGTTGTACGTCGAGGGGCTCGCCAAAAAGTATCGGTCGCGGCAAGTCGTCAAAAGTCTGTCGCTGGAAGTCTCGAGCGGCGAAGTCGTGGGCCTGTTGGGACCGAACGGCGCCGGCAAGACCACCGCTTTCTACATGATCGTCGGCCTGGTCCCCACCGATGCGGGCCGCATCCTGATCGACGATCAGGACATCTCCAAGCTGCCGGTGCATCGCCGCGCGCGCCTGGGCGTGGGTTACCTGCCTCAGGAAGCCTCGGTGTTCCGCAAGCTCTCGGTCGAGGACAACATCCGCGCGATTTTGGAAGTGCGGGCCGAGCTCGACCGCGACAAACGTGACGAGATGCTCGAATCGCTGCTCGATGAGCTGCACATCGGGCACATCCGTAACAGCTTGGGGCAAAGCTTGTCGGGCGGTGAACGACGCCGCGTCGAAATCGCACGCGCCCTGGCCGCGGAGCCCGAGTTCATGCTGCTGGACGAGCCGTTCGCGGGCGTCGATCCGATCTCGGTGCTGGACATCCAGCGCATCATCCGCCATCTCTCGGCACGCAATATCGGCGTACTGATAACCGATCATAACGTTCGGGAAACCCTAGGGATTTGTAGTAGGGCCTATATCGTCAGCGGGGGTGGCGTGATCGCTGAAGGGACTGCCGACGAGATCCTTGCAAATCAGCAGGTCCGTGAGGTGTACTTGGGTCAGGACTTCCGCCTCTAACGGGCCCTGCCCGGGGAGGCGGACCGATGCCAACGCCTGGTCGTTGGCCCGTTGCGACCCACAAGCGAGACGAATGCTCAAGCCCGCCCTGCAGCTCCGACTTGGCCAGCAGCTGACCATGACACCTC
>NZ_JAEUPY010000479.1 GCF_016790065.1 Steroidobacter sp.
ACAAACTTCGGGTTAACAACAACGCCGCCAGAACAGCAAAGAACCCCACACACCATTTGGTCTGCCAAGTCTGTAAATAGCGGCACAAGACCCACGCCGAGATGGTCAAAAGTGCGGCGGCGGGAAAGCTGTACATCAGCCAATTTTCGTACAGCACGAACGACGGACTGAAAACCAACACAGCGGTGGTAAGCGTCGCCGCCTGCCAAGCCCCACTCAGTCGCAGCGTGAGTGCATAGACAGTGAGTGCGAGCATTGCGCCGAGCGCGTGGAACACGACACTAAAGAACAAATCGGCGTGATCCCCGAAGACCTTCAGTCCGACACCCGCGAGCAGATTCAACAGCGGCGGATTGGCATGGTAGTACCACAGCGACTCCAGCAAGCGGTGGCGCAACAGCTCTACGTCGATGAACTGCATGTAGTACGGCAGGGTGCTGGCATCGAACTCCAGACCAAGCGCTGCGTACAGCAATCTGGAAGACACGAACAGCACGACGACCACCCAAAGGTCACGCCGATCGATACCGAGACTGGCGAGAGCTCGATTAGCCATTAGGGTCACTGGTAAGGGTTGGTGGACATATTGTATGCGCTTCGCACGCATGACTCTAAGTGCCATCGCGCCTTCTGCGACCTACATCACCAGGCTCCGCACCCGCCAGAAGATCTTTCGTCCTTTGAGAACCCGCACACTTTCCGCTGGCCCCATGGATTATGCTCGTGGACCAGAACGCCACTTTGCGATCAGTAAGCATGCACCTAAAAGCGCCGGCATGGCGGAGCAGCCTGACCATCTGGCTGGTTGCTACCGCGATCGCAGTGGTGTCCTGCAGCCTCAATATGTCGGCTGCTCATATTGGCGGGGATTGGTTCCCCGTCGGGCACGACGCCTTCTATCACGGCCGGCGCATACTCGACGCAGTGGCCGGACACTTCTACCAGTTCGACCCGAAGATTCATGCGCCTGAAGGCAGCATGCTGGTATGGCCGTGGGGCTACGATTACTTCATGGCGGGCCTGGTCCGCGCTGGATTGGCGCTCGGACTGAGCACTGAACCCATCAAGATTTTGCTGTGGCTGCCGGTAGCTGCCGTCGCGCTCTCGATTGGCCTGCTGATCCTGATCGGTCGCCGCCTCGCGCTGTCGAACTGGCCAATAGCACTGGCCGCTTTGTGCATGGCGTTGGCACCGACGACTCAACTGCTACATGGCTACGGCGAGATCGATCATCACTTTGCCGAGCTGATCTGCGTACTCGCCGCGCTGGCGGCTGGATTGGCTTGGTTTCGTATGCCCAGTACGCGCAACAGCATCGTTCTGGGTGCTGTCTTTGGACTGTCGCTGTGCATTCACAATGGCTTGTTCATTCTCCAGGTGCCCTTTTTGGTCACGCTGCTGGTCCGATGGTTACAGGGCCAAAGTCCGCCGCGTCAACCCATCGTCGCTCTTGCCGCTTCGCTGCTGCTGTCTGCGCTGGCCATACTGCTGCCTTCATTGCCGTTTCGTGAAGGTCGATTCGAGTTCTACACCCTGTCCTGGTTCCACCTGTACATCGCCACCGGGACCGCATCGACAGCATTACTGCTCACCTGGCTGAAACCTGGCCGAGTCAGCGTCGCGGCCTTGGTTGCACTAGCAGCCGTACTGTTGTTCCCTTTGATCAGCGAGATGCAGATCGGACAATCCTTTCTGACCGGCTCGCTCGGTATGTTGAGCTCGATCGAAGAAATGCGCTCGCCGTTGAAAATGGCATTCCAGGACGGTCTCGTCGCGCTGGTCAATTTCTATTCTTACCTGGTCTGGATAGCACCGCTGACCCTGGCGCTGTGCCTGATTCAGTGTTGGCGCGAACGACAACGGCCGCGCTTATTGTTCTGGATTACGTCGAGCATCGGGCTCGTACTGCTCTCCATGCAAATCAGGTTGCATTACTTCGGCGCCTTCGCACTTTACTTCCCGTGGTTGATAGTGCTTCACGACTACGTTTCCGCACGTCCTGATCTGGCCAAGCGCGCGTACCTACTCGCCACGTTGGCGCTGCTGCTTGCCTATGTACCGCAGATCCGGCACACGTTGATTGCCCCGATTCCGCGCGCCGGAGATATCTGGTTCGAACGGCTCCATCCCATATTCCCCAAAATGCGTAAGGCATGTGCCGAGGATCCAGGAATCGTCCTCTCCGACAGTACTGCCGGGCATTACATCCGTTACTACACGGATTGCTCGGTCATCGCGAACAACTTTCTTTTGACCAAACAGCAGTTCGACAAAGTTGCCGAAGCATGGCGACTAATGGAGTTGCCCGCTAGCGAACTGCCCAAGCAGGCACCGCAGGTTAAGTACGTACTGGTACGACCTGCTACTGTCGTCCGCAAGCCGGATGGCGAGTACACGTTCTCGTTCTTCAACGACGGTTCACCCGAACTCCCCACCGAGCTGTTGCTCCGTCCACAAGCTGAGATTCCTCCCACTTACCGGCTCATCGACGAAGTCCGCTTCGAGTTGCGTTACGACGATCACTCGGAAACGTTCCCGTATGCGCGTCTCTACAAGATTGTGCCGAGTCCCAGCGCATCGCCTACCCCTTAGTCGGTGAATGAAGTCAGCAAGTGACAATGATTGTCAGCTTGTGGCGTAACGCGTTAGTCCAGCACCTTGAAGAAACGGCCGACACACCGCGTGCGCCTTAAAAAAACGCATGCTTAAACAACCACTTAGAATTACCCATCCGAGTTGGCACGAGGCTTGCTCAGATCCACCCTGCTGACGCCATCGTCGCGGATTTTGCAGTTCCCATCCAGGAGACTTTAGAAATGTTGAAGCAGACTCAAAAGGGTTTCACCCTGATCGAATTGATGATCGTCGTGGCGATCATCGGCATCCTCGCAGCGATCGCGCTGCCGGCTTATCAGGACTACACCATCCGTTCGAAGGTGTCTGAAGGCGTGATTGGTGCTTCCTCGGCGAAGGCGCTGATCAGCGAAGCCTTCCAGACCGACAGCATTCAGGGCGTGAACGTCGCTTCCACGGCTTGGAACATTGCAGCCTCCGAGTCCAAGTACGTGCGCAACGTGACCGTCGCCACTACCGGCGTCATCACTGTGAACTTCAAGGCGAACACCGGTAACGGTCTGCCGACCACCATCGACCAGACCACGCTGGTGTTCACGCCGTCGGTCACCCAGGCCGTGCTGGCCGCCACCTCGCAGGGCGCGATCGACTGGGCCTGCGGCTCGCAGACCACTTCGACTGCCCAGGGCCGTAACTTGCCCCGTAACGCTGGCAACCTGCCTGCCAAGTACGCTCCTTCGGAGTGCCGTTAATCGGTTATGCTCGCATGAGCAGCTGAACGGAATGGAAGGGGCGCTTCGGCGCCCCTTTCTTTTAGGTGCCGGGACCACCAAAGCTAAGGAACCATCGTGTCGAAACGAACTCGCAGTACTGGTTTCACGCTGATTGAATTGATGATCGTCGTGGCCATCATCGGCATTCTGGCAGCCATAGCCCTGCCGGCTTATCAGGACTACACCGTCCGCGCGAAGATCTCCGAAGGACTACTCGGAGCCTCTGCTGCGAAAGCGGAGGTTAGCGAGGCTTTCGATACTTCTAGCGTTCAGGGAGTCAATGTGATCTCCCTGGCCTGGAATACCGCCACGACCGTTTCGAAGTACGTGTACAACGTGCAGATTGCCGGCGATGGCGTGATCACAGTCACCTACCGTGCAACGACGCAGAACGGCCTGCCGACCAGCTTAAATACCAACACACTCGTGTTCACGCCGTCCGTCCATAATGCGCCGCTCGCTTCTGATTCGATCGGCTCAATCGACTGGGCATGTACCTCGGAAACCAGCAGCACAGCCACCGCTCGCAACCTACCAGTGGCGGCCCCTCTGGGCACCCTGCCCGCCAAGTACGCCCCGTCGGAATGTCGCTGAGTTCGCTACAGCCATAGTGGGGCAGCACTGCTGCCGAGCTAGGGCGGATTACGGTATCTTGCACGGCGGTTACCCTATCCGGCGACCGCCCCGGTTCAGGCGCCCCGGCTGTGAGATATGTCACGAGCCGCCGGCTGCGGATGTGAGACCATCCGCCCAATTTGACAAATGCCCGTCCCGTACGGCGGCAAGCGTCGTTAACCATCGGCAACGTATTCAATGGCTGAGAACGTCTCCACGATCCAACAGCGCATGGTGATGCAGGGCCTGCCGCAACGGTTGATCCAGGACGGCCTGGTCGACGAGCAGACCATGACGCAGGCCATGACTGCCGCCAAGGAGAGCGACAGCAACCTGGTATCGCACCTGGTCACCCAGGGCATTGCCGATGCCAAGGAAATCGCCATCGCGGCCTCCCAGGAATTCGGCGTGCCGCTGCTGGACCTGGATGCCGTGCAGCTCGACCTCGACGTGGTCAAGCTGGTTTCCGACAAGCTGCTCGCCAAGCACCGCGTCCTGCCGCTGCTCAAGCGCGGCAAGCGACTGTTCGTCGCGGTCTCCGATCCGACCAATCTGCACGCGCTGGACGAGATCAAGTTCCAGACCGGCCTGTCGATCGAAGCGGTGGTCGTCGAAGACGACAAGCTGCAAAAGATCGCCAACAAGACCATGGAACAGGTCGACACCCAGATGCCGGCGCTGACCGACGACGATCTGGACCTGGAGAATCTGGAAGTCACCGGCGGTGACGACGACGAAGGCGCAGCGGCAGCCGCGGGTCGCGACGACATCGAAGACGCGCCCATCGTGCGCTTCGTCAACAAGGTGCTGCTCGACGCCATCAAGCGCGGCGCCTCCGACATTCATTTCGAGCCGTACGAAAAGTCGTATCGCATTCGGCTGCGCCTGGACGGTTTCTTGAAAGAAATCGCCAGCCCGCCGGTGCAGTTGGCCGTGAAGCTCGCGGCGCGCATCAAGGTGATGTCGCGTCTCGACATCGCGGAACGCCGTATCCCGCAGGACGGCCGTATCAAGATGCGCATTTCGAAGAATCGCGCCATCGACTTCCGCGTCAGCACCTGTCCGACCCTGTTCGGCGAAAAGATCGTGGCGCGTATTCTGGATCCGTCCAGCGCCATGCTCGGCATCGATGCGCTCGGCTACGAGCCCGAGCAGCGCGAGATGTACTTGAAGACGCTGGGGCAGCCGCACGGCATGATCCTGGTCACCGGCCCGACCGGTAGCGGCAAGACCGTGTCGCTGTACACCGGCTTGAACATCCTCAACAAAGAGGACACCAACATTTCCACCGCCGAAGATCCGGCGGAAATCAATTTGCCTGGCGTCAACCAGGTGAACGTCAATCCCAAGGTGGGTTTGACCTTCGCGTCGGCGCTGCGCGCCTTCCTGCGTCAGGATCCGGACGTGATCATGGTCGGCGAAATCCGAGACCTGGAAACCGCCGAAATAGCCATCAAGGCCGCCCAGACCGGCCACTTGGTGCTGTCCACCTTGCACACGAACGATGCGCCCAAGACGCTGACCCGGTTGATCGACATGGGCGTGAAGCCTTACGCGATCGCGACGTCGGTGTCGCTGATCATCGCGCAACGCCTGGCGCGCAAGCTTTGTAACAACTGTAAGACCACCATCGAGATGCCGGCCGAAGCGTTGCTCAAGGAAGGCTTCACCGAAGCGGAAGTCGCCGAGGGCTTCAAGGTCTACAAACCAGTCGGCTGCGGCTCGTGCACCGACGGTTACAAGGGCCGTACCGGCTTGTATCAAGTCATGCCCGTGTCCGACGAGATTCAGCGCATCATCCTGCAGGATGGCAACGCCGTGGACATCGCCGCGCAGTCGGCCAAAGAAGGCATCTGGGATCTGCGCAAATCCGGTCTTTCCAAGGTGAAGTCCGGCATCACCAGCCTCGATGAAATCAATCAGTGTACGGTCGAGTGATCGCAAGGACTTAGACCATGGCTCAAGCATCCACTCAACAATTGCCGTTCGTTTGGGAAGGCACGGACAAGAAAGGCAAACGCATCAAAGGCAAGATGCTGGCCGTGTCCGAAGCTGCGGTGAAAGCCGATCTGCGTCGCCAGGGCGTGCTCGCCAAGAGCGTGCGCAAGGAATCGCAGCTGTTCAAGAGCGGCAAGGCGATCACCACCGAAGATATCGCGCTGTTCGCCCGTCAGCTGGCCACCATGCTGCAGGCCGGTATTCCGATGGTGCAATGTTTCGACATCATCGGTAACGGCCACGATAAGCCGCGGATGCAGAAGCTGGTGCTGGCGATCAAGGCCGACATCGAATCGGGCACCTCGTTGCACGAGGCGCTCAGCAAGCATCCGTTGTATTTCGACGATCTGTTCGTGAACCTGGTGGAAGCCGGCGAACAGGCCGGTGCGCTGGAAACCTTGCTGGACAAGATCGCCACCTACAAGGAAAAGACCGAGGCGCTGAAAAAGAAAATCAAGAAGGCGCTGTTCTATCCCACCGCGGTGTTGGCAGTGGCCGTGATCGTGACCGGCATTCTGTTGATCTTCGTGATTCCGCAGTTCGAGTCGTTGTTCCAAAGCTTCGGCGCCGACTTGCCGGCGTTCACGCAAATGGTCATCAACCTGTCCAAGTTCGTGCAGGAGAGCGGCATCTACATAGCGGTGGTGGCAGGTGCCGCGGGCTATGCGTTCTTCTATTTCAAGAAACGTTCGCGACCGATGCGTCGCTTCCTCGACCGCGCCTTGCTCAAGGCGCCGATCGTCGGCCCCATCATGGTGAAAGCGGCCATCGCGCGTTATGCGCGCACGCTGTCGACCATGTTCGCCGCCGGTGTGCCGCTGGTCGAAGCGCTGACCTCAGTCGCCGGCGCCACCGGCAACATCGTGTACGAAGAAGCCACGCTGAAGATTCGCGACGAAGTCGCCACCGGTCAGCGCCTGCAACGCTCCATGGAAACCACTTCGCTGTTCCCCAACATGGTCATCCAGATGATCGCGGTCGGTGAAGAATCCGGCTCGCTCGATTCCATGTCCGCCAAGGTCGCCGACTTCTACGAAGCCGACGTGGACGCGGCGGTGGACGCGATGAGCTCGTTGATCGAACCGTTGATCATGGCCATCCTGGGCGTGCTGGTCGGCGGCCTGGTGATCGCCATGTACCTGCCGATCTTCAAGTTGGGCGCGGTGGTGTAGTCTGCAGGACGTGCTCGGCTCATGGCTGTACTTGCTGACGACTTCGTCGTCGGCATGGATCGTGTTGATGTTGGTGCTGGGCCTGCTGGTGGGCAGCTTTCTCAACGTGGTGATCCACCGCCTGCCCATCATGATGGAGCGGGATTGGCAGGCACAGGCCGAAGAGATCGTCGGCCCGAATCCTTACGATCCGCCGCGTGACCAGCCGGTCGAACGCAAGCCTTACAACCTGGTCGTGCCCCGCTCCGCCTGTCCCAAATGCGGCGCGATGATCACAGCGCTGCAAAACATTCCGGTGGTCAGCTATGTGTTCCTGGGCGGCGCTTGCGCCAACTGCGGCAACAAGATTTCCATTCGCTATCCGTTGATCGAACTGTTCACCGGCGCAGTGTCGGCGGCGGTCGCGTGGAAGTTCGGCGTCACCTGGTACTGCGGAGCCGCGCTCGTGCTCACCTGGGCACTGGTCGCGCTGAGCGCCATAGACATCGATCATCAACTCTTGCCCGACGACATCACGTTACCGTTGTTGTGGCTCGGCCTGCTGCTCAGCCTGGCACCTACTGTGTCGCACGTCGGTCTGCCAGTGACTAGCGGCTCCAGCATCGTGGGCGCGGCGCTCGGTTATCTGAGCTTGTGGAGCATCTACAAGCTGTTCAAATGGCTCACCGGCAAAGAAGGCATGGGCTACGGCGACTTCAAGTTGCTCGCCGCACTCGGCGCCTGGCTCGGTTGGCAATCGTTGCTCATCATCATATTGATCTCGGCATTCACCGGCGCCGCGGTCGGCATCGCAATGATTGCGTTCCGCGGCCGCGACCGGAACATCCCCATCCCCTTCGGCCCCTATCTCGCGGCCGGCGGTTGGATCGCGCTGATGTGGGGCGAACAACTCACCGGCCTGTATCTGGACAGCGTGGGGCTGTAATAGCTCACATCTGCTGAAGGAGCGCATTGCCCGCTCCGTGCCGGCCACCTACACTGGCTCGGCAATGACCCAGTCCAGTAATTCTCCTAGCAACCCGAATTTTCGCCCCCTGCTGGTCGGACTCACCGGCGGTATTGCCAGCGGCAAGAGCGCGGTCGCGGAACTGTTTTCGCAGATCGGCGCGCCAGTGCTGGATACCGATCAGATCGCGCGCGACGTGGTCGAACCGGGCACCCCCACGTTGGCCAAGCTGGTTGCCGAATTCGGCAGCGACATTCTCGATAGCAGCGGTCGCCTCGATCGTGCTCGCATGCGTACTCGAGTATTCGCCGACCCGGAACAACGCAAACGCCTGGAAGCCATCACCCATCCGGCCATTCGCGAAGAACTCGCCTCGCGAGCGCAACGCGCCGAGGGCCCGTATCAAATTCACGTGATTCCGCTGCTGGTCGAGAGCGGCCGTGCCGATCTATACGACCGCGTGCTACTGGTCGACACCAGCGAAGAAGAACAGCTGAAACGTTTGATGGCACGCGACAGCGCGAACTCGGAGCTGGCCCAGCAGATTCTGGCAGCGCAGGCCTCACGCGAAGATCGCTTGGATGCCGCCGACGATGTGATCGTGAACACCGGGACACTGCAGGACCTGCACCAGTTCGTGCAGACCCTGCATCGTAACTACACGCTGCTGTCGGAGCGCATCAATGCGCTCGACACTGACGACCTGTAGTCGCGTTAGAACTTATAAGCGATCTGAGCGCTGACGATATCGACCGCCGACGTCTGCTCGCCGATCAAGAACCCGCGCGACAAAGTATTGCCGTCGTTCTGATTCAAGCCCGCGTCGTTGGCAAACAAGTGCGCATAGCCCACGTCGACGACTAACGAGCCACCAGGGTTCCACTGAGCGCCGGCAGCCACCCAGGTGCGATATGAATCGGGCAGTCGTGCCGTGCGTGTGCTATTCGGAACATTCGTACCGTCGTACGCGACACCGCCACGCAATTTCCATTGCTTGTTGAGTTCGTACGTCGCGCCGACTGAATAACGCCACGTGTCTTCCCAGCGCTCCGGCGTCACTGACAGCACTTGTCCCGACGTGCGCACGATGCGCAACTCTTGAATGCTGCTCCAGCCCGTCCACGCCACATCGGCCAGCAACTCGACCGGGCCCATGCGGTGATACAGCGATGCAGTCGCAATTTCCGGCAGCTTCAAATCGACGGTGGCAGGCCCGGTCGCCAGTGTTGCTCCTGGTGCCGATGCGCTCGCAATGATGGCGGCGCCGGTGGCGTTCGACGCGGTCGGCGTACGGAAGCGCACACTGCCTTCGAGCGTGTAGTCGATCGAAGATCGGTACGACAAGCCCACCCGCGTGTCATCGGAGAACTCATATAGCAACCCTGCATTGAAGCCCCACGCGCTGTCATCGCCTCGCACGGCAGTGGTGCCTTCGAGACCTGCATTCGCCGCGATCAGCCCCGGCACTGCGTTTGCCGGCAACTGACCCGCCGCCACTAATGTCTGCAAGCCTTGCGCAACCACCGCCGTGTAGTTCACTGCGTTGGTCAGCTCAGCTTGAATGCGTTGATAGTTCACGCCCACGCCGAAGCTCAGCTGCTTGCTCAAACGCCACGACAGCGACGGATTGAAGTTATAAGTTTGAATCTCCGAATTCAGCGCCTGATAGCGCCCCATCCAACCGTTGCCATATTCGAGCTTCAGACCGAACGGCGCGTTCACTCCCAAGCCCACCGCGAACTTGTCGTTCAACGGCATGGCGAAGTACGCCGCGGGCACCGCGTTCCAGCCACCCGCATCGCCACCTTCGTTGCCCAGTGGCTGACCGAGTGCCGCTTGTGAGTTAGCGTTGTTGAATTCGGAGCTGATCAGCACGCCGCTCGCCACCACCAACAATTCGCTGCCTTTGAGATTGGCCAAGCCAGCCGGATTGTAAAAAATAGTGCTGGCATCGTCGGCCGCCGCGGCCGTGCCCGAGAATGCCGTGCCGAGCCGACTCGCGCTCTGCTCCAACAACGCGAAGCCCGAAGCAAACGCGCTCGAAGACGCGCAACACAGCAGCATGCCGAACGGCATTGCATAGCGGCGCACTTGCGCCATCGACGATATTGGTTGACTCATGATGACTGACCCGCTCGAACCGACCCGAATACAACAAGACGAATGCAAGAAAATTCAACGCACTCTCACAGGCATAGTTCCGAGCAGCAGATTCTTCAAGGGCGATTGCGGGAGATGGCCACTTGCATCGGGATTCACGGATGGCGCTGATTACTTGGCGGTGACCCAGCGACGTTCGACCCGACCGAACGCCCATTGCACCACCAGCGCGAGCACCGCTGCAGGCACCGCGCCTTCCAGAATTAAATTAGTGTCATCGAGCCGAATACCGGTCAGGATGGGCTGACCGTAGCCCCCCGCGCCGATCAAAGCACCAAGCGTGGCCGTTCCCACGTTGATCACGGCCGCGGTTCTGATGCCCGCAAGAATGGACCGCGCGGACAAAGGCAACTCGACATACCGCAGGCGCGCCATGCGGGGCAATCCAAGCGCCTCGGCCGATTCGCGCAAGTCTTTGGGAATGTCAGCCAGGCCGGTATGGGTGTTTCTTAGAATCGGCAGCACGCTGTACAGGAACAACGCCACGATGGCCGGCGCATAACCGATGCCCAACCAAGGAATCAAAAACACCAGCAACGCCAACGCCGGCAATGTTTGTAAAACATCGGCAATGCCAAACACCCAGCGACCGATGGTACGGCGATAGAAAGCCACGATTCCCAGGGGCACCGCGACCAACACCGCCAGTCCCAGTGAGATGGCCACCATGGCCAGGTGCTCTCGCGTTCGCTGCCAAATACGCGTGCTGCGAGATTCCACCTTGGCCTCAGCGGCGACATTCAGCTGCTCGCGCAAGAAGCTCGCAGCGATCTGCGATTCCGGCTCACGATCCAAGGCGGCGCGAGCGTTCATCTTGGTCATGGCCATTGCATCGATGCGGCCGCCGAGTCGATTCAACGATTCGCGCACCTCAGCGGACACATCGTTGCGACACACGATGATGGCGTCATAGACCGGAAAGAACTTGGCATCGTCGGCGAGCGTGGTCAGATCGTAGTGAACGATCTCAGCATCAGTGGAATACAGATCGGTAAGATCCAGCGAGCGCGACTCCAACCCGCGGTACGCAAGATCGTGCGACAGACCGCGAACATCTTTTTGCGGCAAGCGATAGTGCGAACGAATCCCCGGCCAACCGTCGGCTCGCTCCATGAACTCGTTGCTGAACCCGAAACGCAGTGCCGGATGATCGGCCAGCTGCGACATGCGAGTGATCCCTAATTCCGCCGCACGGTCTCGGCGCATACCCAGAACGTACGTATTATTGAAGCCGAGCGATGCCGACGTCCACATCCGTTCGCGCGCCAAGGCTTCGCGCAGCTCATCGTCATTGCCGATGGCTTGGCTGGCGAAAATCTCTGTACGAAGCGTGCCGGTATATTCGGGATAACAATGAATGTCGCCGCGGACCAGCGCACTCCACAGCACTCGTGTGCCGCCGAGTTGGCGTCGATGATTGGCATCGTAGCCCGCCTCTTCCGTGAGCTGAGTGGCGAGCTCGCCGAGAATCACTGACTCAGTGAAGGCTTTGGAGCCGATGACAGTCGTCGCTGCCTGTGTCATCGCGCCAACAAGCAGCGCCACGAGCGACAACAGCGCAAGCGATACTCGACAGCGCACCTCAGGCATCGAGTGCCTCGGCATGCAAGCCGCGCTGTGCCTTCACGAACTCGTTGACGAATGGCTCGGCCGGCGTGTCGATGAGATCTCGATACGTGCCTCGCTGAACAATCTTGCCATCGCGCATCAGCACGATGTTCCGCGAGAAGAACGCGGCCTCAGCCATATCGTGAGTCACGAGCAGCACCGACTTGCCCAGGCGCTCGAACAAACGACGTAGATCTTCTTGCAAGCCATGCCGCACCATCGGGTCGAGCGCACCCAACGGCTCATCCAGCAACAACACGGCCGGGTCGAGCATCAATGAGCGCATCAGACTGACACGCTGCCGCTGACCGCCGGAAAGATTGCCTGGAAAGCGCTCCAAGGCATCGCGCGGTAGTTGCACCAACTCAGCCAACTCGACCACGCGCTGCGCGATCCAGTCCCGCTCTCGTTTAAGAAAGCGCGCCGCCAAAGTAACGTTGTCCACCGCGCTCAGGTGAGGAAACAGGCCACCCGACTGAATCACATAGCCGATGCGGCGACGGGTCTCGAGCACGTTATCGGGTGCGAGCGTGCGGTCTGTAACCACGACAGAACCCTGCTGAGGCCACACCAGGCCCGCCGCAAGTTTGAGCAGCGTGGACTTGCCACAGCCGCTCGGGCCGATCAGCGCCACCGTTTCGCCGGCCTCGACACGCAGACTCACGTCGTCCACCGCGGTCGCGTGCGGATAGCGGTGAGTTACATGCTCGAAGGCAATGGCGCAGCTCATGAGCACCCGAGCTTAAAGCAATCGGCGGAAGATGCACGCCCCGCGCGCATCGGCTATACATGCACCCTGAGGAAGGATCCTGAGTGTAGCCATGAACAAGAAATTCTCGGATGGATGGGGAGAGGGATGGAGTGGCAAGCGCCGGCCGCGACCGCCTCGCATTTTTGCAGCGGTGCTATTGGTCATCGGCTCGGTATTGGGCCTCGGCGGCGGCAGGCTGCTAACGCTCGGCGGATCGCTCTACTACCTGATCGCTGGCGTGGCACTGATCGCCACCGCCGTTGGACTGTGGCGCGGGCGGCGTTGGGGCGCGTACCTGTACGGCGCGCTGACGCTAGGCACGGTGATCTGGGCCATCGCTGAAGCCGGTTTCGATGGCTGGGCACTGGCACCACGTGTTCTTCCATTTCTGGTACTGGGGTTGTTTCTTTTGCGACCTCGAACGCGCCACGCGTTGCTCGGCCGTGAGCCTCGACCATTACGAAATCTTTGGACTACTTGGGCCGTGCTGGCTTCGCTCGCGGCGGTTGGTATCGGCGTCGCACTTCATGAGCCCTATCCGACCCAGCCTTTTCCTGGTGTGGAACACCCAGCGACCCTCGCCACGAGCGACTGGCAACATTGGGGCGGCTCGGCCGCTGGCCGTCGATTCGCCGCGGCCGATCAGATCGATACCGGCAATGTTTCCAAACTGCAGGTGGCCTGGACTTATCGGACCGGCGTCAGCGGCGCTTTCAAAGCGACGCCTTTGCAGATCAGGGACACGCTGTATGTTTGCCTCGCCGGCAACATCATCGCCGCACTGGACTCAGCGACCGGCATCGAGCGTTGGCGATTCGATCCTGAACTCAAAGATTCGAAGGTCGGTTTCACGACCACGTGTCGCGGCGTTACTTACTACAAAGCGCCCGATACCGCGCTCGAATGTGCCGAGCGCATTCTCACCGCTACAACCGACGCACGCTTGATCGCCGTCGACGCCGCCACCGGCAAGCGCTGCCCGGGCTTCGGCCAGAACGGCGAAGTAAGTTTGTTGAATGGCATGGGCGAGGTGAAACCCGGCTTCTACTACGTCACGTCACCGCCGACCCTGGCCAGCGGCGTCGCTGTGTTGGGCGGCTGGGTCGCGGACAACGTCGAAGTGCAGGAACCTTCCGGTGTCATTCGCGGCTTTGATCCCATCAGTGGACGCATGCTGTGGGCCTGGGACATTGGACGCACCGAACCAGTCGTGTCACTCGCGCCTGATGAAACATTCACGCGCGGCACACCGAATGCTTGGAGTGTGTTCAGCGCCGATGACGAGTTGGGCCTGGTCTACATCCCCACCGGCAACGCGACTCCCGACTACTACGGCGGACATCGCTCGCCTGAGTCCGAGCGTTTCGCCAGCTCGGTGGTCGCGCTCGCCGCCAGAACTGGCAAGCTGCGTTGGTCATTTCAAACCACGCATCACGATATCTGGGACTACGACGTTCCCTCTCAGCCGGTGCTCGTCGACTTCACGCCCGCCGGCAAGACCGAGCAAGTTCGCGCTTTAGTCGCGCCGACTAAACGCGGCGAATTGTTTCTACTGGATCGAGTGACTGGCCAACCGCTGGCCGACGTCGAGGAACGACCGGTCCCGCAAACCGATGTCCCGCATGAGTGGACCGCCAAGACCCAGCCATTCTCGGTGGGCATGCCGAGCTTCAATCGTGAGCCGCTGACCGAAGCGAAGATGTGGGGCATCACGCCCATCGATCAAATGCTTTGTCGCATCCAGTTTCGCCGGTTGCGTTACGAAGGACCGCTCACGCCGCCTTCGGTGCGAGGCAGCCTGCAATTTCCCGGCTTTGCCGGCGGCATGAACTGGGGCAGCGTCGCCATCGATGAAGTCAACAATGTCATGGTCGTGAATGCTCTGCAGATTGCGAATCACGTGCGGTTATTTCCGCGCTCTTCTGTCAGAGATGACACGGTGCTCGGCTTCGGCGGCGGACGCCAGCTCGGCACTCCTTATGCCGCGTTCACCACACCGTTCTTGTCGACGCTATTCGCACCTTGCCAGCAACCACCGTATGGCGAGATCGCTGCCGTCGACCTGCGCACTCGCTCAGTGTTGTGGCGACGGCCGCTGGGCACCGCCAACGAGCTCGGACCGCTAGGCCTCAAATTCAAATTGCCACTGCCCATGGGCGTGCCTTACTCCGGCGGCACTGTCGTCACCCAAGGCGGACTGATCTTCATGGGAGGCACCCTGGACCGCCGCTTCCGCGCGCTGGAATTGAGCACGGGCAAGATTCTGTGGAGCGATGTATTGCCCAACAATGCTCAAGCAACGCCCATGAGCTACGTATCGCCGGGAACAGGCAAGCAGTACGTGGTGATCGCTGTGCCCGCAGTAAATACTCCCGAAGACAGCCATGTCGCCGAGCCCGAAGCGCAGCGAGGTGCAGGCACGACTGCACCGCCGGCCAGCGGCGGCGGCTGGCTGATTGCATATGCGCTGCCCGAGGTGGACACTCCCTGACCATGGTCGATATCCCAAGCATTGCCTCTTCCGTCCCGTCGCTCAAACAGCATCTGGAAGCGCATCGCTACATCTGTTCCGAACAGATCGCCACCGCGGTGTACTTGGCTTATCACCTGCGCAAGCCAGTGCTGATCGAAGGCCCGCCCGGCGTCGGCAAGACCGAGTTGGCGAAGACCACCGCTGAGATGTTCGAGCTGCCGCTGATCCGGCTGCAGTGTTACGAGGGCTTGGACGAAGCCAAGGCGCTGTATGAATGGAAGTACGGTAAGCAACTGCTGTACACGCAGGTGTTGAAGCAAACTCTCGATGAAGTTTTGCAGGGCGCGAAAGGCTTTGCCGAGTCGGTGAAGCGGCTGCATGAGTTCGGCGATATCTTTTTCTCCGAGGAGTTTCTCGAGGCGCGGCCGCTGCTGAAGGCGCTTCGCGAGGAGCACGGCTGTGTGCTGCTGATCGACGAGGTGGACAAGTCCGACCACGAGTTCGAGTCACTGCTGCTGGAAATCCTTTCTGACTATCAAGTGTCGATTCCGGAGATTGGCACGGTAAAGGCGCGGGGCACGCCGCCGCTGGTGTTTTTGACTAGCAACAACACTCGCGAGATTTCTGATGCGCTCAAGCGCCGCTGTTTGCATTTGTACATTCCGTTTCCCGACATCGCGCTGGAGCAGCGCATCGTCAACGCTCGCGTGCCGGAGATCGCTCCGCAGTTGCGCGATCAGTTGGTCAAGTTCATTCATGATCTGCGTGAGTTGGATTTGAAGAAGGTGCCTTCGATTAGCGAGACCATCGATTGGGCGCGCACCTTGCTGTTGTTGCACGCGGATCGGCTCGATCCGGAACTGGTGCGGAACACGATGAACGTGATCTTGAAGTTTCAAGAGGACATCGAGAGTGTGCAACCTGAGTTGCGGACGTTGACGGACAAGGCGGTGCGTTCCTGATTTCTGCCACTGCTATGAGCACACTCGCCGGCCGCTTGTGACGTCATGGATCAGCTTCTTACCAACTTCATCCGCGCCCTCCGCAACGCCGACATTCGCGTATCGACGGCGGAGACGCTCGATGCATTCAGCACCGTGCAGCTGGTGGGATATCGCGACCGGCAGTTGCTGAAGGACAGTCTGGGGTTGGTGCTGCCGAAGACGCTGGATGAGAAAGCGGCGTTCGATAGTTGTTTCGATCAGTTCTTCTCGTTCCGAGAACGCACGCCGCTGTCCTCCCTCGATTCCTTGCCGGGCACGGACGGCGCTGGAAATCGCGGCGACTCGCGCGGCGGCGATGCTGATGGCAAGTCGCAGTCTGGCGCCGACGATGGCGGCGACAATCTCCGGGCGGACAACGCCGACGGCAATGACAGCGACGCTGGCGGCGGTAGCAATGCTGGCGACGGCCGCAGCGGCACTGGCGGCAGCGCGCAAGGCAGGCGCACCGGCCGCGGCCAAGCTCAAAACAATCGCGCTGACAGCGAAGCTGTCGCTGCGGAGGGCGACACCTCCGCGGGCGGCGTCACGGCCGGCGAAATGGCCGAGCCTCAATCCGCTCTCGGCCAACTCCTAACTCGCGGCAACTCCATCGAAGTCAACATCGCCATCAACGCCGCCGGGCAGCTGGTCAACGTTCATCGCATCGAGCTGTTCACTCAAAAAGGCCTCTACACCCGTCGCGTGCTGGACGCGATGGGCCACGCCGATCTACAAGAGGAAATATTCTCGCTGACGGCCAGCGAGTCACTGCCAAACCGTCGCTTGGCCCAGGACCTCGGGCATCGACGAGACTGGCTCCGCGAACGCGTGCGGGACTACGTCGAGCATCAGTTCCTATTGCACGCAGACGTGTCCGGCCGTCGTCTTCGCGAAGGTCTGGTTCGCAACCTGCGACTCTCAGTGCTCGAACAACGCCATCATCGGATGCTTCAGGACCTGGTCCATCGAATGGCTCGCAAGCTCGTTGCCGCCTACGCGCGCCGACGAAAAGTATTCCGTCGCGGCAGCCTGCATGTTCCCCGCACGTTGCGGCGGAACATGAAATACGACGACGCGATTTTCGATTTGCAGTGGAAGTCGGTGAAAACCGAACAGCCCAAAGTCTTCGCTCTCTGCGACGTCAGCGGCTCTGTCGCGAACTACGCGCGATTCATGCTGATGTTTTTATACAGCTTGGAAGAAGTCCTGCCCAAGGTCCGCTCGTTCGCCTTCTCTTCCGACCTCGGCGAAATCTCCGACCTGTTCTCGCGAAACTCCATCGACGATGCCATCGCCCTGGCCTTGCGCCAATACGGCAGCGGCTCCACCGACTACGGCCAAGCCCTCGCCGATTTCCGCAAACTCTGTCTCGACGATCTCGACCGCCGCACCACCGTCATCATCCTCGGCGACGCTCGTAACAACTACGGCGACGCTCGCACCGACATCCTCAAAGAAATCTACGACCGCTCCCGCCGCGTCATCTGGCTCAACCCAGAGTCCAGACCCATCTGGAACACCGGCGACTCAGAAATGCGGCACTACTCGCCGTACTGCCACCAAGTCGACGAGTGCGGCACGCTGACGCAGCTGGAGCGAGTCGTTAGCCGACTGGTGCAGTCGGCTCGATAACTTTAGCTCACCGCCTTGTTCTGCTGCTTCACCACGCTGGTCGCCATGGCGATCATCGAAGAAATATCGCTCAAGGTGGCCGGCACGATCAGCGTGCTGGAGGCTTCGTCGGCGAGTTTGCCGAACTGTTTCACGTATTCTTCAGCGACGCGCAATTGCATGGCTTCCATGCCGCCACGGCCGGCAAGAGCTTCGCCAACTTGCCGCAGGCCTTCGGCGGTTGCCGTTGCCACCGCGAGAATGGCTGCAGCCTGACCTTCGGCTTCGTTGATCTGCTGCTGCTTGTTGGCTTCGGATTCCTTGATGACGCGCTGTTTCTCGCCTTCCGCCTGGTTGATCTTGGCGTCGCGATCGCCTTCGGAAGTCAGCACGACGGCGCGCTTCTCTCGCTCGGCGCGCATCTGCTTTTCCATCGCGTGCAGCACGTCTTTCGGCGGGTTGATGTTCTTGATCTCGTAACGAAGCACCTTCACGCCCCACGCGGCCGACGCATGGTCGAGTTCGCTGACCACGTTCGAGTTGATGGTGCCGCGGGCCTCGAAGGTGCGGTCCAGGTCGATCTTGCCGATCTCACTACGCAACGTGGTCTGCGCCAGCTGGATGATGGCGAAGCGATAGTTGGTGATGCCGTACGAGGCGCTGCGCGCGTCGAGCACTTGCATGTAGAGCACGCCGTCGACGCCGACCTGCACGTTGTCCCGAGTGATACAGATCTGTTCGGGAATATCCAACGCATCTTCCTTGAGCGTGTGTTTGTAAGCGATGCGTTCGACGAACGGCACCAGGATATGAAAGCCGGCCTGGATGGTGCGACTGTAGCGGCCGAGCGTCTCGACCACATAGGCGCTCTGCTGTGGCACCACGATGGCGGTCTTCATCAACACGATGACGACCAGCACGAACAGGGCCAGCACGACGTACATTGTTGTGCTCACGACAACCTCCGGCTTCTAAGTATTACTTGTTGGGAACGGCGTCAAAGGATCGGACGCACCATCAGGATCAGACCATCGACGCGCGCGATCACGGCTTCGCGGCCGGCTTCGATCGGTTGCTCATCGACGTTGCGCGCGGTCCAGGAAGAACCTCGATAGTCGACGCGGCAGGTTTGAGTCGGCTCCAACCGCACCGGCACGGTGACTCGGTCGCCGACGGTGAGCCGCTCTTCGACATGACCGGTGCGCAGGCGCACCAGCTCGTAAGCGCGCTTCCGGAAAGTGAGCATCGAGGCGACGGCGAGCACGGACAGCGCCAGCCACTGCGCCCAATCCGGCAGGTCCACGCCCGCCAGGCCGAGAAAGCCGACGATGGCGGCGGAGATGCCGAAGAACACCAGGTAGAACTGTGCGTCGAGCACGAACATTTCGATCGCGAGCGCGATCGCGGCGACGATCATCCAGGCCCACCAAGCCATGACGCTCTCTCCTGTACAGCTCCAACCGATCTTACCAGGATGACGCGCCCCAAAAAGAAAAGCCCCGCCGGAGCGGGGCTTTTCGAGACAAGGTCGGCATCGAGGACAGGCTGAAGCCTGTCCCGCGATACGTTTACATGTCCATACCGCCCATGCCACCCATGCCGCCCGGGGCGCCGTGAGCATGATCAGCCTCGTCCTTCGGGGCTTCGGCGATCATCACTTCGGTGGTCAGCAACAGGCCGGCCACGGAAGCCGCGTTCTGCAGGGCCAGACGCGTCACCTTGGTCGGATCCAGGATGCCCAGCTCGAGCATGTCGCCGTAATCGCCGGAAGCGGCGTTATAGCCGAACGTGCCCTTGCCGTCCTTCACCTTGGCCAGCACCACAGCGGCGTCTTCGCCGGCGTTGGTGACGATCTGGCGCAGCGGCTCTTCGATCGAGCGCGACAGGATGCGGATACCGAAGGCCTGATCTTCGTTCTTGCCTTCCAGCTTCTCGACAGCCTTCTGGGCACGGATCAGCGCCACGCCGCCGCCCGGAACCACGCCTTCTTCAACGGCAGCGCGGGTGGCATGCAGCGCGTCTTCGACGCGAGCCTTCTTTTCCTTCATCTCGATCTCGGTGGCAGCGCCGACCTTGATCACGGCCACACCGCCAGACAGCTTGGCGACGCGCTCCTGCAACTTCTCCTTGTCGTAGTCCGAAGTGGCTTCTTCGATCTGACGACGGATCTGCTCGACGCGAGCCTTGATCTCGGAGTTCTTGCCCTTGCCGTCGATGACGGTGCTGTTTTCCTTCTCGACCACGATCTTCTTGGCTTCGCCCAGATCGTTCAGGGTCGCCTTTTCCAGCGACAGGCCGACTTCTTCGGAGATCACGGTGCCACCGGTCAGCACGGCGATGTCCTGGAGCATGGCTTTACGGCGATCGCCGAAGCCCGGGGCCTTCACGGCAGCAACCTTGACGATGCCGCGGATGGTGTTGACGACCAGGGTCGCCAGCGCTTCGCCTTCGACATCTTCGGCGACGATCAGCAGCGGACGGCCGGCCTTGGCAATGCCTTCCAGCAGCGGCAGCATTTCGCGGACGTTGGAGATCTTCTTTTCGTACAACAGGATGTACGGGTTGTCGAGCTCGGCAGTCTGGTTCTGCTGGTTGTTGATGAAGTACGGCGACAGGTAGCCGCGGTCGAACTGCATGCCTTCGACGACATCCAGCTCGTTCTGCAGGCCCGAGCCTTCTTCAACGGTGATCACGCCTTCTTTACCGACCTTTTCCATCGCGTCGGCAATGGTCTTGCCGATCGATTCGTCGGAGTTCGCGGAGATCGTGCCGACCTGCGCAATGGCCTTCTGATCTTTGCAAGGCTTGGAGAGCTTCTTCAGCTCATCGACGGCAGCCGCGACGGCCTGGTCGATACCGCGCTTCAGGTCCATCGGGTTGGCGCCGGCGGCCACGGCCTTGAGGCCTTCGCGCACGATCGCCTGAGCCAGCACGGTGGCGGTGGTGGTGCCGTCGCCGGCTTCGTCAGACGTGTTGGAAGCAACTTCCTTCACCATCTGCGCGCCCATGTTCTCGAACTTGTCCTTGAGCTCGATTTCCTTCGCGACCGACACGCCGTCCTTGGTGACGGTGGGGGCGCCGAAGCTCTTCTCGAGCACCGCGTTACGACCCTTGGGGCCGAGCGTGGCTTTGACCGCGTTCGCCAGGATATTCACACCCTTGAGCATGCGAGCGCGAGCGTCGTCGCTGAAACGTACTTCTTTAGCTGCCATGTGAGTTCAACCTCTATCTGATTTTCGGTTTCGCGGGCCGGCGTAGCCGGCCCACTACTGAATCTGTGTTGCGAGACTGGCGTGAGCCGGTCGCGCGTCGAGAATTACTTCTCGATCACGGCCATGACGTCTTCTTCACGCATGACCAGCAGCTCTTCACCGTCGACCTTCACTTCGGTGCCGCTGTACTTGCCGAACAGGATGTTGTCGCCGACCTTGACGTCCAGCGCGCGCACTTCGCCGCTCTCCAGGATCTTGCCCTTGCCGACGGCAACGACCTTGCCCTTGATCGGCTTTTCAGTGGCCGAGTCCGGAATCACGATGCCGCCGGGGGAGGTGCGCTCCTCTTCCAGGCGCTTGATGATCACGCGATCGTGCAGGGGGCGAATTTTCAGTTTCTCGGCCATAGCTCAAACCTCGGCAACGCTAGTTTGCGATTGGATTTGGGAGTGTTGGAGGGTGGGGCGACGCTTCCCGATCGTTCGTTAGCACTCACCCCATGCGGGTGCTAATAATAGGCAGCGAAAGGGATATTTCAAGTCGAATTTGGCGGGCTCGATGACCCCCCTATCACCTTGGCGGCACTGACAACGGACCGGCCTAAGGCTATGCTGCCGGCCGCGGCAAGCGAGTGTAACCCCATGACCGAGCAAGTGATTGTGGCTTTTTCCAGCTGCCCGGACGAGGCCACCGCCAAGCGTCTGGCCGAGGCTTTGGTGAGCGAGCGATTGGCAACCTGCGTGAATCGGGTGTCTGGCATCGCTTCGACTTACTTCTGGGACGGCCGTCTCCAGGACGACGCGGAGATTCTGTTAATCATTAAGACTACGGCGGCGCGCCTGACCGAGCTGGAAGCCCGGCTCAGCGCGCTGCACCCCTATGAATTGCCGGAACTGGTGGCCCTGCCGGTGGCGGGCGGGAACGAACGCTACCTGCAGTGGGTCCGAACCGGCGTGGCCGCGAACAACTCGACGGGGCTGGAGCCTCGATGAAGGCGAACGACTTGAACAGCAACAAGTATCGGTCCGGAGCGCTGGGCTGGTGGGCGGTGGCGTTGGCCTGGCTGGCCCTGCCGCCGGCCCTGATCCAATCCGCCTGGGCCAAGGACGACTTCCTGCCGCCCGAGCAGGCCTACCGCTACACGGTCAAGGCCGAGGGCGACCACGTCGTGGTCAGCTGGAAAATCACGCCGGGCTACTACCTCTATAAGAAGAAGATGGGCGTGGCCTCGACCATGGCCACCGTGCAACTCGCCGAACCGCAGTGGCCCAAGGGCGAAGAACACACCGACGATTACTTCGGCACCCAGGAGATTTATCGCGGCAGTGTCGATGTGCCCGTGGCGCTCACTGTGCAAGGCGCCGAGCGGCCGAAAAAACTGGCGCTCGAACTGAAGCTGCAAGGCTGCGCCGATGCCGGCCTGTGCTATCCGCCGTTGCGCTGGAAGACCGAAATCGATCTGCCGGCCGCGGGCGCAAGCGCTGGCGGCCAGGGCGCTGGCTTGAGCTCGGTGTTCAAATCCAAATCCGGCGGTCTGGGTCAGGCCAAACAGAACGACGACTTCCTGCCGCCCGACGAAGCCTTCCGCTTCGGCGCCGGCATGGAGAAGCCCGAGTCGGTAGCACTCACGTGGATCATCGCCGAGGGCTATTACCTCTATAAGGATCGCATCCACGTCACGTCGAACACGCCGGGCGTGACCCTGGGCAAATTACAGCTGCCCAAAGGCGACCCGAAACATGACGAGTACTTCGGCGACACCGAGGTCTATCACGAGATCCTCGAAGCGTCGTTGCCGATCGCGCGGCCGGCGGGCACCGGCAAGCTGGATTTGAATGTGACTTATCAGGGCTGTGCCGACGGCGGGCTCTGCTACAACCCGATCACCAAACAAGTGTCGTTGGATCTAACGCCCACCGACACAGCGACCACGCTGCCGGCCGATGCGCAGGCCGAGCCAACCACCACCAGCGCTGCCGGCTCTCAATCAGCATCGAAAGCGCCGGTTGCCGAACAAGACAAGCTGGCCACGCTGATTCGCGACGGCAATTTGTTTGCTGTGCTCGCCACCTTCTTCGGCCTCGGGGTGCTGTTGTCGTTCACGCCCTGTGTGCTGCCGATGATTCCGATTCTGTCCGGCATCATCGTGGGCCAAGGCGGCACGGTTACTCCGGCACGCGGCTTCTCGCTCGCATTCACATACGTGCAAGGCATGGCGCTGACTTACGCCGCTGCGGGTGCCGCGTTCGTGCTGGCATTCAAACAAGCGCCGCAAGCGTTCTTCCAACAGCCGTGGATCATTACGTTGATGACGCTGCTGTTCGTGGTGCTCGCCGTCGCGATGTTCGGTGCGTTCACTCTGCAATTGCCGAGCTCGTTGCAAACCCGACTGACCAATGTCAGCAATGACCAAAAATCGGGCACCTACATCGGCACGTTCATCATGGGTGCGTTGTCTGCACTGGTCGTAACCGCCTGCGTTGCGCCCGCCATCATCGCGGCGCTGTCCGTCATCAGCCAGACCGGTCAAATCGCACGCGGCGCCGGCGCGCTGTATGCGACCGGCTTGGGCATGGGCGTACCGTTGTTGATCGTCGGCGCATCCGCCGGCTCGTTGCTGCCGAAAGTGGGTCCGTGGATGGACACGGTGAAATCGCTGTTCGGCGTGCTGTTCCTCGGCGTTGCGATTTATATCGTTTCGCCGCTGTTGCCGGCAGGCATAGTGATGCTGTTGTGGTCACTGCTCACGGTGCTGTCGGGCTTCTGGGTGTTCTCGCTCAAAGCACGCGATGGTGGACCAATCTCCGCTCCGTTGCGCGCGCTGGGTTTGATCGCAGTCGTCTATGGAATGCTGTTACTGATCGGCGCGGCGTCCGGCAGCAAAGATCCATTGCAACCGTTGGATCGCTTGGCCGCCGGCAGCGGTGGCGGCGCGAGCGCGCAGGAACATGCGCTGGCGTTTCAACGAATCAAAACCGTCAGCGATCTGGAAAATGCCGTGGCCGCGGCGACCGCTGCCGGCCGACCGGTGATGTTGGATTTCTATGCGGACTGGTGCGTGTCCTGCAAAGAGATGGAAAAGTTCACGTTCCCGGACCCGGCAGTTCAGGCGGCGCTGGCCGACGCGGTGTTATTGCAGGCGGATGTGACCGCAAATGACGATGACGACAAAGCGCTGATGACCCGTTTCGAAATCTACGGCCCGCCGACCATCGCGTTCTATGGCGCCGATGGAGTCGAACGCAAAGACTTTCGACTGGTAGGATTCGTGAAAGCCGAGCGCTTCAGCGAACATGTGCGAGCGGCATTCGGTAGTTAGAACCGCGCTTCTTCTCGTACTCACGCGGCCGCGAGCCGCTCTTCGTTTGAGACAGCTGATATGAAACCCATCGGTTACGTTGTGGTCGCCGTCATTGCGGCGGCGGCAGGCTTCGGTCTTTATCACTTCGGCATCGCGCCTCGCGTGAACGTCGAGCAGGCGCAGACCACGAGCGCACCGGCCGAAACGGAAGCAGCATCTGAAACAGAAGGCGGCGCCGATGGGCTCCCCGACGTGCTGCCCGACTTCACGCTCGCCAACCTCGACGGCCAGCCGCAATCCATCCGCAGTTGGCAAGGCAAGTCGATGATCGTGAATTTCTGGGCGACCTGGTGCGCGCCTTGCCGTCGCGAAATTCCGCTGCTGAACAAGATCCAGGCCGAGCACGGCGCGGAAGGCTTCCAGATCGTCGGCGTCGCAGTCGACTTTCGCGATGACGTGTTGAAGTACGCCAAAGAGATCGGCATCGGCTATCCGCTGCTGATCGGCGAACAAGACGGGCTCGAGGCGGTGACCAAGTTCGGCCGTGGCTCGCTGGGCTTCCCGTTCACGGTATTTACCGATAACCAGCAGCGCCTGGTGCTATTCCACCTCGGCGAGCTGCATCCGCCGCAGGCCGAAATCATGCTGGCAGCCGTCCGCAAGGTGAACAGCGGTGAGTTGACGCCATTCAGTGCGCGCACCGTTGTAGCCAAGCAACTCGCGGAATTGCCCGAGGCCAAACAGTAAAGCTGGCCGACACCGCCAGATCGGCTATGATGCCGCCCCTATTTTTCCGGCGCGGGCGCTAAAGAACGGGATTCGAAGGGCCAGGCAGCGCGCGCCAGGGCTTCCGCCACTGTTGCGGATTTGCCCACAAAAAGCCCCGATGTAGCCGCGATCCGCTTGGATCGTGGTGCAAACCATCGCCAAATTGCACCCAATCTGGTTAAACTCGCCGCCATCTTCGTTGCAGTGAATTTTCATAACTCATCCGCATGGCGCACCTGCTGCTCTTGAACGGCCCCAACTTGAACCTGCTCGGCACTCGCGAGCCGGGCACGTATGGGTCCGTCACCTTGGAGCAGATCGTGAACCGCGTGGGCCAGCTCGCGGCGGAATCCGGCCATCACTTGTCGGCGTTCCAAAGCAATGCCGAGGCCGAGTTGATCAGCCGGATCCACGAGGCGCCGACTTCGCACGTCGCCTGCATCATCTTCAATCCGGCAGCGTTCACGCATACCAGCGTGGCCCTGCGTGACGCGCTGCTGGGCGTGAAGATTCCTTTCATCGAAGTACATCTGAGCAACGTGTATGCGCGGGAGTCTTTCCGCCATCACTCTTACTTCTCCGACATCGCCATCGGCACGATTACGGGACTGGGTGCATTCGGGTATGAGCTGGCGCTGCGCGCCGCGGCGAATTACCTGACCCTGCCCCGCAAATAAAGTCGTAGCGCTGGCGTTTTTTTCGCACTCTTTCCGCGCTCCAAGCTGGAAAAGAACAAGAGGGTCCATATGGATATTCGCAAGGTCAAAAAACTCATCGAGCTGCTCGAGGAATCCGGCATCGCCGAGATCGAGATCAGTGAGGGTGAGGAGTCGGTGCGCATCAGCCGCTATCCGCAGGGCCAGGCCGCCGCGCCGATCGTGCACTACGCTGCTCCTCCGGTGGCTGCACCGGTCGCCGCCGCACCGGCAGCTATTGCTGCTCCGGCCGTCGCCGCTGCGCCGAGCAAAGCCGATCACACCGTGACGGCGCCGATGGTCGGCACGTATTACTCCTCCGCTTCGCCGGGCGCCAAGTCGTTCGTCGACATCGGCAGCGAAGTGAATGTCGGCGACACCCTGTGCATCATCGAAGCCATGAAGATGATGAATCAGATCGAGTCGGACAAATCCGGCCGAGTCACGGCGGTGCTGGTGAAGAACGGCGATCCGGTCGAGTTCGGCCAGCCCCTGTTCATTATTGAATAATCGCCACCGCTTAACTTCGTCGCACGCCCGCCCCTCGTCGGCCGGCGTGCGCGGGTAAAAAACCAAACATGTTGGAAAAAGTAGTCATTGCCAATCGCGGCGAGATCGCGCTAAGGATATTGCGCGCCTGCCGTGAGCTAGGCATCAAAACGGTCGCCGTGCATTCCACTGCCGACTTCAACCAGAAGCACGTGCTGCTGGCGGACGAGTCGGTGTGCATCGGCCCGCCGGCCTCCAAAGACAGTTATCTGAACATGCCGGCGATCATCAGCGCCGCGGAAGTGACCGACTCGGTCGCCATCCATCCCGGCTACGGCTTTTTGTCCGAGAACGCGGACTTCGCCGAGCGCGTGGAGAAGAGCGGTTTCATTTTCGTCGGCCCCAAGCCCGAAACCATTCGCATGATGGGCGACAAGGTGTCGGCGATCCGCGTGATGAAGGCCGCTGGCGTGCCTTGCGTGCCCGGCTCCGGCGGCCCGCTCGGCGCCGATGCGGATGAAAACTTCCGTATCGCGCATGAGCTCGGCTATCCGGTCATCATCAAAGCCTCCGGCGGCGGTGGCGGCCGCGGCATGCGCGTGGTCCACAGCGACGCGACCTTGATCAATGCGATCAACGTGACCCAGGCCGAAGCCTTGGCCGCGTTCGGCAACGCCGAGGTCTACATGGAGAAGTTCCTCGAAAAGCCGCGTCATATCGAAATCCAGGTGCTGGCCGATAACTACGGCAACGTGGTGCATCTGGGCGAACGCGACTGCTCGCTGCAACGTCGCCACCAGAAAGTCATCGAAGAAGCGCCTGCGCCGGGCATCACTCCGAAACAGCGCAAGGCCATCGGCGATCGTTGCGTCGCTGCCTGTCGGGACGTCGGTTATCGCGGCGCCGGCACGCTGGAATTCCTGTATCAGGACGGCGAGTTCTATTTCATCGAAATGAACACGCGCGTGCAGGTGGAACATCCGGTCACCGAACAGATCACCGGCATCGACATCGTGAAGGCCCAGCTGCGCGTCGCTTCCGGCGAGCGCCTGCCTTGGACCCAGAACGACATCCAGATTCGTGGCCATGCCATCGAGTGCCGCATCAACGCCGAAGATCCGAAGGGTTTCATTCCTTCGCCGGGTCCGGTGAAGCTGTTCCACGCACCGGGCGGCCCGGGCATCCGGGTCGACAGCCATTTGTACAGTGGTTATACGGTGCCGCCTTACTATGATTCGATGATCGGCAAAGTCATCGCCTACGGCGAAGATCGTGACACCGCCATCGCTCGGATGAAGAACGCCCTGTCGGAAATGGTCATCGAAGGCATCAAGACCAACATCCCGTTGCACCAGGAAATTTTCAATCACGCCGCCTTCAAGGCCGGCGGACTGGATATTCATTACCTGGAACGCCGCCTGGGTATTAAATAATCCTGGGTATCAAATAAATCCTGGGAATTAAATAATCGGCCATGCCTTTCCTGCAGCTCATCCTTCCGATCGGCGCAGCCGACCCTGCGCCGTATGAGGATGCGCTGCTCGCGGCCGGCGCCTCCTCCATCACCCTCGAAGACGAGGGTGACGATCCCGTTCTCGAACCGCTGCCCGGAACGACTCCGCTGTGGCCACGCGTCCGCGTGAAGGCGCTATTCGACGGCGCAGTCCATCGCGATGAAGTGCTGATAACGCTCGCAGCCGAGCTGGGTGACCCGCTCGCTCAGCCTTTGAGCCATGCCCACTTCGAAACTCTCGAAGATCGCGCCTGGGAACGTGAATGGCTGAAAGACTTCAAGCCCATGCGTTTCGGCGAACGCTTGTGGATTTGCCCCGGCGGCCAGCAACCAGACGCCGCTCAGCTGACCACCAGCAAAGCGCCGGTGCTCATCGAACTCGATCCCGGGCTCGCCTTCGGCACCGGTACGCATCCCACGACGGCGCTGTGCCTGGAATGGTTGGATAGCGCACAGGTCGCCGGCGCACGGGTCATCGATTTCGGCTGCGGCTCCGGCATCCTCGCCATCGCCGCCGCCAAACTCGGCGCAGCCGACGTGCTTGCCATCGACATCGATCCGCAAGCGCTCCTGGCAACCCACGACAACGCTGAACGCAACGGCGTGGCGCAGCTGATCACGGCACGCTTGGTCGACGCCGATGAAGGTCATGGCGCACCAGCCGACATTCTGCTGGCAAATATCCTGGCCGGGCCGTTGGCCAGCCTGGCGGCGGCATTCGCCGGCCGGGTTCGCAGCGGCGGTCGACTGGTGCTGTCGGGAATTCTTCAGAATCAGGCGGAAGCTGTAGCAACCACATATGCGCCGTGGTTTGATATCGGCCCCGTCGTGGTCCGAGACGACTGGGTGCGCCTCGACGGCGTGCGCCGGCCGACTCCACCGCCCTAAATCGTTTTGGATCGTGATGATCTTCGCATGCTGACTCAGTGTCCCAGCTGCCAGACGACCTTTCGCGTCACGAGCGAGATCCTCCGGGTCGCGCACGGCCAGGTCCGTTGCGGCCGCTGCCAGACACAGTTCGACGCGCTGGAACGTTTGATCGAGGAGAACGACGCCGGCGACGTCGAAAGCGGACGTTACATGCGGCCGCCACGCGCCCTGCCGCAGCCGCCGGAGACACCCGGCCAGATCGAAGTCGAGGAGCCGGTCGAGCACGAGGAGATCACGCTCGAAGGCCGCCACATCGAAATCAGCGGCGTGTACGAGACCATCGACGAAAGCGGTCAGGGTCAGCCGCAGATTCGCGAACAGACCGTCGAAGAATGGGTCGAGATCGATCAGGACGATGCCTTGCTCGACAGCGAGCCGGAAATCGAAGTCATCGACATGCGCGAGGAATATTCCAGCGTGGTCGAGGAAGACGCAGACATCCAAGCGGCCGCGGCCGAAATGGAAGCCGAGCGAGCCGCGTCACAATCCGGTCAATGGGCTCAGCAGCAACCTCAAGCCACTTTCACGCCGACTCGCACACGCGAGCCGAGCGTGCGCTCACGTCGCAATCCGCGCGCGATCACCGTCGACGACTCACCCACCGAGTTCGATTTCCCGACTCAGCAACGCAGCGACACGCCCTCGCCGCTGTGGTCGCTGCTCGCCGTGCCGCTGTTCCTGGCGCTGCTCGTGCAAGTCGTACATCACTACCGGTCGGATCTGGCGCGTCACCCGCAGCTCGGCGGACCCATGCAAAGTATTTATGGCGCGCTCGGCCTGAGCTTGCGCCCTGACTGGAACCTGCACGCCTACGAAGTGCGCCAATGGGGCGTGATCGCCGATCCGGCGGCCCCCGGAACGTTGAAGGTGCGCGCCAGTGTGAAAAATCTCGCCGACTTTCCTCAGCCTTACCCGTTGCTGAAGTTGGTGCTCGAAGATCGTTGGGGAGATCAGGTGCGCGCGCGCGAGTTCGAACCCGCCGAGTATCTGGACCCGACCGCCGCGCCCGACCGCATGCTGGCACCGGCTCAACAAACCAATGCGAGCATCGCCATCGTCGATCCGGGACCGGACGCCGAAGGTTTTCGTTTCGACGTGTGCCTGCGTGGCGCGCGAGGTGCAGTCTGCGCCGCCGACGTGCCGGGCAAACTGTGATGCGCATCGGGCCTTACGAATTGGTCAACAATCTGGCGCTCGCGCCCATGGCAGGCGTGACCGACTTGCCGTTTCGACTGTTGTGTCGACGCATGGGCGCGGCAATAGCTGCTGGAGAAATGCTGACTTGCGATGTGCGTTTATGGCACACCGAGAAGTCGCGTCGGCGCATGGACCACAGTGGCGAGCCTGAGCCGCGCGTGGTGCAGATCGCTGGCGGCGATCCGGAGATGATGGCCGAGGCCGCGCGACGTAACGCCGATGCCGGCGCGCAAATCATCGATATCAATTTAGGTTGCCCGGCGAAAAAAGTTTGCAATAAGGCGGCCGGTTCGGCGCTGATGAAAGATGAGCCGCTGGTACGGCAGATTCTGGAAGCCGTTGTCAAGGCGGTGAGCGTGCCGGTGACATTGAAAATGCGCACCGGTTGGGATCCCGAACATCGCAACGGCCCGGCGATTGCGCGCATGGCCGAAGCAATCGGCGTGCAAGCGCTGGCGATTCATGGCCGCACGCGCGCTTGCATGTACCAGGGAAGCGCCGAATACGACACCATCCGTAGCATCAAGCAAAGCGTGTCGATTCCGATTTTCGCCAATGGCGACATTGACTCAGCAGCGAAAGCGAAGCACGTACTTGAACAGACTGGCGTAGATGGCTTGATGATCGGGCGCAGCGCACAAGGTCAGCCGTGGATTTTCCGAGAAATTCTCGCTGGGCTGAACGATGGCGCACATGACGCGCACTCATACGCACCACCTTCCATCGCAGAAGTCCGTGATATCATGCTCGCTCATTTGCGCGATCTGCATGCCTTCTACGGGGAGGAGGCGGGAGTCCGGGTCGCGCGTAAACACATCGATTGGTATGCGAAGAGTCGCGCGTCTGCGCCGGCTTTACGACAAGCCGTGATGCAGGCGACTGACGCGTCGACACAAATCGACCGCGTCCAGGCGTATTTCAATGCGCTCGCAGAAGCGCCGGAAGAGAGACTGTCTAGCGCGGCTTGAACGAGTCGCGCGCCAGTGAGAGGCACGCGACGTGAACGAACATTTGATTGCAAAGAATTTTGGCGGAGAGGCCATGGCCCCCAGAAAAACAACCAGAGCTCGCCGCGAGCCGCTGGCTCGGCCCGCGACGCGGGCGATGCCCTTGAGGACGATGACGGCGGAAGCGCTCGATTCTTATTTCGCGACCTTGAACGGTCACAAGCCCGGGCAGTTGTACGACCTGGTGCTGCGTGAAGTGGAAGAACCGCTGTTCAAAGCCGTGCTCCATTACGCCGAAGGTAACCAGAGTCGCGCTGCCGACATTCTCGGCATCAATCGCGGCACGCTGCGCAAGAAGTTGAAGACTTACGGCCTGGACAACTAATTCGTCCGGCGCCTTGGTTCGTTGTTTGGTTTGCAAGAGAATCACCGCACATGTCCCCGGCTCTGTCGAAGATTGGCGTGCGCCGCGCGCTGCTGAGTGTTTCCAACAAAGATGGTCTGGTGGAATTCGCGCAGGCGTTGCAACGTCGTGGCGTAGCGATTCTTTCGACGGGCGGCACCGCCAGCCTGTTGGAGAAGCATGGCATCCAGGTGACGCAGGTATCGGCGCACACCGGCTTTCCGGAAATCATGGATGGTCGCGTCAAAACCTTGCATCCGAAAATTCACGGTGGCCTGCTCGGCCGGCGCGAGATCGACGATGCAGTCATGCGCCAGCACGGCATCGATCCCATCGATCTGGTGGTGGTGAATCTGTATCCGTTCGCGGCGACCATCGCTAAACCCGATTGCACTTACGAAGACGCCATCGAAAACATCGACATCGGCGGCCCCGCGATGGTGCGCGCATCGGCCAAAAATCATGATCGCGTAACGGTGATCGTCGATCCGCTGGACTACACAGCCGTGCTCGATGAGTTGAACAATTCCGACGGCGCGGTCTCCGAGCAAACGCGCAAGCGACTCGCGGCCAAAGCATTTGCACACACCGCCAGCTACGACTCGGCAGTCGCCAGTTATTTGACGCGCGTGACTCAGGCTCCGCAGGACACGAAGGAAGAATATCCGGAGTCGTTGGCTCTGCAGTTCCAGAAACGTATGGATCTGCGTTACGGCGAGAACCCGCATCAGAGCTCAGCGTTCTACGCCGTCGCCGATGTACCGGGTGCCAGCATCGGCACTGCCAAGCAATTGCAGGGCAAGCAGCTCTCGTACAACAACATCGCTGACGGTGACACTGCATTCGAATGCGTGCGTCAATTCGATGAGCCGGCCTGCGTCATCGTGAAGCATGCGAATCCGTGCGGCGTCGCTGTGGCCGGCGACACGCTCGCTGCCTACGATCGTGCGTATCGCACCGACCCTACGTCAGCGTTCGGCGGCATCATCGCGTTCAATCGCCCGCTCAATGCGAGCACAGCGCGCGCCATCGTCGAGCGTCAGTTCGTCGAACTGATCATCGCGCCGGAAGTCGATGCCGACGCGTTGGAGATTTGCGCGCGAAAGGAAAACGTTCGCGTGCTTATCACTGGAAGTTTGCAAGCAACTGGCATTCGTCACGAATATCGCAGCGTCAACGGCGGTCTGCTGGTGCAGACGCGCGATGAAGGTCGCATCCTGCGCCCCGACCTACGCGTCGTCACCAAGCTGGTGCCGAGCGAAGAACAATTCGCCGACCTGCTGTTCGCTTGGCAGGTGTGCAAGTACGTCAAGTCCAACGCCATCATCTATGTGAAAGAGCGCATGACCCTCGGCGTCGGCGCCGGCCAGATGAGCCGCGTGGTCTCGAGCCGCATCGCTGCCATGAAGGCCAAGGACGAAGGTCTGGAAGTGGCCGGCGCAGTGATGGCGTCGGATGCGTTCTTCCCGTTCCGCGACGGTTTGGACGTTGCTGCCGAACTCGGCATCAAGGCCGTGATTCAACCGGGCGGCTCGATGCGAGACAACGAAGTGATCGCCGCGGCCGACCAACATGGCATGGCCATGGTGTTGACCGGCATGCGGCACTTCAGACACTGAGCCGCCGCTCGCGAGCTGCGGCTCGCGACAACTGACGTAGAGAAACTATGCGCGTTCTGATTCTGGGTTCCGGTGGCCGCGAACATGCGTTCGCGTGGAAGATTGCCAACACTCCGCGAATCACTGCGGTCTTCGTTGCCCCCGGCAATGCGGGCACCGCGCTCGAGCACGGCGTCACCAACGTCGACATCGCAGCCGACGACATCGACAAGTTGCTCGACTTCGCCAAGCGCGAAAAAATCGATCTGACCATCGTCGGCCCGGAAGCGCCGCTGGTGATCGGCGTTACCGATGCGTTCGAAGCCGCTGGCTTGCGTTGCTTCGGTCCGCGCAAGCTCGCCGCGCGCCTGGAAGGTTCGAAAGCCTTCACCAAAGAATTCCTGCGTCGTCACAAGATTCCCACGGCGGCGTACGCGACTTTCACCAAAGCCAATTTCGATCCCGCTTGGGTGCGCGCTCAGCGTGCTCCGCTGGTGGTCAAAGCCGACGGCCTCGCGGCCGGCAAAGGCGTGATCATCTGCGAGACCCAGGAAGAAGCGATAGCGAGCACGCAGGCGATGTTCGACGGACAGTTCGGCGCTGCTGGCAACACCGTGGTCATCGAAGAGTTTTTGGAAGGCGAAGAAGCGAGCTTCATCGCCATCGTCAGCGGCAAACACATTCTGCCGCTGGCCACGTCGCAAGATCACAAGCGTCGCGATGACGGCGACCAAGGACCGAACACCGGCGGCATGGGTGCCTACTCGCCCGCCCCCGTCGTCACCGACGAGCTGCACGCACGCATCATGAATGAAGTGATGCGACCGACGGCCGAGGGTTTGATCAGCGATGGCACGCCGTATATCGGCTTCCTGTACGCCGGCATCATGATTGCGCCGGATGGCACGCCCAACGTGCTCGAGTTCAATTGCCGTTTCGGCGATCCGGAGACTCAGCCCATCCTGTCGCGTCTCAAGACCGATCTGACTGCGCTGTGTGAAGCGGCATTGGATGGTCGACTCGACCAGGTGACTGCCGAGTGGGATCCGCGAGCGGCACTCGGTGTCGTGCTCGCTGCTGGCGGTTATCCGGACTCGGTGCGCAAAGGCGATGAGATTCGCGGTCTCGATGACGCTGCGACCTTGGCCGGCAAAGTGTTTCATGCCGGCACCACGCTGGACGACGGCAAAGTCGTTACCAGCGGCGGGCGAGTGTTGTGTGCCGTCGGCCTGGGCAAGACCGTCAGCGACGCTCAGCGAGCTGCCTATGCGCTGTGCGACAAGATCAAATGGAACGGCGTGCAGTATCGACGCGATATCGGCTATCGAGCCGTGCAGAGAGAACAAGCGAAGAAGTAAGCGTCGGCGCTTCTGCCGGCAGCAGGATATTTTTGGCTGCGGCGCTGGCTCGGAGTCGGAGCCGTTTATTCGGCAAGGTCCAGCTGGGGAGTAATCTCCAGGACGCTGCGTTCTGCCGGTGCCGAATCGGGGATGACTTCCAATATCAGCTGCAGGTTTGCATCTGACGTCACTGGAAAGTCGTGCAAGAGGCGTTCGGCGAAGGTCGTGGTTTGGCCGAGCTGCTCGAGCTCCGCGCGAGGCACGGTGACCCAAATCCCGGTGGGGTCGCTATCCAACTGCCAGCCGCCGCGCTCGGCAGTCATCACCGACGGTCGAATGCTCACTCTGAATGCATGATGGCGGGGCAATGCCACGACCAGATCCACCGCACGGCCCGACACCAAACGCTCCAGCTCAGTACGGCCGAGCTGACAATGCAACGCTTGTCCGGAGAATCGCACGTCCACGGGCGATCAGTCGTCGTCGACGATGATGACAGCGGCGCTGCTGCGCTCGCCGAGGGTCACGCCTTCTTCATTGACTTGCAGCTCGACCAGGAACAGCTCAGTGGTTTCCTTGATCGAGTCCTGCACCAGCGGGATGGTGATATGAGCTTCACGCACACCGGCGGGAATGCGCTCCGTGCCCGGGCCGATGCCGGCGAAGTCTGAGCCCATCTCCGCCGAGTTGGCGCGCAGATTCCAAGTGAACGTGACTTCACGACGCGTCGAACCCGAACGCCGGACCAGCAGCCGCACCGAGCCGTCGCCTTCGGAAGTAACGTAACTGTCCTTGTCGAATTCGATGGAGATGGGCCGCGCTGCTGCCGACGATGACGCCGACTGAGTCGCGGGCACACTGGATCCAGCGGCCTGTTCCGACTGCGTGCGCGGCTGCGACTGCGTCGCTGCTGGCGTTCGTGCCGTTTCAGCTGGCTGCCGAGCATCGGCTCGACCCGTCGGCGCGGCAGGCTGCGTGACCTTCGGAGCAGCGCCTGAAGCCGGACGCTCCGACGAAGCCAACGGTTCAACCGTGGGCGGAGTAATCGTCGACAGCGGTTGCGAGCCGACACTATCGCTGACCCGTGCCGGCCGTTCCTCGACCGGGTTGCGCCCGGTGGCTTCGCTCTGTAATTCACGATCGGCGAACGGCGGCATCACCGGTAGCACGTTGGCCAGATTTTTCGGCAACAACTCGTACTGCCAAACGAAGTAACCACTCGCCGCAAAGACCATCGCGAGCAGCATCGCAACCGCGACCCGGCGCCAGCGTGAGCGCGACACGTCGGGCACGGCGAGCTCAGAAGGCGAACCGAGACGACTCGGCGCTTCGCCACAGCCCAGCCCCGTCAGCAACTCGACGATATCGATTCGACGCTCACCGCGAGTCCACAACAAAGCCCGCTGCAACGTTTGCTGTCGTTTGCCGCTCAAGCCCGCGATGCGCTGTGGCGCGCGGCCGTGCGCTCTCGCGAGCGGCGCAGAGCGACCACCGAAGGGATGCCGCCCGGACAGCAGCTCATAAGCAATACAGGCCAGGCTGTAAACGTCGTCGCTGGGATGCGGATCGCTGCCGTTCACTCGCTCCACGCTGGCATAGGCCGGCGCGGCGACCGGACCTTCATGCAGTCCCGACGCGGTGTGCAAATCGAGCGGCCGGTCGCGCGAGAAGCCGAAGTCGAGGACGCGCACTTCGCCAGTCGACGTAATCATGATGTTGCGCGGCTTAAGATCCGCATGGACGACATTGCGCCGATGCGCATGCGCCAGCGCGGCGCCAACGCTGCTGATGATGCCCAGCGCGTAATGGTGCGCCATGGGCTGACCATCCAGCCGCTTCAGAATGTCAGCGAGCAGCTCGCCCTCGAGCAACTCCATGACGATGAAATAAACATTGCCGTCGCGATCCAGGTCGAACACGCTGACCACGTTGGGATGGGACAGCGACTGGGCCTCGTGAAACTCGCGTTCCAGCTGCGCCAGTTCGTCCGGCCGATGCTCGTAGTTGAGCTTCAGCACCTTCACAGCGACACAGCGCGCCGTCGGATCCAAGTGCGCGCGATGGCGGTCGACGGCCTTATAAACCGTGCCCGTGCTGCCGCGACCCAAAATCGACGTTAG